>CAMGBT010000028.1 GCA_946011725.1 uncultured Bacteroidales bacterium | reverse complement strand
TTCCGCCTCGCCACCGAACCGCACCGCGGCGGGCGCTTCGCTGCGCCGAGCCTTGGCAACGGGCCGCGGCGGGGCTGGGGATTTTAACATTTACATTTTAACTTTGTTAATTGGTTTTGGTAACCATTTAACATTTACCATTTAACATTGTTAATTGGTTTTTGGGGTGTTTTTGGGGGTGGGTATGTGTGGGGGCATCCCCATCCCTATCCCCCCTAAAGGGGGATAGGGATGGGGATGAAATGTGGGAAAAGTTGGGTGGGTTAACCAAATTTTGGGGCAAAGGGCGGTTTTTTGTTGTAACTTTGCAGAAAGTTTTTTTGACTTTGTGGCGCTCTTTGACGTATTGGTTAGAATTCGCTGGTGAAGTGGAAGCGGATTTTTGGGAAGTCGGTTTGGGCCATTTGGAGGACGTAGTTGCTGTCGGCGAGGAATACGTCGCGACCTTCGCGGTCGGTGGCCATGAATTGGTGTTTACGGCGGCGGAATTGTGATAGTGCTTCGGGGTCGTCGCTTTCGATCCAGCAGGCTTTGTAGAGTGAGATTGGCTCCCAGCGGACTTGTGCGCCGTATTCGTGTAGGAGTCGGTATTGGATGACTTCGAATTGGAGTTGTCCGACGGTGCCGATGATTTTTCGGCCGTTGAATTGGTTAGTGAATAGTTGAGCGACGCCTTCGTCCATGAGTTGTTGGATGCCTTTTTCGAGCTGTTTTGATTTCATGGGGTCGGTGTTCTCGATGTATTTGAACATCTCGGGAGAGAATGATGGCAACCCGCGGAAGTGGATTTCTTCGCCGGCGGTGATGGTGTCGCCGATTTTGAAGTTTCCGGTGTCGGGAATGCCGACGATGTCGCCGGGCCAAGCTTCGTCGACGATGCTTTTGCGCTGGGCCATGAATGCGGTTGGGGCGGAGAATTTGAGTGTTTTGCCGGTGCGGACGTTGCGGTACACGGCGTTGCGTTCGAATTTACCGGAGCAGATTTTGACGAATGCGATGCAGGAGCGGTGGTTAGGGTCCATGTTGGCGTGGATTTTGAACACGAATCCTGTGAAGGCGGGTTCGTCGGGGTTGATACGACGCTCGAGAGCGTCGACGGGTCGTGGAGCGGGAGCGATTTCGACGAAGCAGTCGAGGAGTTCTTTGACGCCGAAAGTGTTAAGTGCTGAGCCGAAGAATACGGGTGCTACTTTTGCGGCGAGGTAGTCGTTGCGGTCGAAGTCGGGGTAAACACCTTCGATTAGGTCGAGGTCTTCGCGGAGTTTAGCGGCATCGGCCTCGCCGACAGCGAGGTCGATGCGAGGGTCGTTGATGTTGTCGATTTCGACGCGTTCGGAGACTTTTTGTTTGTCGGGTGTGAAGAGGTCGAGGGAGTGTTCGTAGATGTTGTAAACGCCTTTGAAGTGTTGTCCGATGTTGATGGGCCAGCTGAGAGGACGGACGCTGATTTTGAGTTCGGCTTCGAGTTCGTCGAGGATGTCGAACGGGTCGCGGCCTTCGCGGTCGAGCTTGTTGACGAAGATGATGACGGGAGTGGAACGCATGCGGCAGACTTCCATGAGCTTGCGTGTTTGCTGTTCGACGCCTTTGGCTACGTCGACGACGATAATGACGGAGTCGACGGCTGTGAGGGTGCGGTAGGTGTCTTCGGCGAAGTCCTGGTGACCGGGAGTGTCGAGGATGTTGATTTTGTAGTCACCGTAGTTGAATCCCATCACGGATGTAGCCACGGAAATGCCGCGTTGTTTTTCGATTTCCATCCAGTCGGATGTGGCGGTTTTCTTGATTTTGTTAGATTTGACGGCACCGGCGATGTGAATGGCGCCGCCAAAGAGGAGGAGTTTTTCGGTGAGGGTTGTTTTGCCGGCGTCGGGGTGAGAAATGATAGCGAAGGTTCGCCGGCGACGGATTTCGTCGGTAAGTTCGGACATTTATGCTAAGCTGTTGAGGTTTAAACGTTTGAGGCAACGGATCAAACCGTCTTCCCAGTGAGGGATTGAAGCGGAGAAGGTGGCCTTGAAGCGGGTTTTGTCGAGCACGGAGTAGTGAGGGCGGTCGGCTACGGTTTGGTAGTCGACGGTTGCAATAGGAGTGACGGGGCAGTTGATGCCGCTGTGGCGGATGATTGCCACGGCGAAGTCGTACCAAGAGCAAACGCCTTCGTTTGAGAAGTTGAAAATGCCGGGGACCCACTGGGGAGCGAAGACCACAGTGGCGATGGCTGCGGCGAGGTCGGCGGCGTAGGTTGGAGTGCCGATTTGGTCGCTCACCACGCGGAGCTCGTGCTCGGTTTGCGCCAAACGCAGGATTGTGCGGAGGAAGTTGTGGCCGAATGGCGAGTAAAGCCAACCGGTGCGGATGATGATGCTTTCGGGGGCGAGGCCGAGCAGGGCGGTTTCGCCTTTGCGCTTGGTGGTGCCGTACTGCGACATGGGGTTGACCTTATCGCTCTCGGTGTATGGGCGGTAAGTGCGACCGTCGAAGACGTAGTCGGTGGAAATATGGATGATACGGATGCCTAAGTCGTCGGCCACGCGGGCGATGTTTGAGATGCCGTCGATGTTGACGGCCGAGCAGGCGAGTTTTTCGTCTTCGGCACGGTCGACGGCGGTGTAGGCCGCGCAGTTGATTACATGTGAGAAGTCGCCGTGCCGGAGGAAAGTTTCTACGGCATCGCGGTCGGTTATGTCGAGCTCTTCGCGGTCGACGTAGGTGGTGATACCCGGACGTTGCGATTCAAGCACTTCATGTAATTCTTTGCCTAATTGGCCTTTACAGCCCGTAACTAATATTTTCATAGCATCAAAAGTTTCTAAGCGAGTGCAAAGGTACGAAAAAATCGCCACGTGTGCAAAAAAATCGCACCAATGGGTTGGAGTTTGGCGGCGGAGGGGGTTGCGGCGGGGTGATTAGGTGGGATTGTACACTGAGACCATGGAACGGCCTTCGCCCATACGGCGAAGGCGGATTTGCAGCGGGATGCGCTCTTTGAGTTCGGCTCGGTGAGAGATAACGCCCACGCGTCGGGAGCTTTCGCCGGTGATTTGGCCCAAGTTTTCGAATGTTTGCATCATGGTGTTGAGAGTAGCTTCGTCCAAGGTGCCGAATCCTTCGTCGATGAACAGGATGTTGGATGAGAAGTTGATGCCGTTAAGCGACGACAGGGCTAACGACAGCGCCATGGACACTACGAACTTCTCGCCGCCGGAGAGCACGGTGTAGGCGCGCACAAGGCCGTTGTTATAAGCATCGCGCACTAAGATAGCGAGCTGCTGGTTGTCGGTGCTGCAATCGAGCACGTAGCGGTCGGAGAGCAGCCGCAGGTAGATGTTGGCTTTGCGCAGCAGCTGTTTGAGGATGTGAGTTTGGACCAAATTGCGCAGGCGTTTGCCGCCGAAAACGCGGTCCCAGCGGTCCCATTTGTCGAGGGTTGCTTGGGCGAGGTCGAGAGCGGCGCAGGCTTGAGCGCGGTCGTTGGCGCGCTTGGCATGGATAGCGAGCGCTTGAGCTATTTGGCCTTGACGATGTGTGGCCTCAGCCTTCTGCTGCTCCAGCTGAGTGATTTGAGTGTGGAGGTCCTCCGGATCGGGGAGGAGCTCCACGGTGTCGGCTGCAAAGGTGGAAAGAGCTGTGGCCACGGATTGGTTGGCGGCGGCGATGATACCATGACAGCGGGTGATGGCCACGATGAGCGCGTTCCACCGCTGCGGAGCGGTGGCATCGGCGACCAGACAGCGGTCGGAAGCCTTCCAATCGGGTTGGAGGTCGCACACTTGCCGGCAGTTGGCTTGGAGCGCGTGCACCATGTTCTCGGACGCGTCCTTTTGCGCCGCGAGGTCGTGAAGTGTTTGCTGATGAGCTTGATAAGCTTTCACATCGGCGGAAATAGCCGATGAGGAAGCGTCGATGTCGGTGTCCCACTGCGGATAGAGGTCAGCCGCGATGCCGTGGATGGAGTTGTGAGAATCGTCTAAGGAAGTACGCATGCGCTGCAACTCGCTGTTGCAGCGAGCGAGGTCGGTAGCATTGTTTTTGAGCGCGTTGTCAGCGAGCGAGCGGGCGGCAATGGCCTCGGTGTGGGCCTTGTTGGCGGCAGCGAGCTTTCGTGCGAGCGATTTGAGCAGACCGCGCAACCGGTCGACTTCGGCTTGCTGCTGTTGCAACTGCAGCAGGCGCGCTTTGGTGTCGGAGAGTGCGGAGAGCACGGATTGAGCCACCTCATCGGGGTTGAAATCGCTGTTCACTGCGATTTCAACTGCGGCGGCAGCGTTCACCACCTCGGCGCGATGTCGTGCCACGTTTTTATCGAGCCGTTGGAGCAGAGCAGCGTTGGCATTGACCTTGCCGGATAGGGCGCTGACGGCGGCGGCTTGCCGGTCGTAGCGGTCGGTGGCTGCGGTGAGGGCGGCTTTGGCCGCCTGCTCGGCCTGACGCATAGGCTGCAGGATGTGGGCGAAGGCATCGGCGGAGGCCAACTCGGCTATGCGTTGGCCGCACAACGGGCACACCTCGGCATGCTGCCGGGCTAACTCAGCCCGCAAGGCTTTGAGACGGTCGTCGAGGCTCATCTCCATGGTGTTGAGCAACTTCTGCGCGGCCTCGTGGGCTGTGGCGGCGGCTTGGCGGTCGGAGAGCAACTGCGAGAGCTCGGCTTGGAGAGCGGTTAACTTCTGACTGTCAGCGTCATACTCGCTGCGGCTCTGCTGCAAGGTGGTCAGCTCTAAGGTCAATTCGTGCACCTTGGAGAGCAACGTTTTTAGGGCATCGATGCGCCGGTTGGCCGCAGCGCTATCGGCGGCGATGCGCTCGGGATTCAATGCGTCGAGCTGCTTTTGCACGGCATCGTTCTGCTGCTGCAGCGAGTCCACCTCCTCCTTGCTGAGGGTTGCCGCAGCAGCGGCCTGCTCGGCAGCGGCTTTGAGAGCCGGCTGCTCGTGTACGGCCTTGGCGGCATTGGCTTCGGCGCGGGCGATGTCGGCGAGCGTTTGCTTATATATTATAATGTGTCGGTTGAGCTGTGTAAAGTTGTCGCAGACGAGTTTGAGCGCGGCATGCTCGTCAATCCACCGGTGCTCACGCGCGATGGCTTCAGCGATGGATTGAATCTGCCGGTTGCGGCCATTGATGTCGGCGGTAAGCTCCATGAAGTCGCCGCGGAGGGATTCGATGCGAGCGAGAGCTTCAGCGAGCTCGGAGCGAGCCTTGACAGCGGCAGTGAGGACATAGTGGCGGCTGCGTGCGTCGGTGATCATTTGCTGAAGGCGGTCGATGTCGGCCTTGATTTGGGCCGATTCGCTGTGGTATTGCTCGAGCTGCTCGGGCGGCAACACGTCTTTGTTCAAAGCGTCGCAAATGGTTTTGGCCTGGTCGCGTTGCTCCTTGAGCTGCTTCGCTCGCTCCTTGATTAGCTCGCCGTAATGTGTGAATAGCTGCGTGTTGGTGAGTTTCTCGAGGATAGATTCGCGTTGGTCCTTGTCGCCGGTGAGGAAAGCGGCAAAGTCGCCCTGGGGCAGCATGGCCATGCGTGTATACTGCTCGAATGTCATACCGATAGCGCTGCGCACGGGCTCGCCGGAGCGAGCCTCCACGTTCTGCCAGCCTGCGCCGTCCACTTGCACTTCCCACTTGGGTTTAGCGTAGTTACCGCGGTTGTTGAGGCCCAAGGTGAGGCGCACGCGGTAGCTGTGGTTGTCAATGCCGGTGAAGAGCACCTCGCTGTAGCAGTCGTCGTGCTTGCTGATGTTGAGGCGCGTGTATTGCTCGATAGCGTTGACGCGGAGCTCCTGCCCGAGGCCGTTGTCGAAGTCGTTGTTCGAAGGGTTGAGCACCGCGGCCAAACGCGGTGTGTTGCGATAGAGCGCCATAGCGATGCCGTCGAGAATAACGCTCTTGCCGGTGCCGGTGTCGCCGCAGATGAGGAAGAGCTTGGCGGGCAAAGAGGTGGCATTGTCGCGCAGGTCGGAGTCGAAATCAATGTCGAGCGCCACGATGGAGGCAATGTTGCGCAGATGTAATTCTTTGAGGTACATGGCTTAAGGATTTTGGCGGTTAAGAATTTCTTCAAGTTCGGCAAATATCTCACGCACCTCATCGGGGTCGAAGTCGGGGTATTGGTCGATGGTTTGCAGGATGAAGTCAACCGGTGAAGCCATCTGCTGCAAATCGCTGATGGCGATGACCGGAGCGGAGTCGTTGGCGGTGGAAGTGTTCGCAACGCCCACCCGCAGGGGCTTGGGATTGTAGCGCAAATCGCCGGAGGAATCGTCGCCGTCGGCTTCAATGAGCGCGTAGACCTTTTGGTCGAAGTCGGGCGCTAAGGTCAGCTCCGCTTGGAGTCGGAAGCGGAAGTAGGCGTGGTTATGGTCGCGGATGAAGGCTTTCAGGCCTTCCAAGGCCTGCTTTTCGGAGGAGTAAGTGCTGCCGTCCAAAGGCAGCACGTAGAAGTGCCGCAACTGGTTGATGCGCAGCGGAGTGAGGCGCACGGAGCCGCCGTGGGAGTCAATCTCCACCATGCTCACCGAATGCGGGTAGGTTTCATCGCAGCTCACGTGGAGCGCACTGCCGCTATATCGCGCCACGGGCGCGGCGTAAGTGACCGGCGCCTCGAAGCTGTGGTTGGAGTGTCCGAGTGTTTGCGGTTTGTGGATATGCCCCAGTGCCAAATAGTCGTAGCCGCTGCCCATGGCCGAGAGCGGCACGGTGCGGATGGTGCCGATGTCGAAATTGTGACCCTCGAAATCCATACCTGCCACAGCCGTGTGAGCCATCATTATCACGGGGAGGTTATCGGTGTTGACCTTCGCCGCGTAGTCCAAAATCGCCTGCAGCAACTGCTGATAGCGCTCGCCGCCGCAGCGCAAGTAAGGCAGGGCCACCACCACCCCGCTATCGAGCCGGAAGACATACTCAGCCTGCCAGCCGTCGACGCGAGTAAGGTACTCGGGCGATGGCGACACACCCACCACGTGCACCTGCGCTATCTCCCACAGGTCGCGATAGGCCTGAAGCCGCGAAGCCGAATCATGGTTGCCGGCGGTGATGAAGATGTGCATACTCGGGCAGGCTCGATGCATCGCCACAAACTGCTCGGTGAAGGCTTTCAACGCCTCCGGCGACGGATTCTGCACATCGAATACGTCGCCACTGACCAATAGCGCGTCGGGACGTTGCTCGGAGCACCATTGCCCCAACTGATTGAAGAAATGTCGATGCTCGTCAGCTCGCTCATAGTGCTGATAGAGCGTTTGACCCAAGTGCAGGTCGGCCGTATGCAAGATTTTCATAGTCGTAAAGAGTATAGCGCAAATTTACGAATTATTTTCCGTTTGGCGAAATTCTTGGCCGAAGATGGTGTGCAAATCGCGAATTTTTCGTAAATTTGCAGGATATTTCTATCGAATGAAGCTGTTTAAGCAAATAATACGCGCTGTGATTGTGACGCTACTGCTGTTAGTGGTAGTGTTGCCGGTGTCGGTGTATGTGGTGGTTAGCACTCCGTGGGCGCAGGAGGAAATCCGCGCGGTAGCGGAGTCGGAACTGACGCAAGTGCTTGGCACGCAGGTGCATATCGGCAGGGTGGAGTATCACCCGTTCAACACGCTGCAGCTGGAGGACATCACCGTGGCCGATGACCACGGCCACACGGCCTTGAGCATCGCCAAGGTGGCCGCGCGCTTCGAGCTGTGGCACTTCGTGCGCTCGCGCAAGTTGATCTTCGACTACGCTCTGATCGACGGGATGGATGTGCGGCTGTACCGCCCAACGGCGGACGCGCCGCTCAACATTGCCGGAATCATCGAGCGCTTCAAGCCCAAAGAGCCAAAGCAGCCGCCCAAGGAGTTCGACTTGCGAATCTCCACCATACTGATTCGCAATGCGCACCTTTGCTACGATGTGCTCGACCAAGCCGATACGCCCGGACGATTCAATGCAAATCACCTAAACGTGAGTGATTTGCAGCTGTATGCCTACCTGCGGAATGCTTCGCGCCACGGAGCCGATGTGCAGGTTGAAGAGCTGTCGCTGCGCGAGCAGTCGGGGTTCGAACTGACAGCGTTGCGCACCGATGCGCTGGTCACTGACAGCCTCATCGAGGTGCGACAGTTGTCGATAGCCTTGCCGCAATCGCATGTAGAACTGCAACCGCTGTCGCTTGCCATCGACGGATTCAGCGACATCGTGCCAGCCGCACGAGCCGCCACCCTGCGGCTCGCCACCGTGGACCAAGCCACCATCAGCACAGCCGACCTGTGCGCGTTCGTGCCTGCGTTCGAGCAGTTAGAGCGCACCGTAAGTGCGCGGTTCGCGATCACCTCCGCCGAGAATGCCATCACCGTGGACACGCTCGAAATAGGTGATAGTTTTGGTTCAAGTATTTCGCTCGAAGCATCTGTTTTGCAACCATTTAACGTAGACAGCTTGCAGCTTCACGTTAACAGCCTTGATGCCACCGTCACCGCCGCCGACCTGCGCTCGCTGAGCGCCCTGCTGCCGCGCAATGCCGCCACGCTGATCTCGCGCGTGGGGAGTGCGCACATCGCAGCGATGGGTAGCGGCAACGTGCGCCAAGCCGACGCACGTGCCACCATCAGCGCCGCCGGAGCCACCATCACCGTCGACGGTCATGCCGCATCAGCAAACCGCTTCCGCAGCTTCGACTTTGACGTGTCAACCACCGTGAACCGCCTGCCGGCGGGCACGCTGCTGGCCGTGCCCGACCTCGGAGCCGTCACCGCTTCAATCGATGCCGACGGCACGTATGCCGGAAAAGCCACCGCCGCCAACCTCAGCGCGGTGGTCAGCGACCTCACCTATCGCGGGTACACCTATTCAGCCATCAACCTCGATGCGGATGTTGACGCCGCCACGCGTCAACTCGCCGCTACCATCGCTTCCGACGACCCCAACGCCGCCTTCGACCTCGAATTCACGTTCAACAACCCCAAGGTGCGCAACCTCGCCCTCGCGCTGGATGTGCGCCGCTTGGACCTCAACGCCTTGCAGCTATGGCAGAAGTACCCCGGCTACGCCCTGAGCGGGGCCGTGGACATCGATGCCGCGATGCACGATGCCGACCACGTGTACGGTGAGCTCGCCGCTCGCGACATCGAGCTGCGCGATGCCGAGCACAACGGCATCGCCATGCGGTCGTTCGAGTTGTCGGTGCAACCCAACACCACCGACTCGCTCTCCACCGCCATCGACATCGCTTCCGACTACCTCAACGGCTCCATCGTGGGCCAAATCACGCCATCCACGCTTGCAGCCGCCTTCAAAGACATGGCCGCACACGTGGCGCCCGAATTCATCCCCCACGATGAGGCGCGCCACGCAGCCGTAACGGCTTCGCCCAACCTGTTCGACATCGACCTCTCAATCGTCAACACCGAAACACTGTGCGACTTCCTGCACCTGCCCGTGCGGCTGATTTACCCGGTGGACATCCGCGGGTCGGTGGACGGTGCCCACGGTTCGGCCGTGGTCAGCGTCGACGCGCCTTACCTCCAGCAGGGCGACAACATCATCGACTCATCGATGTTGGCCGTGGCCGTGGATGCCGCCTCCAACACCGCCACCATCTACGCCACCACCCACACCCCCACCAAGAAAGGGCCGATGAACGTGGTGCTCGGTATCCGCGGGTCGAACAGCACCTTCCGCACCGCCATCGACTGGCAAATCGAGCGCGCCGTGCCCATCAACGGCACCATCAACTTCTCCACCGCGCTGAGCCGCACCGACAGCGGCTCGCTGTGCGTGTCGACCGACTTCCATCCGGGTCAAATCAACTTCGGCGACGACATCTGGCACATCAGTCCGTCGAACGTGACGTGGTGCGACAACGCGCTGTCGGTCAGCGACTTCGGTATGCGCACCGATACGCAAGCCATCACCATCAACGGTGTGGGGTCGGCTTCGATCGACGACGTAATGGATGTTGAGCTCAGCAACATCCACCTCATATCCATCTTCGAAACCCTCGGTATCGACAACGCCCTGATCAGCGGCACGGCCACCGGCTCATTCCAAGCCCGCAGCCTGCTGTCGTCAATCCCCGTGCTCACCACCGACAACCTCCACGTGGACCAAATCGGTTACAACTACTGCACCATCGGCGATGCCGACATCCGCGCCAACTGGGACAACGACCGGCAGTCGTTCCACCTCGATGCCGACATCGTCAACCCCGAGCAGCAGCACTCGCGCATCTACGGCGACATCTTCGCGGTGGAAGGCGCGCTCGACCTCACATTTGATGTTACACGCGCACGCGTAGGCTTCATGCGCCCGTTCATGGCTGCCTTCACCTCGGCCATCGACGGCTACGTGAGCGGCAACGCCCGCCTGTTCGGCACATTCAAGGACATCGACATGGAAGGTGACATCTATGCCGAAGACCTCCGCATCAAAATCGACTTCACCAACACGTGGTACTCGGCCACCGACTCCATCCACGTGCGTCCCGGTCGCATCCAGCTCGACGACATCACCATCCGCGATGTCGACGGCCACACCGCCTTGCTCAACGGTTACCTGCTCCACGACTACTTCCACCGACCCGTGTTCGACTTCGAAATCACCGACGCCCACGACTTCCTGTGCTACAACGTCTCGGCCAAGCAGAACGACCTGTGGTACGGCACCATTTACGGCAACGGGTCGGCCTCGGTAAAAGGCCGTCCCGGACTGGTGGAAATCGGTGCGAACATGACCACCGCACCGCATTCCACATTCACTTTCGTGCTCTCCGACCAGCTCGAAGCGCAGGAGTACTCATTCATCAACTTCCGCGACGTGACACCGGTCGACACCACCTCGTCGGTGCTCAACGTCGACAACACTCCACAAGCCGTCAGAGACTACCTTCAGCGCATCAACCAACACAACGTGGACAAGCCGTCGGACTACGTGATGGACATCACCGTGGACGTAACCCCCGACGCGGAGATGATTGTGGTGATGGACCCCATCGGCGGCGACCGCATCCGCGCGTTCGGTCGCGGCAATATCCGCATGGCCTACAATTCCGCCGACAACGACATCTACCTCTGGGGGCTGTACACGCTCGACCACGGCAAGTACAACTTCACCCTGCAAGACATTATTATAAAGGAGTTCACCATCAACCAAGGTAGCTCCATCGAGTTCAAGGGCGACCCGTACTCCGCCATCCTCAACATCGAAGCCATCTACCAGCTAAACGCCAACCTCTCCGACCTCGACGAGTCGTTCACCCAAGACAAGGACCTGAACCGCACCAACGTGCCGGTGCAGGCCGTGATGATTGTCACCGACGACATGCGCCAGCCCGACATCCGCTTCGACCTCAACTTCCCCACGCTCAATGCCGACGTCTACCGCAAAGTGCGCTCAATCGTGTCCACCGACGATATGATGAACCGCCAAATCATCTACCTGCTTGCGCTCAACCGCTTCTACACGCCCGACTACATGGCTTCAACCACCCGTAGCAACGAGCTATTCTCCGTGGCTTCGTCGACCATATCCTCGCAGCTGTCGAACATGCTCGGCAAGCTCTCCGACAACTGGTCAATCGCTCCGAACCTGCGCTCCGACCAAGGCGACTTCTCCGATTTGGAAGTCGACCTGGCGCTGTCGTCGCGGTTGCTCAACAACCGCCTGCTGTTCAACGGCAACTTCGGTTACCGCGATAAGTCGCTCAACTCCAACCAGTTCGTGGGCGACTTCGACATCGAGTACCTTCTGACGCCCTCCGGCAATTGGCGTCTGAAGGCCTACAACCGCTACAACGACCAAAACTACTACCTGCGCACCGCCACCACCACCCAAGGCGTCGGAATCATGTTCCGCCACGACTTCGATTACCTCTTCCGCGGTCGGCCACGCTCCGCCGAGCAGCCCGACTCCATCCCCGCTTCCGATTCTATTCAACCTACCATAATTCCGGATTCAAAATGAAGGCCAACATTATTAAACTCGCACTGTGCGCCACCGTGGCTTGGGTGGCTACAGCCTGCTCGTCGACCGACGCCCCCTCTCCTGCGGCCGACAAAGTAATCTGTCTCGACGCCACCCAAGTGGTGGCCACGCTCAACGACGTCTCCGTCCACCCTACAGCCGCCTCGCTCGACCTCGGTAACAACACCCTCACCCTCGCCGGCATCGTGCCCGGCGACGACCTCGTGCTCAACGTATCCACCACCGACACCCCCAACGGCATCGCGTTCGAAGGCTTCGGCCTTTGCTCGCCATCAATCAACCCCGACGCCAAAAGCATCGCCGACATATTGGTGAACGTGCGCGGCACAATCATCAACGGCATCGCCGACATCATAGTCCGCACTCAGCAAACCATCGAGCAAAACCGCGCCATGGTGGGCGAATGGTCGCTGCTCAACAAGGTCACCTACTCCGGCTCGCTGTGGAACATGACCGTGAAGTCTGCACCCCTGATGCTCAAATGGGACGCAGCGCCCAACCTCGAGCTCATGGTGTCGCAAGTCGGTGCCGCCATAGCCTATCAAAACCTCAAGTCGATCAAGCTCAACGACGACGCCACCTGCCAAATCACCTACTGCCCCGACCCGGCCTTCGAAATGGCCATGCCCAACCCCAACGGCACGCTGCCCGAACCCACCCACAACAACTGGGTCACCACCGAGTCCAATCAGTTCTTCTGGTTCGTGCGCGGCGACCGCCTCTGCATCGTGCCTAACATCTACAAGATGCTCACCGACCGCCTCGACTCCATCAGCGCCGGCACACCCTTCCGCAGCCGCGCCATCGACCGCGAACAGCTCGACTCCATCCAAGCGCAAGCCATCGCCGCCATCGACTGGATGCGCGAATTCGCCGACCAATGGGCCGCTCCCGGCTTGACATTCAAATACCGCCTCGACGGCGACAACCTCGCCATCTACTGGGACAAAGCCATGCTCGACCCCATCATGAAGCTCGACTTCATATACACATTCCTGCAAGACAAACTCGACGCCCTAACCGCCTCCGACCCCCAAACCGCCCAAATGATCAACATACTTCTCCAATTCGGCGGCATGCAATCCATCAGCGACCTCAAAACCCTCTGGGCCAACACCACCGAGTTCGAACTCTCCCTAAACCTCACCCGCTAACCGCCCAAAAGCCACACTTCGGTACGGCACTTCGGCTTCCGCCTCAGCACAGGACCCAAGGCATCCGCCCCTTGTCGCCACTGCTGAGGCGGAAAGCGAGGTGTCGAGCTGTTTTTTACCGGGTTTTGCAAATTTTTTGTGGAAAATTTGCAAAAAAGCGGCGAGGGCTTTGTTTTTTTGAAAAATATTGCTAACTTTGCTTTGTAATCCTAAAACCCAACTGTTATGAGCAAATTCTACGTGTTTTTCGCTAATGGCTTCGAAGAAATTGAAGCCATTGCGCCGGTCGACATCCTGCGCCGCGCCGGTGCCGAAGTAGTCACCGTTTCGGTGGCCGATCCGGTGGTGACCGGCGCCCACGGTGTGCAAGTGTGCCACTCTAACGACCTCGCCGCCATCACCATAACCCCCGACGACTGGATCATTCTGCCCGGCGGCATGCCCGGCGCATCCAACCTGCGCGCCTGCCGTTGGCTCACCGAAGCCCTGCTCACCCACGCAGCCGAAGGCGGTCACATCGCCGCCATCTGCGCTTCGCCAGCCGTGGTGCTCGCTTCGCTCAACCTGCTCAACGGCGTCAACGCCACCTGCTACCCCGGCTTCGAGCCCATGATGGAAGAAGGCGGCGCCAACGTGGTCGACGCCTCCGTGGTGATCGACAACAACATCACCACCGCAGCCGGTCCCGGCTACGCCATCAAGTTCGGCCTGTCCATCGTGGAACAAGCCTTCGGCGAAGCAGTGGCCGACAAAGTGGCCTCCGACATGCTGCTACAATGAACGCCGACGTGAGCGTGCGCACCCTCCGCGCCACCCTCCCCATGGAGGAGTTCGCACAACGCTTCAGCCTCAACATACCCGTGGAACAGCTCTGCGGCGCCTGCCCCAACTATGGGCGCCGCTGGGCTTGTCCCCCACTCTCACCCGCCGACGCCATCACCCACTTCTCCACCATCGAGGTGTGGGTGACGCAGATCACCCCCGCGCAAGCCGACCTGCCGCTCAGTGAGGCCTACCCCATCATAACCGAGCAACGAGCCGCCATCGAACCGCTCATGCTCGCCCGCGAAGCCGAACTCCACGGCCGCGCCGCCCTCTTCACCGGCCTGTGCCCGCACTGCCCCAACCAACAGTGCGCCCGCATCAGCGGCGCCCCCTGCCGCCACCCCGAGCTGGTGCGCCCCTCGCTCGAAGCCCTCGGCTTCAACCTAAGCGAAGTCACCCGCCAACTCTTCAACATCGACATGCTCTGGGGCCGCCAAGGCCGCCTCCCCCGCTACCTCACCTTAGTCGGCGCCGTGTGCTACTAACCGGCAGCCTGCAGCCAGCCGCCGCCCGAGCAAGAGCTCGGAGCCGTGTGCAAAAAGGCTCCGCGCTGCCCGCAGGGCGCCCTGCCCCCGCTGCGGCTGCCTGCTGCGCACCCGCGCGCCGGCGGCCGGGGCTCGGCGCAGCGAAGCGCCCGCCGCGGTGCGGTTCGGTGGCGAGGCGGAAGCCGAGCGGCGCGGAAGCGCCCCGCTCCCGCGCCGCTGCGGGTTGGCGGAAATTGCGGTAATGTTGGCTGTTTTGGCAGATTTTTACGGGAAAAAGTGAAAAATATGCGTTTTATTAGGCGCGAATGCATTTTTTTTGCTACATTTGCATTTAATTCTATCGAGGAGGTATGGAATTTGTGACTTTTTGGTGTCACGTTTTAAACTTCTTGATCGTTTATATGTCAAATGTAGAAACTAAATTGCTTACTATATGAAAACTTCCGCTTTTCTCTCATCCCTGCTCATTGCAGCCGCTATAGCAGCGCCGGCCGCATCGGCCTCTTCTTGGGACGATGAGGACGACATCTATTATAACCCCTCGCAGGAGTCGCGCCAACAGCAGCAACAGCAGTCGAACTACGTGCCTAACACGGTGATCGACTACCCTGCGGCCACCACTTACGTGGCCACCGGCGGCGGCTTGCAGATGAGCGTCGACGACTACAATCGTCGCGGCCAATTTCTTGTGCCGGACACTGTCATCGCCACCGACTCTACCGAGCTCGGCGGTGATTCTTACCAGTACACTCGTCGCATCGAGCGCTTCTACAATTCCGACATCGTGAGCGGCTCGGGCAATCAGGCGTTGGTGGATTCGTACTACTCTACCGAGGCCAACTCGGGTGCTGACCAAATCAACGTGTACGTGATCAACGACTACCCCTCGTGGGGGTATTCGTGGGCGTACCCTTATAGCTACTATATGTGGACGAACCCCTACTATTACGGGTGGTCGTACGCTTATCCCTACTACGGCTGGAGTTGGAGCTGGGGCTTCTACGACCCTTACTACACGTGGTCGTGGGGATGGTCGCCTTGCTACCCTTACTACCATCACTACCACCACTGGCATGACTGCTACCATTACACCGACTACCACCACCACCACGGCGGCGGCCATGGCAGCGGTTACCGTCCCGGCCGCTCCAACGGCTCGCAGTTCGCAAACCGCCAAACCGGTAGCGGCAGCGGCAACATCACCCGCCCCGGCGCGTTCAGCGCGGGTGCTACGGGCGTAAGCCGTCCCGGCAACATGGGCAGCGGTCGCGGTCGCAACTCCTCCGCATCGTCCTCGTCCACCTCGCGCCCCAGCTACGGCACCTCCGGCAGTAGCTCTAACCGCAACACCGGTTCGTCGTCGTCCGGCAGCGGCTACAACCGCGGACGCAACAACTCGTCCTCCTCGAGCAACTCCTCGCGTCCAAGCTACAACCAAGGCTCGCGGCAGTCGTCCGGCTCGTCGGGCAGCTACAACAGCGGCCGCGGTCGCTCATCATCGGGCGGCGGCAGCTACAGCGGCGGTTCGCGCGGCGGCGGTGGCGGTCGTGGTCGTCGCTAAATCGGCAACTAACTCATTAGCAAACAATTAACATACCTGTATATGAAGAAATCACTCTTTTTGGCAGTCGCTTTGGCCATCCCCGCGCTCGCTTCGGCGCAGAGCGCAATGGATGCTTACGACTTCTCGCAAACCGACCTCCGCGGCACCGCCCGCTTCCTGTCGATGGGCGGCGCGTTCACCGCTCTGGGCGGCGACCTCAGCTGCTTGAACCAGAACCCCGCCGGCATCGGCGTGTATCGGCGCAGCGAAATCGGTGCGACCTTGGAAATCGCACCGGTCAGCATCAAGTCGCAGTCGCCCTCCAACGCCATCTCCAAATCGAACACCTACGCTTACTGCAACAACTTCGGCTACGTGGGCTCTGTGCGCCTCGACGGTGCTATGCCCACCTTCTCCTGGGGCGTGTCGTATAACCGCATCGCGTCGTTCGACCGCGATTACAACGTCTACAACGCTTCCACCCAAACCTCTCTGTCGAACTACATCGCCGCCTTCACCAACGGCACCAACCCCGACGGCCTCAACTTCCGCGAAGACTACAACCCCTACTACGACTCCACCGAAGACTGGCTCTCAATCCTGGCTTACAACTCCTACCTGATCAACCCCACCGGCACCAATAGCTATCAAGGCTTAGCCGGCAACAACACCGTCGGCGACGCGCTCACCCGCGTGCATGAACGCGGCTACGTGGACGAATACGCCATCGACTTCGGCGGCAACATCGAAAACTGCGTGTACTGGGGCATCGGCTTCGGCATCACCGACTTCAGCCTCAACCAGCACGTGGAGTACAGCGAATCCATGGAGAACGCTAACATCTACAACGGCACCGACGTGGTTTCCGGCGGCGATGCAGGCTTCGAGATGACCAACCGTCGCGTGGTCACCGGCACCGGCCTCAACGTCAAATTCGGTCTCATCTTCAAGCCCGTGCAAGAGTTCCGCCTCGGCATCGCCGTGCACACCCCCACCTGGTACGACATGACGCAAACCGCCAACGCCGACCTCGACTACTCATTCTTCGACCCCAATCTGGCCGAAGGTCGCAACAACCCCTACCGCGGCAACGAGTACACCGAAGATTCCTACTACGACTTCCGCCTGCGCACCCCCTGGAAGCTGCTCATCGGCGGCGCCGTGGTCATCGGCAACCAAGCCATCCTCTCGTTGGACTACGAACGTCAAGCCTACGACAACATGAACCTCAAATACCAAGACGGTTGGGACTCATGGGTCGACAACGAATGGGCTAACGAGCACATTTCCAACTACTTCAAGGCCACCAACATCATCCGCCTCGGCGCTGAATACCGCCTCACCTCCAACCTATCGCTGCGCGCCGGCTACGCCTACTCCGCCACCAACGTCAAAGAAGAAGTG
This sequence comes from uncultured Bacteroidales bacterium, assembly GCA_946011725.1. GTDB lineage: Bacteria > Bacteroidota > Bacteroidia > Bacteroidales > Muribaculaceae > CAG-873. Next base: position 7,964 of record CAMGBT010000028.1, on the reverse strand, counting down.
GAAAACGGCTCCGTGGAAGTACTCACCACAGGCACCAACGCCGCCTACACCCTCCACAAAGACACCAACCAAATCTCCTGCGGCTTAGGCTACCGCTACCAAGCCTTCTACATCGACGGCGCCTACGTTTACCGCAACCGCAAGTCGACCTACCACGCCTACACCGACTTCGACGGCCTGGCCGGTCCGCAAGCCAACCTCACCGAGACCAACCACTCCATCGTCCTCTCCCTCGGCTTCAAGTTCTAATCACCCATCCGAGCACCATACCCACCCCGCACCCCAAATAAAGGTGCGGGGTTTCCTTTTCCACAAAAACGCACATCAACTGTTGGATTTTTATAGAATTAAGTAGTTTCCTGGTACAAATTTTCACACAATGTTTCACCGATTCCATCTACATCAGCAATTAGAGCAAGCAGATTGCGGGTTGGCCTGCATCAGAATGTTGGCTCATCATTTCGGCAATCCAATATCAATGAGCCATCTACGAGCAATAGCCGATATAAACCGATTAGGTATAACAGTGGGTGAAACGCGTGGTGAGCCGTGATGATGGTTGCAGATAGTTAGAGCAGGTAGGTCATGTATAGCGGCAGGTAGGTCACTGTGGGGGTGACCTCCATGTCGGCGGTGTGCAGCACGTAGCATCGGTCGAGCACGTTGGCGTATTTGCGGGCAAACTTGGTGAGCGATGTCAAGGTGTAGTTCTTACCGGATTTGACTTCGATTGCCGACACGTTGTGACGGCTCGTGGGGGCGATTTTCGACAGCAAGAAATCAATCTCCATGCGCATCTCGGCAACCTCTTTGGAGTATGACGAGAAGTAGTAGAGCTTATGGCCTGCAGCCAACAGCATCTGGGCCACCATGTTTTCCATAATCATACCGGCGTTGACTTCGAGCTTGTCGAGCATGAGCTTTTTGTATAGCTCAGCCGACAGTCGTCCGTTTTCATCGAAAGCGTGGGTGATGAGCAATCCGGTGTCGGCCATGTAGCACTTGAGCGTGTTGCCGGCGCGAGTGAGTCGGTAGCCGATGTTGGGTTCGGTGCAGTTGAAGCAGATGTTCACAATCTTGGCATCGGCCAGCCACAGGAAGGCCGAATCGTAGTCGCGAAAGCGTGCATCCTTATTCAAATCGGCCAATCGGAAGCGGCGCTCATGGCGCTGTAGCTGCGCAGGGAGCTCGTCGAATATCTGTGCGACTTTGGTTTCGAGCGTGTCGGCATAGTGCTGAATATCATTGCGATAGAGTGTGAGTATATTGCGTTTTTGGCGGTCGACCTGCTCGAAGTCGCGTGTGAGCGCGTACTTCTCCACGGCCTGCGGCATCCCTCCCACAATCATGTATTGTCGCAACCAGGTCATGGCCTTGCGGTGCATATCCTGCCCCATCGGGCGCCGGTGTTCAAACTGGAAGCGGATGTACTGAGCCAGAGCCTCTTGATCCATCGCCCACAGGAATTCTTCGAAGTCCATGGGCTGCATCTGTATGGTCTCTTCCTCCGAGGGTATCATTATGTCCTTGACATTCTTGCGGATGCTCACCAGCGAACCGGTTTCGATATAGTCGTAGCGGCCATCCTTCACCAAGTACTTGATGGCAGCGCGTGCTTGGGGGAAGCGTTGCACCTCGTCGAACACTATGAGCGAGCGGCGCTCCACCAGCTTCACATCGTTATGCATAGCGAGATAGGTGAAAAACGAGTCTAAATCGGTGAGGTAATCGCGGAATAGATTCTTGGTGAACTCGGTGGTATTGTTGAAGTCGATGATGATGTACGACGCATATTCGCGGCGGGCAAACTCCTCCACGATGTAGCTTTTGCCCACACGGCGCGCGCCCTCAATCAGCAAGGCAGTTTGCCCTTGCGATTGGCGCTTCCAGGCCAAGAGTTGGTCGTATACTTTGCGTTTCATAGCTATCTTTGTCATTATTAGGGTTTTCGACTGCAAAGTTACACCTTTCCAAGGATTTTTGCAAGCGAAATCTACACGTTTCCGCGATTTTTTTTGAGCGGAAGTTACACGTTTCCGCGATTTTTGGCGGTGTGGTGCGGCGATGTGGGTGCGGTTTTTGGGTTTTATATGTGATTTTTTGTGGGTGGGGGTTGGTTATTTTTGGGAAAATGTTTAAATTTGCGGAAAGTTTATACGATGAAGCAATTATTTGTAATGATATTGCTGGCGGCGATGGCTCTGGCGGGCTGTCGGCGTGCTGATTATCGCACTGCTTCGGGTGCGGTATGGGGCACTACGTATCACATCACTTATCGCAGCGCTGTGGACTTGTCGGATTCGGTGTTGGCCGAGATGCGACGGGTTGAGTTGTCGCTTTCGGCTTTTGACAGCGGGTCGCTGCTGACGGCTGTGAACGCGGGGCGCACTGACAGTGTGGATGTGCGTTTCGAGCAGGTGTTTGGGGTGGCCAAGCGGGTGTACGCGCTGAGCCAAGGCGCGTTCGACCCGACGGTGGGTCCGTTAGTGGATTTGTGGGGCTTCGGGCGCACCGGTGCTACCGCCCTACCCGACTCGGAGGCGGTGGCGGCGGCGGTGGAGCGTGTGTGCTTCGATCGGTGTGGCATCACCGCGCACCGGTTGCAGCGTCCGCGGCCGGATGTGCAGTTTGACTTCTCGGCCATTGCCAAGGGCTATGGGGTGGACTGCGTGGGTGCGATGTTGCGGCGCAACGGTGTCAGCGATTTCATGGTGGAAATCGGTGGCGAGGTGGTGGTGAGCGGGTGTAATCCGCACGGCACGGCGTGGCGCATCATGGTGGATGCACCGCAGCGCAACACGGCCCCGGGGGATAGCGCGGTGAGTGTGTTGCAGCTGTGCAACGAGGCCGTGGCCACCTCGGGCAACTACCGCAATTACCGCACTGACAGCGTGGGCCGAGTGTATGGCCACACGATCGACCCGCGCACGGGGCGACCGGTGCGCACTTCGACGCTGAGCGCCACGGTGGTGTGCGCCACCTGCGTGGAAGCGGACGCTTTGGCCACGGCGTGCATGGTGATGCACCCCGACAGTGCGATGGCCATGCTGCAACGAGCCGGTGCCCGCGGGCTGCTGGTTCTGGCCGCGGATTCCGGTGCTTATGAAATCAAGTCTTCACTTTAATACACATTAACATGAAACAACATATCCTTGTAATCGATGACGAAGAGGCTATCTGTGAGATTCTTAGGTACAACTTGGAGGAAGCCGGCTACCGGGTGCAAACGGCGCTGTCGGCCGAAGAGGCCTTAGCCATGGACCTGAGTGAGTTCGATCTGATGTTGGTCGACATCATGATGGGCGAAATCGGGGGCTACGATTTTGCCAAGCGGGTGCGGGCCGATGCGGCCACGGCCGCCAAGCCCATCATATTCTGCACCGCTTTGAGCGATGAAGACGACAAGGTGATGGGTCTGAACATCGGTGCCGACGATTATATATCTAAGCCGTTCAACATCAGCGAAGTGTGTGCACGAGTGCGCGCGGTGCTGCGCCGCTGCGGCAATGCGCCGGCGCCGGCACCGGCCGCAGAGATAGCCATGCCCGAGGGCTTGACCAACACCGAGCGCGAGGTGCTGCAGTTGCTGGCATCGCGACCGGGCTTCATCTTCTCGCGCGAAGACATCGCCGCGCACTTGCAGCGCTACGACATCACCCTGCGCACCATCGATGCTCACATCACCCGGCTGCGGCGCAAGCTATCCGAGCGTCCCGATTTGATAATCATCACCCGTTCAGGCTTCGGATATGGTTTGGCCAAAGGCTCTTAAGATTCGCTATCAGTGGCGGATATTTGCGCTGCAATCGGTGATAATGGTGGGCACGATTGTGGCGATGGGTGTGTGGATTCACCACACCGAACGGCGCTTGCGAGAGGAGAGCATCCGCAATCAAATCGAGTTTGTAAATCAACGCATCATCAATTCCTACGAGAACGACCTCGATGCGGAGCAGTTCCTGCAGTTCGTAGGTCACTATTACAAGGCGCACCCTCTGTTTGAGCACATTCGCATCTCATTGTATTACGAAGGCGAAGGGCTCGAGACACTGGGCGAGCCCATCAGCCCGACAGAGATGGCGCTCTTTGCCGAGCATGGCACGGCGCCGTTCGAGGTGAAGGTGGCCGGAGCCGACGACCGGCACTTTTTAGCGCTTCAGCAGAGCAAGGTGAGCGCCGATGGCAAGTTGCGGGTGGTGACCGTGCTGCCCTTCGACAGCGCCATGCTGTCGCAAAGCTTCTACAGCGGGGTGTACTCGGTGCTGGCCATGCTGGCGCTGCTGATGTTGATCGGCACGTACATCGCCTCGCGCCAACTGGGGCGCAACGTGGAAGCTCTGCGCCTGTTTGCGCAGCGAGCCGGCAATGAGCCCGACTATGACCTGCCGCAGGAGTTCGCCAACGACGAGTTGGGCGACATCTCGCGTCAGATTGTGCACATGGCTCAGGAGCGCAACGCTATGGTGCTCCGCTTGGAGCATGAGCACCAAGTGGCAGTGGACGCGATGAAAGAAACCGACCGGATGAAGCGCCGGCTGGCCAACGATCTCAACCACGAGCTCAAAACGCCCGTGGCCGTGATTAAAGGCTATGTGGACACCATCGTGCAGCATCCCGACATGGACGAGCACTCGCGGCGGCGCTTCCTGCTGAAGATAGCCGAGCATGCCGACCGCTTGGCCTCCATCATCCAAGCGCAAAGCTTCCTCAACGGCTTGGAGAATGGGTCGATGGCCATGAGCACCGAGGCTGTGGAGGTCAAAGAGGTGGCCATGCAGGTGGCGGCCGACCTCGCTGCCGCCGGATTCCTGCAGACGATGAATTTCATCTGCAACGTGCCGCCCGACTGCACGGTGCAAATCAACCGCCGCCTGCTCAATGCCATCTTCACCAACCTCATCAAGAACGCGGCACTGCACTCGCACGGCACGCAGTGCGTGCTCGACTGCGACGCAAGCACCGACCCAGGCATGCAGCTCTTCCGCCTGAGCGACAACGGTCGCGGGGTGCCCCCGGAGACGCTCGACTACCTGTTCGAACGCTTCTACCGCGTGGAGAGCGGCCGCTCGCGCCAAAGCGGCGGCAGCGGCCTCGGGTTGCCCATCGTCAAGGCCGCAATCGACGCCGCGGGCGGATCAATCGCCGTGGCCAACCGCACCGACGGCCACGGCCTCACATTCACCTTTACTCTCCCTATAGCCCAAGAAAATGCAGAAAAATAAGGCACAAACTGAAAATTTCTGTGCATTTCTTTGGCAATCTGCAAAAAAATTCCCACCTTTGCGTGTCAATTAACTTTCCGACAGATAAACATACCTAACTATGAACAACGAACTCGACTGGAAACACCTTCCATTTGGTTATTACCCCACCGATTTCAACGTCCGCTGCACTTACAAAGACGGTAAGTGGGGCGAAATCGAAGTGACCCCCTCCGACAAAATCGAGCTGCACATGGCAGCCACCTGCCTCCACTACGGCCAAGAGTGCTTCGAAGGCCTCAAAGCCTTCCGCGGTGTCGATGGCAAAATCCGCATCTTCCGCATGCACGACAACGCCGTGCGCATGCAGCAATCGGCCGAGGGCATCGAAATGCAGCCCATCCCCGAAGAGCTCTTCAACGAAATGTGCATCAAGGCAGTGAAGCTCAACGAGCGCTTCGTGCCCCCTTACGGCTCGGGTGCATCGCTCTACATCCGTCCCTTGGAAATCGGCACATCGCCCAGCATCGGCGTGAAATCAGCTAACGAATACGTATTCATGGTGATGGTGACCCCCGTGGGCCCGTACTTCAAAACCGGCTTCGGCTGCACCGACATCTGCATCATGCGCCAATACGACCGCGTGGCTCCCCGCGGCACCGGCCGATACAAAATCGGCGGTAACTACGCTGCATCGCTCACCGCCACCACCCACGCCCACGCTCTGGGCTACTCCGCAGTGCTGTTCCTCGACCCCAAGGAGAAAAAGTACCTCGATGAATGCGGTCCCGCCAACTTCTTCGCCATCATCGACGGTAAATACGTCACCCCCAAGAGCGACTCCATCCTGCCTTCGATCACTAACCGCGCCCTGCAAACCATAGCGCAAGAAATGGGCATCGAAGTGGTAGCACGTCAGATCACCGTGGACGAGCTTGAGAAGGCCACCGAAGCCGGCGCTTGCGGCACCGCCGCCGTCATCTCGCCCGTGGGCACCATCCGCGACCTCGACAACGACCGCGACTACGTGATCTCCGCCGACCGCAAGCCCGGTCCCGTGTGCACAGCACTCTACAACAAGCTCAACGCCATCCGCCTCGGCGAAGAACCCGACACTCACAATTGGAACACCATCGTGGAATAATGCTCGATTACAAGCAGCTCTACGACCTTTACTACCCGCTGCAAACTCGGCGACGCTTTATCTTGGAGGAACACTCCCGACGTGTGGCCGAGTTTGCCGCTAAAATCAACACAGCCAAGCAGCTCGGTCTCGACCCCGACACGGTCGAGGCCGCTGCTATGCTTCACGACATCGGCATCTTCTTAGTGTACGCCCCGTCGATCGACTGCTGGGGCACGCAGCCCTACCTGCGCCACGGCGTGCTCGGCGCCGACCTGCTGCGCCGTCACCACTTCCCCGAGGAGATAGCACGCGTGGCCGAACGCCACACCGGCACCGGCATCACCGCCGAGGATGTGCGCGCCGCCGGGCTCCCTATGCCCGAACCCACCCGCTGCATGATGCCGCAAACCGTCCTCGAACGCCTCATCTGCTATGCCGACAAGTTCTTCAGCAAGAGCGCAAACCTCGAGCGCAAACCGCTCGACAAGGTGGTGCGCTCTATCACCCGCTTCGGCGAGGCTTCCTTACAACGATTCTACACACTACATAACGAATTTAACATAGATTAACAACTGCGATACATGGGGGAATTGAAGCACATCGACTTAGACAATCCGGAGTTCCAGCAGGCGCTCAACTTGGTGGAGAACACCCGCTCATCGGTGTTCCTCACCGGCAAGGCCGGCACCGGTAAGTCCACTTTCATGCGCTACATCGTCCAGAACACCCGCAAAAAGTGCGTGGTGCTCGCACCCACCGGCATCGCCGCCATCAATGCCGGCGGTCAAACCCTCCACTCGTTCTTCCAAATCCCCCTGAAGCCGCTCCTTGCCGACGACAAAGAATTCGACCGCAAGAACCTGCGCAACCGCATGCGCTTCACCAAGGACAAGCTCAAGCTCTTTCGCGAGCTCGAGCTGATCATCATCGACGAGATTTCGATGGTGCGCGCCGATGTGCTCGACTTCATCGACCGCATCCTGCGATACTTCTGCAACAATCCCCGCCAGCCATTCGCCGGCAAGCAAATCCTGATGGTGGGCGACATCTACCAGCTCGAGCCGGTCACCACCTCCAACGACCGCGATCTGCTACGCCACAGCTACCCCGGCACCACGTTCTTCTTCGACGCCAACGTGTTCAAAGACTGCATCATGGTGCCCATCGAGCTGCGCAAAGTCTACCGCCAGAGCGACCAAGCCTTCATCTCCGTGTTAGACCGCATCCGCGCCGACCAAGCCACAGCCGCCGACATCGCCGCCATCAACGCCCGCGTGGTGCCCGGGTTCGACCCCGCCGTCACCCCGCTCGACAAGTTCCCCGGAGGAAAAATGACCATGGTCATAGCCACCCTGCGAGCCACCGTCGACAACATCAACACCACCCGTTTAGCGCAGCTTACCACCAAGCCCCGCACCTACGCCGCCGGCATCCGCGGCGAGTTCCCCAAGACCTCATTCCCCACCGAGCAAGAGCTCACCCTCAAAAAGGGTGCGCAAGTGGTGTTCATCCGCAACGATTCCGAGCGCCGATGGGTCAACGGCACCCTCGGCACCATCGCCGCTATGGAGGACGACCGCGTGGAAGTCACCCTCGACTCCGGCGAGACCGTCGAGGTGGAAGCCGAAGTGTGGGAG
>CAMGBT010000027.1 GCA_946011725.1 uncultured Bacteroidales bacterium | reverse complement strand
CTATGGTGGGGATGTGCGGCAGCGAGTTGGAGCGGGATGAGTTCTTGCGGAAGAGCCGCAGTCGTCGGCTGCATATGGTGGCGGAGGCGTGGATTGCGACGGCGCGCGACATCGTGTTGGAGCGCCGCACCCGTGAGCGTCGCCGTTTGCAGTGCTATAGCAGTTACTAATTGCAACAAAGCATGTCAATACTCAATAATTAACACACATTAACAAACTATTCTAAACACACTTAGTTATGCAAAGTTTTGAAGAAGTGGGAATTACGATTCCCTATCGCCGCAATAGCGGCAAGGTGAAAACCACGTGTCCGCAGTGTTCGTCGACGCGTCACAATCCGCGCGACCGCTCGCTGTCGGTGGATCTGGATCGTGGCGTGTGGAAGTGCCACCACTGCGGTTGGAGCGGTGGACTGAAGCGCTACGAGCGTCGGCAGCCGGTGCCGAAGCCGCAGTACAAGCTGCCGGCGCAGAGTCAGGTGAATCGCAGCGAGGAGCGCATCGCCACGGCGGCTTACGGCTACGTGTTGGAGCGTGGCATCTCGGAGGCGGCGATGGCCGCAGCGCCGGTGGAGTTTGCGGGCGACAAGGTGCGGTTCGTGTTCATGTGCAACGGTGTGCGCGTCAATGAGAAGACGCGCAGCGTGAAGGAGAAGCGGTTTGCGTTCTTGCCTGACTGCGAGCTGATACCGTGGAATCTCGACGCGGTGCGCGACACCGATGAGTGCATCATCACCGAGGGTGAGTTCGACGCGATGGCGTTCATGACGGCCGGTCGCACCGATGTAATATCGGTGCCGAACGGAGGCGGCGGCAGCACGGATTACTTCAACGACTTCATGGACGGGTGGTTTGCCGACAAGAAGGTGATCTACATCGCTTCGGACAGCGACAAGGTGGGCGAGCACTTGGCCGATGAGTTAGTGAGGCGGTTCGGCCGCACTCGCTGCCGTATAGTGCGCTATGGGCAGGGGTGCAAGGATGCCAACGAGCAGTTGCAGAAGTACGGAGCGGAGTCGCTGTTGGAGTGTTTGGCCAACGCCGAGCGCGCCTCCAAGGGCGAGGCCGTGTCGTTAGGCGCGTGCTTGCAGGAAGCGTTCACCATCGCCGAGATGGGACCGCGGCGCGGCATCGAAATCGGCCTGCCGAATTTCGATGAGATCTGCCGCTTCGAATCGGGACGGTTGTGCGTGGTCACGGGTCGCCCCGGCAGCGGCAAGAGCGAGTTCATCGACGAAATCGCCACCCGCTTGGCGGTGAATCACGACTGGGGCGTGGCTTACTTCTCGCCGGAGAACATGCCGCTTGGCTATCACTTCATCAAGATAGCGAAGCGGTTGGTGGGGCATACGCTCACCAAGGACGATCGGGCCAACGAGGCCTACAAGCCCGTGTGGGAGTTCATCGACAAGCATTTCATGCACATCATGCCCAAAGAGGAGGCCAAAACCGACGCCATCTTGGACATCGCCACCGACTTGGTGCTGTACAACGGTGTGCGCACCTTAGTGATCGACCCCTACAACGAGCTGCAGGACGGCTTCGGAGCGTCGACCGAGACCAACTACGTGTCGACGCTGCTCACCAAGCTGAAGCGGTTCGCCACCGAGTACGGGGCGTTGGTGATCTTGGTGGCACATCCGCGCCAGCAAAGGCGCGAGATGGGCGACAACGGATTAGATCTGTACTCCATCAGCGGGTCGGCGCACTTCTACAACAAGACCGACTACGGCCTCATCGTGCAGCGCAACCGCGAGAGCGGCGAGGTGGAAGTGCGGGTTGACAAGGTGAAATTCATTGAGAACGGCGCCGGCGGCACGGCCAAGTTCGTGTTCGACCCCGCGAGCGGCCGCTACAGCCCCATCGTCGACGGCCGCGCCGAAGCCAAACCGCTGCGCATCCGCCCCGCCTCCGCCTGATTTAAACTTCGGTAAACGCGAAAAGCGGCTAAACGAATAAAACGAATTAACGAATTAACGAAAAATATTAAAAATTCGTTATTTCGTTAATTCGTTTCTTCGTTTAACCTAACGAAAAACATTAAAAATTCGTTATTTCGTTAATTCGTTTCTTCGTTTAACCTAACGAAAGCATTAAAAATTCGTTATTTCGTTAATTCGTTTCTTCGTTTAATCCCACCACCCCCACCACTTTTTTTTTCAAAAAAATTGCCGCTAATTCAAAAAAAATTCGTACCTTTGTATGATTTTTTTGCTCGAGAGCCCCGAATGACGGGGTGAGCCGACGGCCTTAGCGCCGCGAAACTATGTAAACCTCTAATTTATAACATGTTAGAAGAAGACCGTATCTTTAAAATCAATATCGAGAACGAGATGAAGTCGGCCTACATCGACTACTCCATGTCGGTGATTGTGTCGCGCGCGTTGCCCGATGTACGCGACGGCATGAAACCGGTGCATCGTCGCGTGCTGTTCGGAATGAACGAAATGGGCAACACCTCCGACAAGCCGCACAAGAAGTCGGCCAACTGCGTGGGCGAAGTGATGGGTAAATACCACCCCCACGGCGACTCGTCGATCTACGGCACCGTGGTGCGCATGGCCCAAGAGTGGTCGCTGCGCTACACCTTGGTCGACGGCCACGGCAACTTCGGTTCGGTGGACGGCGACGGCCCCGCCGCCATGCGTTACACCGAGGTGCGCCTCTCGCGCATGGGCGAGCAGATGCTGCAAGACCTTGACGCCGACACCGTGGACTTCCAACCCAACTACGACAACACCCGCCGCGAGCCCGTAGTGCTGCCCACCCGCTTCCCCAACCTGCTGGTCAACGGCGCATCCGGCATCGCCGTGGGCATGGCCACAAACATGCCCCCGCACAACCTCACCGAGAGCCTCAACGCCTCCATCGCCGTGCTCGAAAACCCCGACATCACCACCGATGAACTCATCAAAATAATCCCCGCACCCGACTTCCCCACCGGCGGCACCATCTACGGCTATGCCGGCGTGCGCGAAGCCTACGAAACCGGTCGCGGACGCGTGGTGATCCGTGCCCGCGCCACCATCGAGCAAGAAGACAACCACGAAGTAATCGTGGTGAACGAAATCCCATACGGTGTCAACAAAGCCGAACTCATTAAATATATAGCCGAGCTGGTCACCGAAAAGAAGCTCGACGGCATCGCCGACATCAACGACGAATCCGACGCCGAAGGCATGCGCATCGTCATCAAGCTACGCGCCGACGCCAACTCATCCGTTGTGCTCAACAAGCTCTACAAGATGACCCAGATGCAAGCCTCGTTTGCGGTGAACAACGTGGCCTTGGTGCACGGTCGCCCCAAAACCCTCTCGCTCAAAGAATTGCTGCAAGCATTCATTGACCACCGCCACGAGGTGGTCATCCGCCGCACCAAATTCCGCCTCGGTAAAGCCCAAGAGCGCGCCCACATCCTCGAAGGCCTCATCATCGCCTCGCAAAACATCGACGAAGTCATCCAAATCATCCGCGCATCAGCCTCGCCCGACCAAGCCCGCGAACGCTTAGCCCAACGCTTCAACCTCTCCGAAGCCCAAACACAAGCCATCGTGGAAATGCGTCTGCGCCAGCTCACTCAGCTGGAGCAGACCAAGCTCGAAGACGAATACCGCCGCCTCGAAGAATACATCGCCGAGCTGCAACGAATCCTCGACGACCCCGAAGTGTGCCGCGCCGTCATCAAGCAAGAACTCGAAGAAGTGCGCGAGCAATTCGGCGACGAACGCCGCACCGACATCGACTACACCGCCGGTGACTTCAACGCCGAAGACTTCTACGCCGACGACGACGTAGTAATCACCATCTCACACCTCGGTTACATCAAACGCACCCCCCTGAGCGAATACCGCGCCCAAAACCGCGGCACCATGGGCTCACGCGGCGGCGCCACCCGCGAAGAAGACTTCATCGAACACATCTACACCGCCTCGATGCACTGCTCAATGCTCTTCTTCACCGACCGCGGCATCGTGTACAAACTCAAAGTGTACGAACTCCCCGAAGGCAACAAAACCGGCAAAGGCCGCGCCCTCCAAAACGTGCTCAACATCGAGCCCGGCGACAAAGTGCGCGCCTACATCGCCTGCAAAAACCTCGAAGACCCCGAATTCGCCGGCTCACACTACCTGCTATTCGCCACCCGCGGCGGCGTAGTCAAGAAGACCGTCCTGTCGGAATACTCGCGCGTCCTCTCCAAAGGTAAGCGCGCCATCATCATCCGCGAAGGCGACTGCCTCATCGGTGTAGAACTCATCTCCAACGACGCCGAAATCCTGCTCGCCGCCCGCCAAGGCAAAGCCAACCGCTTCAAAGCCTCCACCCTCCGCGCCATGGGTCGCGTGAGCGCCGGCGTGCGCGGCATGCTGCTGCACGGCGACAACCAAGTCGTGGGCCTCATAGCCATGGAGCCCGAGTCGGCCAACCACGTGCTCGTAGTCTCCGAAAAAGGCTACGGCAAACGCTCCAACCTCGCCGACTACCGCCTCAGCTCACGCGGCACCATGGGCGTCAAGACCATGAACATCACCGAGCGCACCGGCGAATTGGTAGCATTCGTAGCCGTCAACGACGACAACGACCTGATGATCATCAACCGCTCCGGTATCACCCTCCGCCTGCGCGTGGCCGACCTCCGCGTCATGGGTCGCAACACCCAAGGTGTGCGCCTGATCAACCTCGAAAAACGAAGCGAAGAAATCGCCTCCGTATGCGCCGTGCCCACCGACCCCGACCAGCAAGCACAAACCATCGACGGCGAAGAACTCCCCGAGCTCACCGACGCCGACCTCAACGAACCCGACACCGACCCCAACGACACCGACACCCCCGACGAACAATAATTAACCACCCCAATAACACTACAACAACATGAAAAAACATTTAGCCCTCGCCGCAGCCATCCTCCTCGGCTCTTTCGCTCTCTCGGCTCAAATGCAAGTCGTTAAGGACGCCGAACGCGCCCTCAAAGACGGCAAAGACCCCCAAGAAGTGATGACCATCATCGCTCCCGCATTCGAAAACCCCGAAACCGCCCAACTTGCCCAAACCTACTTCATCCCCGGCAAAGCATTCTTCCAGTACTACGACCAACTCCTCGGATACAAACAATTCAACAAACTCCCCGAAGGCGGCGAAGTAGTCATGGCTCAAAGCCTGCTCATGGGCTACGGCCTCTACAACCAAGCCATCTCCCTCGACTCCGTGCCCGACTCCAAAGGCAAAATCAAAACCAAATACTCCAAAGAAATCGTAAACACCATCGCCGGCCACTTCACCGACTACAACCAAGCCGCAATTGACCTGTGGGAAGCACGCGACTTCAACGGCGCATACCAAGCATGGGAAGTATTCCTCGCCATCGCCGAAAGCCCCGTTTACGGTCCCAAAATCCCCAACATGCCCGCCGACTCAACCCTCGGCGAAATTGCCTACAACCAAGCCCTCGCCGCTTGGCAAGCCGACTCACTCCAAAACGCCGTAAAAGCCTTCACCCGCGCCAAAGCCAAAGGCTACAACAAAAAACAGCTCTACGACTACGCCATCGCAGTAGCTTCTAACCTCGGCGACCAAGAACTCGTATTCTCACTCGCCTGCGAAGGTCAACAACTCTACGGCCACGAAGAAAACAACTACTTCGGCTACATCATTAACTACTACCTCCAAAAGAACGAGTTCGACCGCGCATTCGCCATCATCGACGAAGCCATCGCCGGTGACCCCAACAACGCCCAATACTACTTTATAAAAGGCATCCTCTTCGACAACCAAGGCAAACTCCCCGAAGCCGAAGAAATGTTCTACAAAGCCGTAGAACTCAACCCCAACGACTCCCAAATCCTCTACAACTACGGCCGCTGCCTCTGCAACAAAGCCTACGCCGCCTCCGACGCAGCACCCACCGACCCCGACCAAAGCGAACAATACTACAACCAAGTCATCGTGCCCCTGTTCAAACAAGCCGTTGACTACCTCGAACGCGCCTGGGAAATCGACAACGACAACATCGACGCCCTCAACTACCTGAGCAACGCCTACTACAACCTCCACGACGAAAAAATGGTAGAAGACGTAGAAGCCCGCAAGAGCCGCTAACCTACCGCCCTCCATAACACCAAGCACGGATGCCCCAAAAGGGCATCCGTGCCTGCTTTCCGCCCCACCGCCCGAGCAAGAGCTCGGAGCCGTGTGCAAAAAGGCTCCGCCCCGCCCGCTGTGGGTTGTGTGGCGAGGCGGAAGCCTGCCTGCCGCGCGCGGCGGGGGCGTTTTGCGGCGTTTGAGCCGCCCGCCATATAAAAAAATGGCGGGCGGCGGTCGTGGGTTGGATTTTTTTTCGTAACTTTGCAGTAATGTTACAAATTAAGCGACTCGACACCTTCATGCTGCAGCGATTTTTGCCGCTGCTGGTCATGACTTTCTTCATCTGCCTTTTTATAGTGCTGATGCAGTTCCTGTTCCGCCAAATCGATGATTTGGTGGGTAAAGGCTTGACATTCGATGTGTTAGGCGAGCTGTTCTTCTACGCTGCGCTCACCTTCGTGCCCATGGCGCTGCCGTTGGCGGTGCTGTTAGCCTCGCTGATGGTGTTCGGCAACCTCGGCGAGAAGTTCGAGCTCACGGCCATGAAGGCCGCCGGCATATCGCTTTTCCGCATCATGCGTTCGCTGATGGTGCTGATGGCGGTGGTGGCCGTGGGTGCATTCTTCTTCCAGAACAATGTGCTGCCGGTGGCGCAGTCGCGCATGTGGACCTTGCTATTCTCCGTGCGCCAGAAGACGCCCGAGGTGGAGATTCCCGAGCGCTCGTTCTACGATGCCATCCCCAACATGAATCTCTACATCGACCATAAGAATCCCGACACCGGCATGCTCTACGGCATGATTATCTACGACATGTCGCAGGGTGTCGACAACACCCGCGTAATCCTCGCCGACTCCGGCAAATTCGCCTTCACCGAGGACAAGACCCGCCTGTTTCTCGACCTCCACAGCGGCGAGATGTTCGAGAATCTCAACAACAACTCCATGGGCATCGGCACCCAAGGTTATATGCCCTTCCGCCGCGAGCAGTTCGCCGAAAAGCAGGTGTACTTCATGTTCGACGCCAACTTCAACCGCATGGACGAGAGCGGCATCCGCTCGCAGTACGTGGGTCAAAACATCGCGCAGCTGCGCGAGTCGATCGACTCCATCGGCCGCCAAGTGGACTCCATCGGCGACCAGTACGCGGCCGAACTGTTAGCCACACCCTACGTGGGTGTGACCGACTACTCGCTGGAGTATCGCCCCGGAGGAAGCCACGTGGCCAAGCCGCTCGACCGCCGTCAATCTGTGGTCGCTCCGCCGATCACTGACCTCGATTCGGTGTTCAACGCGCCCTCGCCCGCCTTCGCCAAGTCGTACGTGTCGCAAGCGCTCAACGACGCCCGCCGCCAGCGCCAGGAGTTTGAGTACCGCACCTTGGTGCTCACCGACCAAGCGCGCCTGATGCGCCGCCACGACATCGAGCTGCAGCGCAAATTCACCCTGTCGATCGCCGTGTTAGTGTTCTTCTTCATCGGTGCGCCCTTGGGCGCCATCATCAAGAAGGGCGGACTGGGCACGCCATTAGTGATCTCCGTATTCCTATTTATAGTATACTACATCATCGACAACGCCGGCTACAAGATGGCGCGCGACGGCAAAGTGGCCGTGTGGATGGGCATCTGGCTCAGCACCGCCGCCCTGCTGCCCTTGGGCATCTTCTTCACCCGCAAAGCCATCGACGACTCCGCCGTGTTCAATATCGACACCTACAAGAACCTGCTGCTGCGCCTCATAGGCAAGCGCCCCGAGCGCTCGCTCGAAGTGAAAGAGGTGATCATGGCCGAAGTAGAACCGACACGCGCCGTTGAGCTCCTCCAAGAGCTCCGCGGCGCCATCGCCACCGCCCAAGCAGCCTACCGCCGCCGCTGGCGCCCGCTGCGCCTGCTCCCCTGCAAGCAGATGCAAGCCGTGAGCCCCGCCCTCGGCGCTGCCATCGACTACCTGTGCAACTCCGCCGACCCCGTGGTCATCAACCTGCTCAACAAGTACCCATTCGAGCCATTGCGTCGCGACCTCGACGCTATGCTCGCCAACACCGATGCAATCTTAAACCGCATAAATCCGTAACCCTATGTACGAAAAAATACATCTCGACCCCATCGAAGACGCCATCGAGGCTTTCCGCCGTGGCGAAATGGTAATCGTTGTCGACGACGAGGATCGCGAAAACGAAGGCGACCTCATCGTCGCCGCCGAAAAAATCACCCCCGAGCAAGTTAACTTCATGCTCAAAAACGCCCGCGGCGTGCTGTGCGCACCGCTCACCATCTCACGCTGCAAAGAGCTCGGATTAGACCGCCAAGTGGACAACAACACCTCGGTGTTAGGCACCCCGTTCACCATCACCGTCGACAAGCTCGAAGGATGCTCCACCGGCGTGAGCATCCACGACCGCTGCGCCACCATCCGCGCCTTAGCCGACCCCACCTCGCGCCCCGAAACCTTCGGCCGCCCCGGTCATATCAACCCCCTCTACGCCCAAGACCTCGGCGTGCTCCGTCGCTCCGGCCACACCGAAGCATCCATCGACCTCGCCCGCCTCGCCGGACTCCAACCCGCCGCCGCCCTGATGGAAATCATGAGCGACGACGGCTCCATGGCACGCCTCCCCGAGCTGCGCCAACGCGCCGATGAGTGGGGCCTCAAGCTCGTCAGCATCCGCGACCTCATCGCCTACCGCCTCCGCACCGAGCAGCTCGTTGAGCAAGGCGTCGAAGTAGACATGCCCACTGACTACGGCCACTTCCGCCTCATCCCCTTCCGCCAAAAAAACAACGGGCTGGAGCACATCGCCATCATCAAAGGCGATGTGTCAGGCGGCGACCCCGTGTTAGTGCGCGTCCACTCCTCATGCGCCACCGGCGACATCTTCGCCTCGCAACGTTGCGACTGCGGTGCACAGCTCCACAAAGCCATGCAAATGATTGAAGCCGAAGGCCGCGGAGCCATCGTATACCTCTCGCAAGAAGGCCGCGGCATTGGCCTGATGGACAAAATCAAAGCCTACAAACTCCAAGAAGAAGGCCTCGACACCGTCGAAGCTAACATCCACCTCGGACACGCCGCCGACGAACGCGACTACGGCGTCGGCGCTCAAATCCTTAACCTCCTCGGTATCACCAAAATGCGCCTGATGACCAACAACCCCGTCAAGCGAAAAGGCCTCGAAGGATTCGGCCTCGAAGTAGTGGAAAACGTGCCCATCGAAGTCCAACCAAACCAATACAACCGCCGCTACATGCAAACCAAAAAGCAACGCATGGGCCACGACCTCCACACCGTCTGACCCGCACCATTAGCACAAACAGCAAAGTACGAATTAACGAATTCTAAAAAAATTCGTTGATTCGTACTTCGTTTATTCGTTTAAACAGCGCGGACAATCACCACAAATTGAAGCGATAACCCACCGCCGCCTGAATCGACAGTTCATTGCCCAAGAACACCGTCTTGCGACTCGATATCACCGCCGAATTCACCTTGCCAATCACACCCACAAACCACGGTCCCCGATTCCATACCAACGACGACTTCAGCCGCAAGTACAGCGACAAGTGCGTGTCCTCAGTGTCAGAATTCACATAGCCCGTAGCCACACCGATGGTGGGCGAAAAGCTCGTGGCCCACAGCCAGTTAGGCCGAAACACCCAGTTATAGCCATACCCCAATCGGAAACCGTAATTCTTCGTCTGCACCCGATAATGCGAGTCATTCCAAAAACTCTGCAAGCTCAGCAACATATACGCCGGCAAGCCACTGAAATCAAAATCAAACTTCTGCTGATAATACGACAGCCCCGCATAAAACGACCCCTGACTCCGCCGCTGTATCTTGCTGAAACCGAAGCCCGCCGGCTGCGAATAACGCCGGTGGTTGAAAAAATAATACACATCAATACCATACGAACCCACCGACACATCGTTAAACGGAACATTGATATTATCCAGCCCCGCAAAACGCCGCAAACTCGTGCCCACCTTATCGTCCGTCCAATACATCTCCACACTCATCAGCGCACAGTCAAACCCAAACTGATAACGCCGGCGCACCTTACCCTCGCCACCAACCAACTTCTTCACATTCACATCATAACCCACCGACACAGCCAAATACGTAAGATACGCACCCATCGACGTCGACGGGTCCGACATCATATCCATCGGGCTGCCGTCAGGCAACTGAAAATGGTAATAATTCAGCCACGAATCCGCCACCACCTTCCCATTAAACTTATACCCCGAACCCACCACATACAGCGAATCATAATTATTAAAAAACCGGTCGCCCCAGCGATAAGTATCCACACAAAACTTCGGAAAACGCCCCCAAGCCGCCACCGAGTCCAAATTAAACAACTCAGCAGAAGCCCGTATCGCACCCATCAACAGCACGACAGCCAAAACAAGCGCGCGTAAACCTACCTTCTTCAAGATTTCACAACTTAAAAAACAAATCAGACCGCAAAGTTACAAATTTTCCCCCACTTACACACCCCCCACCCTCCAAAACCTCCAACATTCCCCCCAACCCGACCACCCGCCCCCTCGTCGCACTCAGCCCAAGCGGCGGCGGAGGCGGCGGTAGGCGGCCAGCCACAGCAGCGGCACCGCAGTGCCCACCACCGAGTAGAGCACCCAGAAGAAGTCGGTGTGGTTGTAGTGAATCACCATGTGGCAGCCGATTTGGCCGAAGTCCAAGCCGTAGTACCAAATCTTCAGCAGGCTCACCAGCTTGAACGAGATGATGTGAAACACAAACACAGCCACAGTGTTGTCGCCGATGTACCTCAGCAGCCGATGCACGCGCCCTTTCAGCCCATCTATCTTGCTGCTCACAATGTACAGCATCACGAAGCCCACGCATCCGGTCACCGGCAAAGTGACCACATCCAACAGCTCGCCGCGGTTGTTCATCCCATGCAAATGAAGCATCGCAGCACCAATCAACAGCGCCGCACACCCCGCCGCTACCCAAAGCGAGCGGGGTATGCGGTGCTCCACATGCCGAAACAGCACACCGATAGCAAAGAACGCAATGCCCCAGATTTCGCGCATGCCGCCATTAGGAATCGTGCTCACCTTCAGCTTGTTAGCTATAAACAAGGCCGCAAAGGCCAACGTTGCAGCCAAAATCACGCCCACCGACCGAGTCTCCGACCAGTGCGTGCTTCTGTCAAGCAACTTGTACGCCACCATAAACACAATCGACGCCACTAACAGCCCGCGGAAGAACCAGAACGCGCCCGCCATAAACTCATCGTAACCGCTCATCGAAGTTACAATCAGCAGCAACCGTTGCAGAGCCGTGTGCCACGTGTAAGGATGCGTCACGCCGCCGGTCCAGTTGCCATACTGCTCATTGAGGATGCCGAAATAGTGAAACACATTGTGCAGCACCAAAAACATGATGCTCCATTTCACCATCGGTACATACAGCCCCTTGAACCGCTTGGAGCAGAACTCCCACGGGTGCTCCAGCGATTTCCGCTGAAAGAAATACCCCGCAGCGATGAAAAACACGGGCATGTGAAACGTGTAAATGAAGTTGGTAATCAACCCCGGAGCCTCAGCATGGCCGATAACCATGAGGATGATAGCCAACGCTTTGATGATTGAGAAAGTGGTGTTGCGAGCGTCCATAACAATAAATTAGACCACAAAGTTACACCTTTTCCCCCACTTACACAACCCCCACCCCCCAAAAAAACCAACATTCCCCCCAAAAGACCAACCGCCCCACCCGAGCAAAAGCTCGGAGCCATATGCAAAAAGTCTCTGCCCGCACCCACCCCGCCGCGCGCCCGCAGCGCCGTCCGCGCCAGAGCGCGGGCCGGGGGGGCGGGGGAGGCCGGGGGGCGGGGCGCGCGGGGGCGGGTTGCGGCGGGGAGGTAGGTATGTCAAAATTTTTCCGTAAATTTGCATCTAATCTTAAACGACTTTCTCAAATGGATGAACATGTTATCAATTCTACAATAAAGTTCGATCAACTTTATAAATTGGCCTCTGCAATAATTGAAAACGCCAGAATTACTGCATATAGGCATATTAACGAGGCTTTAGTGCGGAGAAATTGGTTGATAGGCAAGCTTATTGTTGAAGAAGAATTAAAAGGCAACGATAGAGCGGAATATGGTGCTACACTGATTAAGTTGCTATCCAAAAAGCTTACACATGCATATGGAAAAGGATTTACAAAGACAAATCTTTACAGCTTTGCAAAATTCTACGAATACTTCCCGGAGATTTTCCACTCAGTGAGTGGAAAATCTTGTGCGCTTCTCTCGTGGACGCACTATCGCATTGTACTTCAAGAGCTTAACCCCGATGCTCGCCATTGGTATGTACAGGAAGCTACGACACAAAACTGGAGCGTTCGCACACTCCAGAGAAACATCAGCTCGCAATATTACTATAGGTTAATCAGTTCACAGCAAAAGGAATTAGTTCAGCAAGAGATGCTCCATATTACAGCTCCTCTTCAAGAAAACGATCCTATTGAGTTTATCAAGAATCCGGTTGTAGGTGAATTTTTAGGTTTTGCGCCGGATTCGTCCTTTATGGAGTCTGAGCTTGAACAAGCCATCATTAATAATCTTGAAAAATTCCTTTTGGAGATGGGGAAGGGGTTTGCATTCGTGGCACGTCAGCAGCATATCCACACCGAAAAACAAGATTATTACATTGACTTAGTTTTTTATAATTACATCTTAAAGTGCTTTGTGCTAATTGACCTTAAAACATCAAAAATCACACATCAAGACGTAGGACAAATGGATATGTATGTGCGCATGTATGATGAGCGAAAGAAGTGTGACAACGACAACCCCACCATCGGCATTCTTCTATGTGAGGACACCGATGATGATATTGCGCGATACTCGATTCTTCACGATAATGCGCACCTTTTTGCCTCGAAGTATATGACATATATGCCCACAAAGGAGCAATTACGCGCTGAAATCGAACGGCAAAAGGCAATGTTTCTTCTTAAGCAAGCAGATAGATTGGACGATGTAGAATAATGATATAGCACACTATTACACCACTAAGCGCTATTGCGATCCTCTGCGGCTGCTGCCGTGTGCAAAAAGGCGCCGCCCGCGCCCACCCCACCGCGCGCCGCGCGCACGCTGTGCCCGGCGGCTGTGGGTTCTGTGGCGAGGCGGGAGCCGAGCTGCGGAGCGCGCGGAGCCTTTTTGCTCAATGCTCCGAGCTCTTGCTCGGGGCTGCGGCGGCCCGCGAAAAGGGGGAAATCGAGCGGTTGGGGCTTTTTTTTGCGGCGGGGAGGTAGGTATGTCAAAATTTTTCCGTAAATTTGTGGTCTAATTTGTAAACTTATATGATTCTTGATTTGTTTATTTTGATAGTGCTCGCGGCTGCAGCCATTAAGGGCTTCATTTCCGGCTTCTTAGCGCAAGCGGGCCAGATAGTGGGCGTGGTGGCCGCCGTGTTAGCTTGCCGGCTGTTTGGCGACGTGGCGCTGGGTATGGTAAGTGAGGAGCCATCGCTCACTACCACCATCTGCGTCTACGGCATCTTGGCGGTGGCCACTTACTTCGGTGTGTGGCTGTTGGCGCGCCTGTTGCGCAGCGCCATCCGTGCCGTGAAGATCGGCGTGGCTGACAGCTTGGGCGGCGCCCTGTTTAAGATGCTTCAATGGGGCTTGGCGCTGAGCTTGGTGCTCAACGTGGCCGAAGCCGTCAGCGGCGACACCTTGCGCGACGACAGCAAGCCGTGGCGCGGAATCGTGCTCGACACTGCGCCCGCAGCACTTGGATTTTTATCTGACTTAAACAAATCGGAAACTACCGAACAGCAATTATGAAACCCGATACAACACCCCAACGCACTGATGATGAAGTCATAGCGGATGCCGCCAACAGCGAGTATCGTTATGGCTTCGTTACCGATATCGACACCGATGTGATAGAGTGCGGGCTCAACGAGGACGTAATCCGCCACATTTCGGCTCGCAAGAACGAGCCGGAGTGGCTGCTGGAATTCCGTCTGCAAGCCTACCGCTACTGGCTCACATTGACACCGCCCAAGTGGGCGCATCTCACCATCCCGGAGATTGACTTCCAAGCCATCAGCTACTATGCGGAGCCGCGCCAAAAGAAGGCGCCGCAGTCGCTCGACGAAGTCGACCCGCAACTGCTCGACACGTTCAACCGCCTCGGCATCCCCTTGGAAGAGCAGAAGCAGCTCAGCGGCATGGCCGTGGATGCGGTGATGGACTCAGTGTCGGTCAAAACCACCCACCGCGAGAAGTTGGCCCAAATGGGCATCATCTTCTGCTCCATCTCCGAGGCGGTGAAGGACTACCCCGAGCTGGTGAAGAAGTACCTCGGCTCGGTGGTGTCGTACCGCGACAACTTCTACGCCGCGCTGAACTCCGCGGTGTTCTCCGACGGCTCGTTCGTGTACATCCCCAAGGGTGTACGCTGCCCGATGGAACTGTCGACCTACTTCCGCATCAACGCCTCCGGCACGGGCCAATTCGAGCGCACGCTCATCGTGGCCGACGACGATGCTTACGTCAGCTACCTCGAAGGCTGCACCGCCCCGCAGCGCGATGAGAACCAGCTCCACGCGGCCATCGTGGAGATTGTGGTGGAGGACCGCGCCGAAGTGAAGTACTCCACCGTGCAAAACTGGTACGCCGGCGACGCCGAAGGCCGTGGCGGCGTGTACAACTTCGTCACCAAGCGCGGGCTGTGTCGCGGCGACTACTCCAAACTGTCGTGGACGCAGGTCGAAACCGGCTCGGCCATCACCTGGAAGTATCCCTCGTGCATCCTCAAAGGCGAAGGCTCCGTAGGCGAGTTCTACTCCGTGGCCGTCACCCGCAACCGCCAGCAAGCCGACACCGGCACCAAGATGATACACATCGGGCGCAACACCCGTTCGACCATCGTGTCGAAGGGCATCTCCGCCGGCTACAGTCAAAATGCCTACCGCGGACTGGTGAAAGTGGCACCCTCAGCCGAGGGTGCTCGCAACTACACCCAGTGCGACTCGCTGCTGCTGTCGTCGACCTGCGGTGCCCACACATTCCCCTACATCGACGTGCGCAATTCCTCCGCCATCGTGGAGCACGAAGCCACCACCAGCAAAATCAGCGAAGACCAGCTCTTCTACTGCAATCAGCGCGGCATTCCCACCGAAGAAGCCGTGGGCCTCATCGTCAACGGTTACGCCAAAGAAGTGATGAACAAACTGCCCATGGAGTTTGCCGTCGAAGCCCAGCGATTGCTCCAAATCACCCTCGAAAACTCCGTTGGATAACCCATAACCCGTCAGAACATGAACAACGATATATTACTCCAAGTCACCGACCTGCACGCAGGCATCGAAAGCCGCGAAATCCTGCGCGGCATCAACCTCACCATCCGCCCCGGCGAAGTGCACGCCATCATGGGCCCCAACGGCTCGGGCAAGAGCACCCTCAGCGGGGTGCTCGCCGGCGACCCGCACTACCACGTCACCTCCGGCTCGGCCACGTTCCACGGCCTCGACCTGCTGAGCCTCGCCCCCGAGGACCGCAGCCACGAAGGCCTCTTCCTCTCGTTCCAATACCCGGTGGAAATCCCCGGGGTGTCGATGGTAAACTTCATGCGCGCCGCCGTCAACGCCAAGCGCAAGTACTTCAACCAAGAGCCGCTCACGGCCGGCGACTTCCTCAAGCTGATGCGTCAAAAACGCGCCATCGTGGAGCTTGACAACAAGCTGGCCTCGCGTTCGGTCAACGAAGGCTTCTCCGGCGGCGAGAAAAAGCGCAACGAGATCTTCCAGATGGCCGTGTTGGAGCCGCAGCTCTCCATATTGGACGAAACCGACTCCGGCCTCGACATCGACGCCCTGCGCATCGTGGCATCGGGCGTGAACAAGCTCCGCAACGACAACAATGCCACCATCGTAATCACCCACTACCAGCGCCTGCTCGACTACATCCGCCCCGACTTCGTACACATATTATATAAAGGTAGAATCGTGTACAGCGGCGGCCCCGAGCTCGCCCTCGAGCTCGAAGAGCGAGGCTACGACTGGATCAAAGAGCAAGTTGACAACCAATAAATCGGTCGGCCTATGTCAGCAATCAATCAATATCTCGACCTCTATCGCCAACACGCCGCGGTGATCTGCCGGCACGCGCCCGCCGCGCTCAACGCGCGGCGCGAGGCCGCCTTCCGAGTGCTCGAAGCCCTGCCGCGCCTACCCAAAGTCGGCGACGAAGGCTTCGAAGCCGTGTCGTTAGAGGATATGTTTGCCCCGGACTACGGCATCAACATCACCCGCCGCCAATTCGACGCCAACCCCGCCGAATTGCAAGGCTGCGACCTGCCCAACGCCGGCACCTTCGCCGCCATGGTGGTCAACGACGCCTTCGTGGCCGACGACAAGCTCGCCGGCCGCCTGCCCGCGGGCGTGGAAGTGATGTCGCTCATCCACGCTGCCGCCAAGTATCCCGACGCGGTGGCCCACTCAGTGGCCCCCGAAGCCAACCCTATCACAGCGCTCAACTCGCTGCTGCTGCAAGACGGCGTCTACATCCGCGTGGCTCGTAACGTGGTGGTAGACAAGCCTATACAAATCCTCAGCACGTTCAACACCTCCGAACCGCTGCTGGCCGCCCGCCGCATCGTCGTCGACATGGAGCCGGGCGCACAGGCCACCGTGCTGCTGTGCGACCATCCCCGCTCGCGTCAGGCCGACTACCTCTCGTGCCGCGTGGTGGAAGTGCGCTTGGCCGAAAATGCCAAGCTCGACTTCTACGACCTCGAAGAGAGCACCGACCGCTCGCGCCGCGCCTCAGTCTTCGCCGCCGAGCAGCAGGCCTACAGCGTGCTCAACACCGTGGGCATCACCCTCAGCACCGCATCCACCCGCAACGAGTTCCACGTATCCCACCGCGGACCCGGCGCCGAGACTCACCTCGGCGGCATGGTCATCGCCGGCGGCTCCGAAGTGGTGGACAACGCCACCTTCGTGGAGCACAGCACCCCGCGATGCACCTCGCGCCAGCTGTTCAAATACGCCATGTTCGACCAATCCCATGGCGCGTTCGAAGGCTTGGTGACCGTGCTGCCGCAAGCCGTCTTCACCGACGCTCAGCAAACCAACCGCAACCTGCTGGCCTCGCCCACCGCCAAAATGAACGCCATGCCGCAGCTCATCATCGACTGCGACGAGGTGAAAGCCTCACACGGCGCCACCACCGGCCAGCTCGACGAAGCCGCCCTATTCTACATGCAGCAGCGCGGCATCCCCCAAGCCGAAGCCCGCATGATGCTCATCAACGCTTTCATGGACGAAGTGCTGCAGCGCATCAACCACGAGCCCGTGCGCGAACGCCTCCGCCACTTGGTCGACCGCCGTCTGCGCGGCTGCTCCGCCGTCTGCTCCAATTGTTCAATCGATTCACTCCGCAAGCAATGAGCCTCGACATAGCCGCTATCCGCAGTCAGTTCCCGATTCTCAGCCGCGAGGTCTACGGCCGCCCGCTGGTGTACCTCGACAACGCCGCATCATCGCAAGCGCCGCAGCGCGTGGTGGATGCCATCGCCAAGGCATACACCACCGCCAAGGCCAACGTGCACCGCGGCAACCATCTGCTCTCGCACCAAGCCACCGACGCCATGGAAGCCGGACGCGTGGCCGCCGCGCGCCTGATCAACGCCCCCTCGCGCGACGAAATCATCTTCACCCGCGGCACCACCGAGGCACTCAACTTAGTGGCCGCCACCATGGGCCAAGGCCTCAAAGCCGGCGACGAGGTCGTAGTCTCCGCCATGGAGCACCACAGCAACATCGTGCCCTGGCACCTGCTGAGCCAACGCAACGGCATAGTAATCAAGGTGATACCCATGCTGCCCGACGGCTCGCTCGACCTCGACGCCTACGCACGCCTGCTCTCTGACCGCACCCGCATGGTGAGCGTGTGCCACGCCTCCAACGTGCTCGGCACCATCAACCCCGTGAAGCAAATGGCCGCCATGGCCCACAAAGTCGGCGCACTGTTCTGCGTGGACGGCGCCCAAAGCACGCCCCACGCGTGCATCGACGTGCAAGACATCGACTGCGACTTCTTCGCATTCTCATCCCACAAGGTCTACGGCCCCACCGGCATCGGCGTGCTCTACGGCCGCCGCGCCATCCTCGAGCAGCTGCCGCCATACCAAGGCGGCGGCGAAATGATTGGCCACGTGCATTGGGGCGACATCACCTGGGCCGACATCCCCTACAAGTTCGAAGCCGGTACGCCCGACTACATCGGAGCTGCCGCCTTCGCCGCCGCCGTGGACTTCGTCGAGGAGCTCGGCATGGCCAACATTGCCGCTCACGAGCAGCAATTAGCCGAGTACGCCCGCGGCCAAATGGCCGCCATCCCCGGCATGCGCTTCTTCGGCAACGCCCCCGAGCGTTGCGGCGTCATCTCATTCCTCATCGGCAATGCCCACCACTACGACACCGGCCTGCTCCTCGACAAGATGGGCATCGCCGTGCGCACCGGCCACCATTGCGCCCAACCGCTGATGGACGCCCTCGCCATCGAGGGCACCGTCCGCGCTTCCTTCGCCGTTTACAACACCGAGGCCGAGGTCGACGCACTCGTCGCCGCCATCCGCCGAATTGCCCCGCTGCTCGACCGATGATCACCATAGAGCGTTACACCCCCGACATGCAGCCCCAATGGGACGAGCTGGTCAACAGCTCGCGCAATGCCACATTCCTGCACCTGCGCGCGTACATGGACTATCACGCCGACCGCTTCGCCGACTTCTCGCTGATGGCCCGCAACGACCACGGCCGCCTTTTGGCCGTGCTCCCCGCCTGCATCGACGGCCACACGCTCTACTCGCACCGCGGCCTCACATACGGCGGCTGGCTCCTGCCCGAGCGCCGGTGCGATGCCCTCGACATGCTCGAAATCTGGGACGCAATGACGGCATTCCTCCGCGCCAACAGGGTTAAAGAGCTGATTTACAAGCCCGTACCGCATATTTACCACCGCTACCCCTCGGAAGAAGACATCTACGCCCTGTGGCGCGCCGGCGGACAGTTGAACACCTCGCTGGTGTCGACCGTGGTCGACCTGCGCCATCCCCTACCCTTTGACCAAGGCCTGCGCCAACGCGCTCGCCGTGCCGCCGCCCTACCCGATGTAACATACTGTGAATCAACCGACTACGCCGCATTCTGGACAGTGCTCACCGAGTTGCTCCGCTCGCGGTTCAATTCCGCGCCCGTACACTCGCTCGCCGAGATAGAGCTGCTCCACAGCCGCTTCCCGCGCAACATCCGCCTGTTCACCGCCGTCGAAGGCGGTGAACTGCTCGCCGGAATCGTGGTGTACGTGTGCAGCCGTGCCGCTCACAGCCAATACACCGCCGCAACCGACCGCGGCAAAGAGTTGTCGGTGGTTCATGCCCTATATCAACACATAATGGACCAACTCCGCCCCGAAATCGACTACTTCGACTTCGGCACCAGCAACGAAGCCGCCGGACGCCAAGTCAACCCCGGTCTGCTCCGCCAAAAGTGCAGCTACGGAGGTCGCGCCATCACCTACAACACCTTCAAGATAACCTTTTAACTGACTTAATAATAGATTAACTAATGAAAAATTTCAAAAAACTAATCGCCGCTATCACCGGCGTGCTGTGCTGCCTCTCGGTCAGCGCCGGAATCACCTCGGCCGATCTCTCCGCCGCAGGTGTGCGCACCGTCTCGCCTCAATGCCGTGCCACACTCCAATCACTCGACAACACACAAGTGATTAACTTCCTCCAAACCGTTGCCACCGAAATTGATGCCAACGATTCCGACATCGTCAACGTCCTCCTTAACTACTACAAGGGCTACGAGAACCCCGTCGACCCCGGCTTCGACCCGAGCACCCTGCCCGACATGGCCTCGTTCATCGACCTTATCAACGAGTTCTCCGAATACCTCGCTCCCTACATCGAACGTGTCCTGCCGCTCTACATCTATCTGATGCGCGACCGCGAAACCCCGCACTACGCCTGCGACCTCTGCAAATACTCGGTCGACACCGTCTACGCCGCGCCCGTCGATGAAATCTTCTACGGCATCGGCGACGACCGCAACCACTACGAGCCTTACGGCCTCTCCGAACAAGCCATCGAAGAAGGCATCGCCGCCGGAGGCCAAGTCAAGCACAACCAATCCTACCTCTGGGGCATGGTAACCGTGGGCGAAAAGGTGTACTGGTGCACTAACACCAACTACCTCTGCCTCGGCGGTGCATCCGGCCTCGGCTCTGCCGCCAACCCCGGCGAAGACGTATCCGGCGGCTACCAAAACGGCTGCTGGGTGTGCGAGTTCGCCTCCGGCAAATACGGCCAAGAGGTGCACGCCGCCGTTGACCCCTCTTACGCCCAATACAGCGACACCCGCCTGCCACGAATCTACTGCTACGACACCACCTCCGGCGTGGTGGAAGACATCACCCCCGCCGGCGGCGACTACGACATGATGCTCCAAAACTGCCAAGGACTCCGCTCAGCCGGCTACCACAACGGCGTGGTATTCTTCGGCGGACCCTCGCTCTACGGCTCTAACGCCGGCACCACCATCGGCTCGTCGTTCTTCGCCCTCGATGCCGACTCCGGCAAGTTCATCGGCTGCAGCGACCTCAGCGACGTCGACGGCAACACCATCACCGACATCCGCCGCTGGTTCGTCCACAACGACATTCTCTACTGCGGCGTGCGCATCACCGACGTCAACGGCAAAGACCGCGGCGCCGTGCTCCGCTGGTACGGCGACAAGCAAAACCCCTGGCAATTCAAAATCGTAGGCTGGATGGCCAACGAAGCCGCCGAACTCTGCGTTTACAACAACCACATGTACGTGGGCGGCTGGAACACCAACTCCCTCAACGAAAGCACCGTGGTAAAGAGCGGCGAAATCCCCGCCGACGGCCTCCAACCCGTGGACGTCGACGCCCCCGAATGGGACATCGTTTGGCGTTACTCCGACTACGACAAACACCTCCAAGCGCAGCGCGTCACCTACACCGCCGGCCTCCAAGTGTGGAACGGCAAACTCTATTGGGGCATGTTCTGCGCCGTATACACCATCCCCAACATCGCCGTCAAAATGGGTTACACCGACTTCAAATCACCCGAAGCAATGGCGTTCATCCTCGGCTCCATCCGCCAAACATCATTCTGGCGCCTCGACCAAAACGACAACATCGAACTCCTCTACGGCGAAACCGAACTTCCCGTGTGGAATCGACCCTACACCGGCGAAGACTCCTGGGAGATGGTTGAAACCGGCTTCACTCCCAAATTCGGCCGCGCCGGATTCGGACAGCCCTGGACAGCCTACACCTGGACCATGGCCGAATACCACAACGACCTCTACATCGGCACCATGAACGCCGAAACACTCCTCCGTGCCGCGTCAATCTCCGCCGACGGCTCCGTCAGCCCACTCTTCTCAGCCATTCGCCTGCTCACCGGCAACAAATACGGCCGCGAAGGCTTCGAACTCCTCCGCTGGTCCAACCCCGACGAAGCTCCCGAATACATCACCACCTGCGGCTTCGGCAACGGCACCGCCTACGGCATCCGCAACTTCACCCTCTGCGGCGACGACCTCTACATCGGTTCCGCATCGCCTCTCAACCTCGAACTCTACGGCGGCTGGCACCTCTTCCGCCTCCACGAAGACACCACCGAAGGCGTGACCGCAGCACAACTGCCCACCCTCGGCCTCATCTTCCGCAACGACCCCGAAGCAATCACCTTCGCCTCCGCCGACGGCACCCCCATCACCGCCGTAAGCCTCTACACCCTCACCGGCACCGCCATCTACACCGCCACACCCGCCGCCACCCCCGTGACCATCCCCGCCACCAACCTCCCCGCCGGCATCCTCGTGGCCAAAGTAACCATCGGCCCCCACACCTACACCGCCAAACTCACCCGCTAACCCGCCTCAACCCCGCCACCGCCCGCCCCAATCAGCGGGACGGTTCGGTGGCGAGGCGAGGCGGAAGCCGAGCTGCGCGGAAGCGCCCCGCCCGCTGTGAGTCCTGTGGCGAGGCGGAAGCCGAGCTACCCACGCCTACCTCAGCCACCGAACGCTCGGATGGCCCGCAGGCCGCAACCTCAGCTTTTTCCCATCTATGCCGGGCGGAGCGATACCGCGCGCCAGCCCCAGCTTTGTTTGGCCGCATTGAAGGACTTAACTGCGGTGCCGGTCACCCGCATCCCATCGCTCAGACCGCCCGCAAGTAACTGCTTGCCCACGTAGATGTCGCCAACGAAGGCAAAGTCGCACCCGGCGCGATGCTTCAGCTGCCCCTCAATCTTGATGAAGAACTTACCCACGTATGGGCTAACATCGCGCACCTTCTTGTGCGTCAGCAGTCTAACCGGCTTGTCGGATTGTGTCTCGCTTTCGAGGCGCACAAGGTAGACTTCGTTTTCGCGGAACGCTCCTTTCACGCGCTTGGTGGAGAACAGCCCGCGATGCCCATCGGCTGTGATGAAGGAGCAGAGTTGCTTTTGTCTGTTGACTTTGGAGATGAGTACGGCTTCCTCGGGGTCGTTGATATAAAGAAATGCCTCAGAATCAGCCAAGTGTGCGCGGTAGAAGTCTGCATTTGATTCTGGTGCTTGCGCCGCCTGATACCAGCTCTGTCGCTCCATATCCATCACCTCGGCCGGTATTCTCCATCCATTGGTCTCATAGAGCTGATGCGCCTGACTTATCTCCCTGCGGGCATTGCCGTCAAGACCCAATTGGTGCATCAACTGCGCCATTTTCACGTGTACTCTCACCAAGTAATTTGGTTCGGTACGGCAGCAGAGGGCGTGGCACAAGCACGACAGGCGGATGGAGGTGTCCTCCACCGTGTCGCTCAGCACATCCCACACCCAGAACTCGCTCTGCTTGCGCTTCACAAACGGGCGAATAGCTTCCAAAGCATCCTCTTTGCGATTGAGGGCCAACTGCAGTTTTGCCTTGCGATAGAGTGTGAAGTCATACTCCGGGTGAGATTGATTCAAGGCGGTCAGGCGGTTGACGAACTCATCCACTCGCGGTAAATCCGCCCGTCCCGTTTCCACCTGCGCCATCAGTGCCTTGTAATACGCGCCGTAAACGCGGTCGACCAGTGCCGGTATGCTCCGGCCTTGCGACAGCGGCACACGCTTGAAGTCTTCCTCCATAAACCGGTCAAAACCAAACCAATCCATGAATTTCACAAAGCCAAGCCATTGATTGCCCTGCGAGCTCTTCACCGCGGCAAACATTTCGGCCAACATGCTGTAATACTTATTCGGCTTCACGAAGTCAAGGCCGCTCAAGACTTCAAACACGCTGTCGGCCACCGACAAATACCGCTCGTGATGGCGTTTCTTTACCGTGTCGAAAAATATGCGCAAATCCCACACAAAGTAGTTAGCCATAGCCGGCTCGCCATACTGAGCCATATCCAGTTCTTTGAGTCGGCGCAGATAGCTTGTCACCTTGTTCACATCCTCGCGAGCGCAAGCTTCGGCGTGCAGGTCCTTCAAACATTTTGCCACCGCTCCTCGCGCATGGCGATCGTTGGGCATGATAGCAAGCAGTTGCTCACTCATTTGATAAGCCTGCTCAAGCTGTCCGGCTATTCTCAAATCTGTAATTTGCTGTATAGTGTTCATCTTATCATTTCTATATAAATCGTTGGCGCAATGCCGATAGTTTGCTATCCGCTTCGCCTTGCGAGCTTAAAAGTTTCATATACGTATACTTACCGCTACCGGTATAGCTAAACAATAGTTTCGCTCTACCATCAGTTTTCAAGTGGAACACATCTTGATACTGCTCTTGAGTGATATTCAACAGTTGTATGTCCAACTCTTTGAGCAACTCCTTCACGTGCTGCACCAACTTCTCCGCGAATGGCCTACCGGGCGCGTTAAACGGCACATCATCGGGCAGCTCCGATACTGCGAGTATTTGCTCGCACTGCGCCACAAACTCTGCCCCACTGCTGCCAAGCACCGCCTGCTTGCCGCTGTAGCCCTTGGCCTTGTACCACAATTGAAAGGTGGCTTGCTCACCATTTCGGCTGAACGATATGATGTGCTGATAAGCCTTGCTACGGTCATCCGTTGCCGTGATATCCGCAGCGGAGCAAAGCTGCTGAATGCGTGCAAATCTGCGTTGGCAAAAATCAGCGTCTCCGGCATCGTACACGCTCACATTAAGGTTGGCCGACAGCTGAATCGGCTCCACTCGCATAGCACTGATATAATCACACTCCGACGAGCGGTAATGCCACAGATGCTTGGCCGCGCGCGTCACGGCAGTGTATGACCATCGGAAGTAGTCCTCACATTGCGTGCCGCAATATCGCCCCATATCCACAAGCACATAATCCCACTCACCACCTTGAGCTTTGTGACATGTCATCGCATAGCCATACTTACATACCACCGCATTGTAATACGGGTCCGTGCGCAGATACTCCAAATACCTATCGACCAGCCGCTGCTCTTGCTCAGTCCGTATCGACTTGCTCCGCAGCAATGCCTGTATGGTCCGAAGCTGACCTTTCAAGTCGGCCGGTAGATACATTTTGAACATCACCGCAAACGCTTGCGCCATGCGCACGTCAATCGTAGCTTTCGGCGATTCCAAAAAGTTGTCCAACAACTTCACACGTATCGGCCGGCTCTCATCACCATCCTGCACACTGATTACCGCATCCCGAAAACGTAGCTCAACACTCTCCGTCCGGTCCTTCCCCACTTTCACATTCACCCTCCGAAGTTCAACCTCGCTATCCGTTGCACAGCTCTCCACTGTTACCATGGTGCCATTAAGCAACATCGCCCCCTGCGCATAATTATTGCGTACCACCATCAACCGCTCGCCTTCAACCAATCGCGGCGCATTCTCCCCATAATAATGCCGCCGAATATTCGTATTGTAATTCAGCACCTGATGATTGGTATACGCTATCACCGCAGCAGCGGCCGCCGGCGCACTACTATCTAACTCATAATAAGGCGTAAGCAAACTGTCGCGCACCGCCGTTGTGTCCGAGCCATTCACAATTCCAAACTCCACAAACCGCTTCTGCTCAATTCGCTGACGTATCAGCGTGGCATTGTGCAAAATCATGCTCGCCCCACTTTGGCGCATCACTTCATTGAGCTTAACCTCTTCCACACCGCAGCAAAATTTGGTCTTGAGATACTCGCAATCAAGCGCCGGCGAAATATTCATACCCACCGGCGGCAACTGCGCATAGTCGCCCACAAACACCACCTTGCGCCCACCGGCATACGCAAACAAATCACTCAACAAGCATCCCGAACCAAACCTCAACACCTCTTCGGTAGATGACTTATCCGACACCATCGAAGCCTCATCAACCACATACACCGTCTGCCTCGAATCTTTATTTGGTCGTAAAGCAAAACGCGTCACCATTTCCGATTCAGCTTCTTCATCTATCGGCACGTCATCCGAACTTTGCATATAAATCCCCTTGTGGATAGTGGTGGCTTCATATCCCGTCTTGCGAGCCAATACTGCGGCCGCTCTACCGGTAGGTGCCATCAACTTCACCGGCACATCATGCCGCTGCAAGACCTTCAAAAACTCACACACCAACGTAGTTTTACCCGTGCCGGCGGCTCCCTTGAGCACAAACACCTGCCCGCGGCCATTTACATAGCTCTCAAAAGCATCTACAGCCCTCAGCTGCGATTCAGTCAACACAAAATTATCCATCACTTAGATTACACGTTAAAAATTACACCGCAAATATACACCAATTTTCCCAAACTTCCAAACAATCCCCCAATTTTTACACGTTCCTACGTCTCTCAAAACATC
>CAMGBT010000026.1 GCA_946011725.1 uncultured Bacteroidales bacterium | reverse complement strand
CTTTTAACATCACTCAATGTTTACGACGTGACAGTTCGTCCGTCGAACGTACCTGTCGCCGCAATCAATAAATACGTGGCTGAAGCTGCATGCGGCCTGATAAAGTGCATCTACCTTCCCGCATCGACCGACCGCTTCACCATCACCTTCACCGTCGACAACCCTTCTAATTTCTCTTCGAAAAAAAGTGCGTGCAACGCCAAAATCCGCGTACAGTTGACCGACCACAACGACGGCAACCCCATCGAGTTGGCCACAACCACCTGCAACGTCCGCATCAAAGCGAACCAAAAGAGCGTGACCCGCTCCGTCACCATAAAAATCAATCGCGATTACCTCGGCCCGGACAACACCTACTGCATCAACATCTTCGCCGATGACAAGCAGGTGCAACATACATTCTGGCAATTCCTGCCGAGCGAATGCGTCAAGCTGAACCCGGAGGAATGGTTCGTCCCCACCGGCGCTTACCTCAACATCAACACCGATGAGTACTCCGACGACTTGCTCTTCTCACCCGGCAACGCCGCCGGCGGTACGCTCTACGTCTACTTCGAGCTCAAGCGCAACCTGCCTGAGGAGTTTGAATGCTATCCCGCTCTGGTAATCACGCTGACCGATCCCGAAGGCAAGCAACACTTTTCCAGTAGCGACTTCCGACCAATAGGCCA
Source organism: uncultured Bacteroidales bacterium (assembly GCA_946011725.1). Taxonomy (GTDB): domain Bacteria; phylum Bacteroidota; class Bacteroidia; order Bacteroidales; family Muribaculaceae; genus CAG-873. The sequence goes on along the minus strand of CAMGBT010000026.1, from coordinate 26,966 downwards.
CGCCGAGGGCTGCTACGGTTGTTTCGACATCGAAGACCTGCCGGCAGGGATCTACGACGTGAAGTTGGAAATCTTGGGCCGCACCTTGGCTCGCTTCTTCTTCTCAACCAAAGGCAAGCCCATCAAGGGCACGTGGAGCCGAGAGGAGCTGCACGAAGCGTTCAACTGCAGCGACGACGACCGCAAGGCCTTCCTCAATCGCCATGCCGGTCCGCACAACGAGCAAGCACTCATCAATGAGAAGGCAACGGCAAAACCCACCCTCGACTCCCTCGTCGGCCTCGACGATGTGAAGCGCCACGTGGAATCTTACGCGTGGATGGCGCGCTTCGCCAAGATGCGCCGCGACGCCGGACTGCCCACGCCGGAGGTGTCGCTCCACTCTATGTTCTTGGGCGCACCCGGCACCGGCAAAACCACCGTGGCCAAAATCATCGGCGAAGAACTGCGCAAGGCCGGAGTGCTGTCATCGGGCCATGTGGTGGTGCGCGAACGTGCCGAACTCCTCGGCCAGTTCTACAACTCCGAGGGCGAGAACGTTCGCAAGGCCATCGAAGACGCCCAAGGCGGCATCCTCTTCATAGACGAAGCCTACCAACTCTACCAACCCAACGACCCGAAGGACCCCGGCCGTTTCGTTATCGAATCGCTCATGACTGCCTTGGCCGACGAATCCAAGCGCGACTGGATGCTCATCCTCGCCGGGTACACCGAACCGACACTCAAACTGTTGGAGCTGAACCCCGGTTTGCGGTCGCGCATCCCGGCGAACAACATCTACGTGTTCCAAGACCTGTCGGAGGAGAATCTGCTACAAGTGGCCGAGCAACGCTTGGACAAGTACCACTTCTCCCTCACCGCCGAGGCTCGCGAAGCCTTAGCCAAGCGCATCAGCGAAGACTATCAGCACCGCGACGACTCCTTCGGCAACGCTCGCCACATCGTCAACCTAATCGACCAGGAAATCCTCCCGGCGATGGCGCAGCGCTTGGCCACCACTGCGCACACCGACCGCAAGCTGCTGTCAACCATCCTCCCCGCCGACATCCCCACACCCACACAAGCACCCGCAGCGGAACGCCCCCGCCTCGGCTTCCACTAACCGCACCAAATATCAACCGAACCGCCGCACCCCAATTTTTTGGTGTCGCTGGCGCAGATGATTTCTTACGATTTTTTACGATGCGATGCGGGTGGCGCTGGAATTAACAAATTAACGAATTTTCAACGATGATGCCGCCGGGGATATAAAATAGTATTAATAAGTTGATAACATTAAGAGCCCGCGGGAAACTACGTGCTCTTAATGTAATCGCTTGGATGCTACGTAGGTTATGCCTCGGGGTTGTAGGGTGGGAGGGTGCGCCCTTCGTAGGCTTCGAGGCGGTGGAGGGCGTCGTCGGCGATGGCTTGGGATTCGCTTGTGGCGGGGTTGAAGCCCACCATGATGGTGCGGCAGATGAACTTAAGCTCGCCGGTGGATTTCTCCACGATGCGTTGCTCCAACAGCAGCGAGCGCTCGCTGATGCCCAAGGCGGCGGTCTTAAATGCTATCATTCACTAATATACTTGATTGATTCGTCAATAGTGTGGCTTATTATGCAGTGATTATAACCATCAATCTTGTAAGTAGTAGGATCCTTTATACGGATTGGAATTCGTAATTGTTGTAGATGCTTTTCAAACATCTCATAATCAACGAAAGGAGCATATATAGTATCATTAATTTTGTCAATAGTCCAATAGCGATGCGTATCTGCAATCATTTCCATTGCAAGGATGTATTGATCATCGTAAGAAATCGAAACGACTGTAATTCCATCTGGATTGTATGTCCGATTCTTTACTCCTGGAATTATCAAGCATTGTCCATCTTCCAAAAATTTGTATCCACTACCTAAGTCGAGCTTCTCGTTATTGTCATATTGTGAAAGACATAATATTATGCAAATTATAATTGCGATAAAAGATAATATCAAATATTTCATAGTTAGAAATTTTTTCTCTTTAATTTTGCCGTTCCGTATATACGAATTTCATAGGGCATCCCGTTGCCTGCAACAGTCCGTCCGATCATAGTTTGAATATTTCTGACGAATGTTGAGGGTCGCCATGGTTTGTTCACGCACTGAAAATAAGCCACCACATTGTCCAGAGAGCCGAACTGCTTCGCTCCGGATGGTAGCCGCAGCCCGGCGGCAGCTGTCACTGCTACCGCAAGCATCGCAATCAATATGCCACATTTTCGTTTCATATAAGTTTGGTTATACAATAATTGAGTATTAATTAACCAGTTGCATACGAGGGATTATATAAAAGGTCAGCAAATCATAATATTTACTAAAATACGTATTGTCAGGTTCGTTTGTAATAGGGTCTATTAGCTTGCGATAACGATTGACCTCGTAAATGAGGTTGTGATCTTCATCGTAAAACGCGATGTAATATGAATAGCCCGGCCACACCCCGTTGTCTATATCTGTGGAGTATTGTACCATATATGGCACACAAAAGAGCTTTGCTAAGTCTTCATTGTCTAATGCTATAGAGTCGCAATAAACATCTTCTTTTGAATGCCATTTTGTTGCAATTTTATAATTTGAATTAGTTTTAGTCACAATAGTCAAGTCCGAAAAATAATCATGGTCATGCGGTTTTGATCCCATTACCAAGTACGGACCATCTGAAATGTATCTACGCAGTTGGTATTGATCGATATAATACTCTGCATTGTCGTGTAGGAGCGTTGAAAAAACATCAGCAGAGTCGTTTTCCAGCTCATGTTCTTTAAGAGTTTGCGCACTTGATACTACACAGCATAGAGCAGTAGTCAGGCAAAGGTATAATATAGAAAGTAGTCTCATCATCTGTATTCTGGTAATTGAGAATCAATAAAAGAGTTGTTCAATACGCCAGAAATCATCAAATCCAAGTTCTTCGCCTTAAAAGGGAACCACTCATCCGGACGACCCATTATTTGCCGAATCACAGGCACCGGCGGTGTCAACGTCCAGACATAGCCGAATGGTTGCGGATCATCATCCACGCGAATGCCATTCGACCGATATTGCAATGATAGAGGAATGCTAACGCCCTCAGCCTCAATAGTATAAAGTGAAATGGAATACTCGCAAGCGCCCGTGAGCAATGCCGGCGACGGCATCATCACCTGCGCTATCTGCCTTGCTTGCGGACTCTGCGGCCAAACCTCGCGGTCGCGCCACGGCACATCCACCGCCGTGGCAGAGGTCACGGTCAGCGCAAGAAGCAAGTATGTGAGCAGGCGCATCATCAGCAGACATTTTTCGTAAATTTAGCATAAAAACCGCCGCAAATCAAGAGAACTTCTAAATCTTAACCATATTTAACATTGGTACTTGCATCAGTTTCTTCGCTACAATCGGTGAGCAGTGAGAATAAACGAAATAACAAAATAATCTAAAAGACGCTCTACGTTTACGTTCTTACGTTGAAAAACTTTCATTTGGTTTCTTCGTTATTCTGTTTATCCCACTAACGCCAAGCATAGCAGAGGAGATACGAGACCACGTCAATACTCACAAGCTCCTTTATTTCTGCGTCGCTTTTTTGGGGCGGTTAGGATTCGGGGTTGTAGGGTGGGAGGGAGCGGCCTTCGTAGGCTTCGAGGCGGTGGCGGGCGTCGTCGGCGATGGCTTGGGATTCGCTTGTAGCGGGGTTGAAGCCCACCATGATGGTGCGGCAGATGCACTTGAGCTCGCCGGTGGATTTCTCCACGATGCGTTGCTCCAACAGCAGCGAGCGCTCGCTGATGCCCAAGGTGGCGGTCTTGACCACCAAGTGTTCGTGGAGGAACGACGGCGCGTGGAAGTCGCAGTTGATGTTGGCTACTACCAAGGCCACGTGGCGGATGTCGAAGCCATTGCCCATCACCGCGGTGAAGTACTGCATTTTCGCGAGGTCGAAAAATTGCAGGTATGAGGAGTTGTTGATGTGACCAAATATGTCGGCATCGTTGAAGCGCAGTTGCACTTCGATGAAGTGGTTGAATTTACAAGTTTCAGCCGGTACTCTTGATGATGACATAGTTATACGTTTTAATGGAATATAATCTTGTCTATAACACTTACCCCCACTTCATTGTTCAGCACTTTTACCAGAGAATTTGCGGCGAAGGCCAACTCGTTTTTGATCGCTGCGCTGTCGATGTATACGTGCAATGTGCGGTCCTCAACGTAGCGGCGAGTGGTGTGGCGATTGACCTCCGGGCCTACCACGCGGCTCCAGAAGTAGCTCACTTTTTGGCGGTTGAGCTGGTCGTGGCTGTCGGGCGTGTCCAAGAAACTGCGGAGGATGTCGCCGATGCTTTCGGCCTCTGTACGTTTCATATTTCGATGGGGGTGAAGCCGCCGTTTTCCACGTGCCACATTCGGTAATCGCTACCGGTGGCGGAGACGATTTCGTCGAGGTGCTTGCGGTTGGTGTCGGTGATAAAAATCTGGCCGAAGTTGCCGCCACGTACCACCTCGATGATGCGGGCCACGCGGTCGGCATCCAACTTGTCGAAGAGGTCGTCGAGCAGCAACATTGGCTTGAGGCGGGTGGTGGCGCATAAGAAGTCGTACTGCGCGAATCGCAGAGCAGTCACGAACGACTTGGCCTGCCCCTGCGATGCAGTTTGCCGCAGCGGCATGCCGGCGATGGAGAACAGCACCTCATCGCGGTGCGGGCCCACGGTGGTGTGCTGCAAGATTTGGTCGCGACGGCGCGCATGCTCCAGGGCGTCGGCAAACGAGCCATCTTCCGCGCCCGATTGCTGATACTGCAGGCTAACGGCCTCGGCTTCGCCCGAGATGCGACCGTAGTAGTTGGCAAGGATGGTCGACAGGCGCTGACAGAAGGCGCTGCGCCGGGTGCAGATGGTGGTTGCGGCCATGTCCATCATCATCTCCACCGTTTGGTAGAGGGTGAGGTCGGAGGCTCCGTCGCGCAGCATCTTGTTGCGTTGTTCCAACGCCTGATTGTAGCGAATCAGTGCTTCAAGATATTCGGCATCGCCTTGAGAGATAATCATATCGAGGAATCGGCGGCGCTCTTCGGGGCCGCCCATCACCAAAGTGAGGTCGTCGGGCGCAGCCATCACCGACGGCAGCAGGCCGATGTGCTGACTAATGCGCTTGTACTCCTTACCATTGCGCTTGAACGACTTGCGCGCATTGCGCCGCAAGCCGGCGGTGATTTCCTCCTGCATGCCTTCGCGCAGGTAATTCGCCCGCAAAATGGCGTACTCCTCTTCGCGCTTGATAAGTAGCGAATCAGGCAGACGGCCGAAACTGCGGGTGAAGCTCAGAAAGTAGATGGCGTCCAACATATTGCTCTTGCCCATACCGTTATTGCCAAGGAGACAATTCACCTTGGGCGAGAATTCCAAGTTAGCCTGCGCTATGTTCTTGAAATTAGTCAGAGCAATGGATTGGAGAATCATTTACGGAAGCAGTTGCTGAAATATACGAGTTGATAAAGAATCGAATTGCGCCAATAGGTCATGCTGTGATTGCCGGGGCGTTCGATGTAGTCGTGGTCAATTTTCTTTTCGAGCAGCGCTTGGTGGAGGTTGCGGTTGACTTCGATGAAGAAGTCGTCCACGCCGCAGTCGAAGATGATATTGAGCTGGCCGGGTTGGAGGCTGTCGAGGATGCCCATAACGGTATGGCTGCGCCACACTTCGGCATTCTGTTCAAGCGGACCGAGCCACTGCGCCATCTTCCATTTTTTGGAGAAGGGGCAGATGTCCACGCCGCCGGAGGTGCTGCCGGCATTGGCCCAGATGTTGGGGTGACGGATGCCGAGCCACAGGCCGCCATGGCCGCCCATGCTCAATCCGGTTACGGCACGATGTTGCGCATCGGCCAAGGTGGGGTAATGGCTGTCGATGTACGGCACCAAATCGTTGACAATGAACGATTCCATCTTCATTTCCGGCACCACGGGGCTATCCCAGTACCAAGAATCGCGGCCGTCGGTGGTGACGATTACGATGCCCAATTGGTCGGCCAACTGCGGCAGGTCGGGACGGATTTTGTGCCACGAATAGCGGTCGCCGCCGTATCCGTTGAGCAGGTACACGGTGGGGAATCGTTGGCCTTCAGCACCATCGGGTGTGATGATAATGGCCTTGCCCGGGGTGGGTAGGTTCGATGTGGCGATTTCCACCGAATCGGTGGTTGATGCGGTGGCCCACAAGCAGGCCACCAGCATCAATACCGCGGAGAGAAAATAGCGTTTCATTATTTCGAGAGAAGTTCGTTAAGGCAAGCGAAAGCGGCGTCGAGGCCGGAGGCGTCCTTACCGCCGGCTTGAGCGAAGCCGGGTTGACCGCCGCCACCGCCCTTGATGGCTTTGGCTGCTTCGCGCACCATTTGCGAGGCGTTGAGGCCGGTTTTGGTCACGTCGTCGGTGAGCATCACCGTGAGCAACGGCTTGCCGGTGAAGTCCTTGGTGGCGGCGATGAAGGCAGTGCCTTGGGGCGACTTCTCGCGGATGGCGAAGGCCAAACCTTTGACGATTTCGGGCACCATTACGCGGCTGATAGCCACCACTTTGATGCCGTTGACCATTTGAGCGGCTTCCAAGTGCGAAGTGGCCAGGCCGGCAATGCGTTCCTTGGCGGCTTCTTCCACCTGGCGGTGCAGGTCGGCATTCTCCTCGATGGATTTGCGCAGGGCGGTCACCACGTCGGGAGCATTGTTGAGCAGAGCGCTGATGCCGTGCACGGTGTCTTGCAGAGTGTCCATAGCATTTTCCACTGTGGCGGCTGTGATGGCCTCGATGCGGCGGATGCCGGCAGCGATAGAGCTTTCGCTCACGATGCGAATCATGCCGATGTTGCCGGTGTTGGCCACGTGCGTACCGCCGCACAGTTCGATCGAATTGCCATAGCGAATCACGCGCACGTCTTCACCGTATTTTTCGCCAAACAGAGCCATAGCGCCCATGGCCTGAGCTTCCGCAATGGGCATGTGGCGATGCTCGTCGAGGGCGATGGCTTGGCGCACGTACTTGTTGGCCAAGTGTTCAACCTTGCGCAATTCTTCGGGGGTAACCTTCTGGAAGTGAGAGAAGTCGAAGCGCAGCGACTGAGCGGTTACCAACGAACCTTTTTGCTCCACGTGTTTGCCGAGCACTTCGCGCAAGGCTTGGTGGAGCAGGTGAGTGGCCGAGTGGTTGCAGGCGATGGCTTGACGCATGTCGGCATCGACTTCAGCACGGAAGGTGGCAGCGGGGTTGGAGGGCAGTTTGGCAGTGATGTGCACGCCCATGCCGTTCTCACGCTTGGTGTCGAGCACTTCAATCTCCTCGCCGGTGGCGATGTCCACCAACTTGCCGTGGTCGCCCACTTGGCCGCCCATTTCAGCGTAGAACGGAGTTTGAGCCAACACGATTTGGTAGTATTCGCGGTTCTTTTGTTTAACGTGGCGATAGCGCAAGATGTTGGTTTCCACGCTGAGCGCGTCGTAGCCCACGAATTCCTGTTCGCCTTCGTTCACGGTTTGCCAGTCGGTAGCTTCCACGGCGGCAGCGTTGCGAGCACGTTGCTTTTGCTTTTGCATTTCGGCATCAAACTCGGCGTGATCGAGGTCCATGCCTTTCTCCTTGAGGATGAGTTCGGTAAGATCCAAGGGGAAGCCGTAGGTGTCGTAGAGCACGAAGGCCTGCACACCGCTGATGCTGTTGGCGCCGGCGGCTTTGGCCTGTGCGATGGCGTCGTCGAGCAGCGAGATACCCTTTTCGAGAGTGCGGAGGAAGGCTTCTTCCTCTTCTTTGGTCACCTTCATGATGAGGTCGCGCTGTGCGGGCAGTTCGGGATAAGCGTCGCCCATGTCGGCGATAAGGGTGTCGACCAATTTGTACATGAACGCTTGCTTCTGCTCTAAGAAGGTGTAAGCATAGCGCACGGCGCGGCGCAGGATGCGGCGGATTACGTAGCCGGCTTTGGCGTTGGAAGGCAGCTGCGAATCGGCGATGGAGAAGGCAATGGTGCGCACGTGGTCTGCGATAACGCGCATAGCCACGTCCACATTGTGGTCCTTGCCGTATTCCTTGCCCGAGAGCTGAGCGATCTTGGTGATAAGCGGAGTAAACACGTCGGTGTCGTAGTTCGAAGTCTTGCCTTGCAAAGCCATGCACAGACGTTCAAAGCCCATGCCGGTGTCGATTACGCGGGCGGGTAGGGGATGGAGCGAGCCATCAGCCACGCGGTTGTATTGCATGAACACGAGGTTCCAGATTTCAATCACTTGGGGATGATCCTTGTTGACCATTTGCGCACCGGGGATCTCGGCGCGTTCGGCATCCGAGCGCAAGTCGATGTGGATTTCCGAGCAGGGACCGCACGGACCGGTTTCGCCCATTTCCCAGAAGTTGTCGTGCTTATTGCCGTTGATGATATGGTCTTCGGGCAGATGTTTGAGCCAGAAACCGGCAGCTTCGTCGTCGCGGGCGAGGCCTTCGGCTTCGGAACCCTCGAACACCGTGGCGTACAAGCGCTTGGGGTCGAGGTGAAGCACGTCCACCAAATATTCCCAGGCCCAGTCGATGGCTTCTGCTTTGAAGTAGTCGCCGAACGACCAGTTGCCCAACATTTCAAACATCGTGTGGTGATAGGTGTCATGACCCACTTCCTCCAAGTCGTTGTGCTTACCGCTCACGCGCAGACACTTCTGCGAATCGGCCACGCGTTTGAACTTGGCGGCTTTGTTACCTAAGATAATGTCCTTGAATTGGTTCATGCCGGCATTGGTGAACATCAAGGTGGGGTCGTCCTTGATTACCATCGGAGCCGACGGAACGATGTGATGCCCTTTGCTTTCAAAAAAATCTTTGAAAGATTGGCGTATTTGTTTGGCTGTTAACATTTTAGATATGTTGTAAATTATTATTTTTGCATTTTTTCAGGGCTTTTCACCTTATTAAATGAATTTTTTCACCCAAAAACGATGCAAAATTAGCAAAAAACAGCTAAATTTGCAAAATATTCCGCTACTTAATTGAATTTTCTCCGAGATAATGAGCCAAAAAACGTTCTATCGCTATAATCCGACCACCGGCCAGTACGAGCGCGTGTTCCCCTCGCGGCGCGAGCGCTGGCGTGTGATCATCGGCCAATTTGCCGGTGGTATCACCATCGGATTGCTGCTGTTTTTGGGCGCATACTACTTGGTGGACTTCCCTCGCGAGAAGGAATTGCGCGCGGAAAACGAGCGCCTCGAGCAGAAGCTGCAGCAACTTTCGCGCCGCAGCGATGAGGCGTTAGCAGTGATGGAGGACATCGCCTTGCGCGACAACAATTTTTACCGCGTGATGATGCAGGCCGAGCCGCTGTCGCAAGGCGCACGCTATGCCGGGCTCGAGCGCCAGCGCAACCTCGAAGCACTCGATTCGCTCACCGATTCGGAGCTGGTGCGCAATGTTACCAACAAAATCGACCGCCTCGACTTCATGATTTACCACCAAATCAAGTCGTTCGATTACCTCCAGGCCACCGCCGCCACTCTTGGCCAACGCGCCTCTCACATTCCGGCCATCCAACCCATTTCCTCCAAGAGCTTGCGCGCCATGGCTTCCGGCTACGGCTATCGCCGCGACCCGATTTACGGCACAAGCAAGTTCCACGAAGGTATGGATTTCTCTGCGCCCGAAGGCACCCCGGTCTACGCCACCGGCGATGCCTCCGTGCAATCGGCCGGCTGGGAGAGCGGCTACGGCAATATGATTGTACTCAACCACGGATTCGGATACACCACCCGCTATGCTCACCTCTCCAAAATGGTAGTGAGCGCGGGGCAATCCGTCAAACGTGGCGACCTCATTGGCCATGTAGGCAACACCGGCAAATCAACCGGCGCTCACCTGCACTACGAAGTGCGCTTCCGCGGCGCTCCGCAAAACCCTGTAAACTACTATTTTATGGACCTTTCGCCCGACGAATGGGACGAAATGATACGGCAAGCTGACAATGCCGGACATGTAATGGACTAACGCTATGAACGACCTTGACAAAAAATTCTACAAAATCAGCGAAGTGGCCGAAATCCTCCACATCCCGGCCTCCACTCTGCGCTATTGGGAGAAGCAATTCACCATCTTCCGGCCGCGTCGCAACTCCGCCGGCACCCGCTTCTACACCCCCGCCGACATCGAAAAAATCCGCATGATATACTTCTTAGTGAAGGAAAAAGGCCTCAAAATCGATGCCGCCCAAGAGCAACTGCGCAATAACAGCAGCGGCCTCTCGCGCCGCTACGAAGTGGTAGCGCGCCTGCGCACCGTCCGCAACCGCCTCAGCGCCATCCTCACCAACCTCAACTCCTTCAAAGGCTAAATCCCCGGCACCTAAAATTCAATCAATTACAGGTAGATCCCGCGGCGGAAACTGTATCAAAAGCCTATGCAGCATATATATCAGTAGGGACGCGGCCTGCCGCGTCCGCATCAACGTGCAGATATTCAAGCTGTTAGACACAGCGGGCGCGGCAGGCCGCGCCCCTACTTATAAACAGTTGTATTGGATTTTGACACGTTTTCTTTTTTTACAGATTTTCCTACCATTTATTCATAGCCCCCTTTGCACCGTTCCACCTTGGAAGTTATTATGTATATGCCGCTATGTTATCCGATGACGCTTCACAATTATTTGCGTGTGAATAATGCTTTACATAGGTATCCGGATAATATAGCGGTATGTATTTGTACTTAAATGGGAGATTCAGCGAATCGATTTCTTCCGAAGTCTTATCGAGAAGGTCATTCTTTACTGCATATAAGTAGACATGTTTCAAGTAATAAGCAAAAACGTATGGAGCCGGCCAACAATTTTTAATAGTAAAAAACCATTCAAGCAGATCAAGATCTCGCTTAGATGAATTACAGTTTTGGCAGACTAAAACGATATTATCCATATCATCTGTGCCTTCCTTGGAGCGCGGGAAAATATGTTCAATCGTTAATTTTTCCTTTGGAATCTGCTTTCTGCAATACCAACAGTAATCTCCGCTTTTAATCTTCCATACATTATTAACATAGAGGTTGTGGATATTCCACTTTCCGCTTTTATATGCCTTAAATGCTTTGGCTCTAAGCATATAACAGGTTCTGTCAAATTTTTCACGTCCTGTATTCAAAGCCATAATGAGCATTTGTAGATTTGCATACGCATAGAAAATGAAATCCGCGAAAGAAGTCATTAAAGGAGCCTTTGCGCTTTGATGATTTGAAATAAACATAACTCAAATATGGGAAATTGATATATAATTCACCCCGAGCTGACGGGTCAGCTCGGGGTGTGGTATGGAGGTGGGGGTGATTACTTGATCAGGTACTGCGAAGAGATGGATTGGTTGCAGTGTACGCGGCTGATGGTGTCGGCAAAGAGGCGAGCCACCGAGATGATGGTGCACTTTTTCGAACCGCCGGTGTAGGGGATGGAGTTGGTGAAGATGATTTCTTCGAGTGCGCATTCGTCCACGCGTTGGGTGGCGGGATCGCTCATGATGGCGTGTGAGCAGAGGGCGCGCACGCTCTTGGCGCCTTTTTCCTTCATCAGGTTGGCGGCTTTGGTGATGGTGCCGGCTGTGTCGACCATATCGTCCACGAGGATCACGTCCTTGCCCTCAACGTCGCCGATAACGGTCATGGTTTCAACCACGTTGGCTTTGGCGCGTTGCTTGTGGCAGAGTACCAGAGGCACATTGAGGTACTTGGCATAGCTGTTGGCACGCTTTGCACCGCCTACGTCGGGAGTGGCGATAACCATGTCGGACAGTTTGAGCGATTGGATGTAGGGCAGGAACACCGACGAGGCGTAGAGGTGGTCAACGGGCACGTTGAAGAAGCCTTGAATTTGGTCGGCGTGCAGGTCCATGGTGATGACACGGTCCACACCGGCTGCGGTGAGCAGGTCGGATACTAACTTGGCGGCAATCGACACACGCGGCTTGTCCTTGCGGTCTTGGCGAGCCCAGCCAAAGTAGGGTATTACTGCGATGGTGCTCTTGGCGGAAGCGCGCTTGGAGGCATCAATCATGAGCAACAGTTCCATCAGGTTGTCGCTGTTGGGGAATGTGGATTGAACCAAGAATACTTCGCAGCCGCGAATGGATTCTTCGAAGCATACTTCGAATTCGCCGTCGGCAAAGCGTTGGATGTTCATTTTGCCGAGTTCGACACCGAGTTCTTTACAAATTTCTTCGGCCATGTAGCGGGATTTTGTTCCGGCGAAGACTTTGAAAGGAGGTAAATTGGTATTCATTATTTTAGGATATGGAGTGGTTGGAATACGAGTGCAAATTTACTGATTTTTCGCGAGGTGGCCAAATCAATTTAATCATTTTTTCACGTTTGATTTCAGCTCGCGAGTGTCAATTTTCCACACAACGGCGCCGTGGGGTGGAATATGGGTAGCAAACGGCGAGAGTTCTGTAACCGCCTTCATCGATTTCTGGCCCGAGAGCAATTCTTCTGCCACTGCAAAACCGCGCGAAATTTCGAGGTATTCGAAGGCATGAGCGGGGATGTTGATTTCGGTGATGGCTTCGTGGTCGGAGAAATTGACGGCGATTACCAGCAGGTCGTGGCCGTGCTGACGCAGGAAAGCGAAGTGGCGATGAGGGTTGAAGCGGGGATTCTCGTAGTTGACGTACATCAAATCGAAGAATCGACCTTCGCTGATAGCCTTCTCGCTGTTGCACAGGGTGAGTACGCGGTTATAGAACGAGCGCAGCGCCACTTCTTCATCGGTGAGGGTGCCATCGCACTTGCCGCGGTTAAGCCAGCGGCGCAGGGTGGGAATGCTCCAATAGTCGAAAATGGAGGTGCGGCCGTCGTAACCGCTGTAGCCCTCGGCATCGGCTGCTTTCTCGCCAAGCTCCTGACCGGCGTAGAGCATGAACGGCCCGGTGGACATCATGGCGCTAACCACCAGCGATGCTTCCACGCGCTTGGCATCGCCGGCATACTGCTGCGAGGCGAAGCGCTGTTCATCGTGGTTCTCGAGGAAGTTGAGCATGTGATCGGCGATGCCGTCGACGGTTTGCCAACACGAGGTGAGTGTGGCAGCCGACTGGCTGCTGCATTCGATGGCGCGGAGGCTGTCGTATAGGTTCACCTTGTCGTAGAGGTAATCGAACCCGGCGGTGAAGATATAGGGGCGATACAGTGCAACGTCGTAAATCTCAGCGATGAAAACCACGTTGGCATTCAGTTCCTTGACATGCGGGATGGCCCAGCGCCAGAAGTCAATGGGCACCATATGAGCCATGTCGCAGCGGAAACCGTCCACACCCTTGGCAGCCCAGTAGCGCAGAATGTGGAGCATCTTCAGCCAAGTGGATGGGGTAGGGTCGTAGTGGCGCGAACCGTCGCCATAGTCGTAGCCGTAGTTAAGCTTCACGGTGTCATACCAATTGTATTTCGAAGGGAAAGCGGTGAAGCAGTCGTCGCCCGAGGCGCGTGCCGGGAACTCCACGTAAGGCATATCGTACCCGCTGAGATCCACCTCCGAAGGGGCGAACAGCTGGCGGGTGATGTAGTAGAAATTGTTCTGCGGAGCGAAGAACATACCCTTGTCATCGCCTTGGCCGAGGTCTTCCACGCCCACGGGTGCTACGTCGGAGTGGTACTCGCGGCCAACATGGTTGGGCACAAAGTCAATGATCACTTTCAGCCCGGCGCGGTGAGTGCGAGCCACCAACGCTTCGAACTCTTCCATTCGATGCGGCACGCTCACGGCCAAGTCGGGGTCGATGTCGTAGTAGTCGGTGATGGCATACGGGCTACCGGCCTTACCTTTAATAATATTGGGGTTGTGCAAGGGGATGCCGTAGCGAGTATAGTCCGAGGTGTGGGCATGCTCTATCACACCGGTGTACCACACATGGGTCGCACCCAGTTGGCGGATCTCTTTCAGAACCTTGGGCGTGATCGAATTGAGCTTGCCACAGCCATTCTCGGCAATAGTACCATTGGGCACCGGCTCGGCTGTATAGTTGGCGAACAAACGCGGAAGCAGTTGGTAAATGATTGGCTTGGCTTTGGCGACTGTTGGCATATTTTCGATTTAAAAATAAAACACCCCGAGCCGTCCGGCTTCCGGGGTATACATTAATATATTATAGGCGGAATTTAGTGCGGTTAAACCTTCGGCCCACACATTTTGTGCATAGGCATCACTCGGCTTAATATGTAGCACTCGAATCTCCATAGCGATTTCTCTGCAAAGTTAATAAATTTTTTACAAAACACAGCCGCTTTTACCGAATTTTTTGTCATTGAATTTTAATTTGAAACTTTTTTCGAAAAAATTCGCCGAAATTATTGCACAAACAGCGGAAAAGTCGTAACTTTGCATGCAATAAAATTTAGTGCCTCTTATGTCATCATTTATTGCAGACAAAGTTATTATGGACGGTCTTACCTTCGACGATGTGTTGTTGGTACCCGCCTATTCCGAAGTTCTCCCCCGTAACGTAAATTTGTGCACGCGCTTTTCGCGCAACATTGCTCTGAACGTGCCCTTGGTTTCGGCCGCAATGGACACCGTGACTGAAGCTAACCTCGCCATCGCCATCGCACGCGAAGGCGGCCTCGGCGTGATTCACAAAAACATGTCGATCGAAGAGCAAGCACGCCAAGTACACACTGTGAAACGTGCCGAAAACGGCATGATCTACGACCCCGTAACCATTCTGCGCGGCTCCACCGTGGCCGAAGCCCTCCACATGATGGAAGAATACCACATCGGCGGTATTCCCGTGGTGGACGACAACGGCCTGCTTGTGGGCATCGTCACCAACCGCGACCTCCGCTTCGAGCGCGACCTCACTCGCAACATCGATGAAGTGATGACCTCCGAAGGCATCATCACCACCACCCAAAGCACCAACTTGGAAGAAGCTGCCGAAATCCTTCAGCGCTACAAAATCGAGAAGTTGCCCGTGGTGGATGCCAACAACCGCCTTGTGGGATTGGTTACCTATAAAGACATCACCAAAGCCAAAGACAAACCCTTCGCTTGCAAGGACAGCCTCGGCCGCCTGCGCGTGGCCGCCGGCATTGGCGTTACCCCCGACTCGATGGTCCGCGCCGAAGCCCTGGTGAAAGCCGGCGTTGACGCTTTGGTTATCGACACCGCCCACGGCCACTCCAAAGGCGTGATCGGCGTGCTGCGCGACGTCAAAAACGCATTCCCCCAAATCGACGTTGTTGTGGGCAATATCGCCACCGGCGAGGCAGCCAAATACCTGGCCGACAACGGCGCCGACGGTGTGAAAGTGGGTATCGGTCCCGGCTCCATCTGCACCACCCGCATTATCGCCGGTGTGGGCGTGCCCCAACTCTCAGCCGTGTACGACGTGGCCAAAGCCCTCGAAGGCACCGACGTGCCCCTCATTGCCGACGGCGGCATCCGCTACTCCGGCGACATCGTCAAAGCACTCGCTGCCGGTGCCCACTCCGTGATGCTCGGCGGCATGCTCGCCGGCGTGGAAGAATCCCCGGGCGACACCATCATCTTCAACGGCCGTAAATACAAAACCTACCGCGGCATGGGCTCGCTCGAAGCCATGGAAAAAGGCTCCAAAGACCGCTACTTCCAAGGCGGCGAAAGCGACAGCAAGAAACTCGTGCCTGAAGGCATCGCTGCCCGCGTGCCCTACAAAGGTTCCCTCTACGAAGTTGTATATCAAATGCTGGGCGGTCTCCGCGCAGGCATGGGCTACTGCGGCGCTCCCACCATCGAAGCCCTCCACAACGCCCGCTTCACCCGTATCACCAACGCCGGCGTGGCCGAAAGCCACCCCCACGACGTAGCCATCACCTCCGAAGCCCCCAACTACTCCGTAGGCCAACGCTAACCCACACCCAAACATATCCCACAAAAAGCGCCGCAATCAAGCGGCGCTTTTTGTTATTTTTGGCATTTGCTTCGAGCTCTTGCTCGTTCCATGCGGAAAAATTGTGTGTTATACAATAAATCGCGGCGTGCTTCGTTATCAATTTATAGTATGCATATAAATAAGAAATACGATATTTCAAACCAATGAAAAAACTGATTTTAGCAATTGGCGTGCTTGGCGCGTCATTGTTGGCACTTACGGCGCAATCCGACCCCGTGCTGATGAACGTGGCCGGTAAAGATGTGCACCTGAGCGAATTTGAATACCTCTATAACAAGAATAATGCTCAGCAAGTCCAGCCGCAGTCGCTCGACGAGTATGTGGACATGTTCGTCAACTACAAACTCAAGGTAGCTGACGCCGAAGCTGCCGGCATTGATACCACCGCAGAGTTCATCACCGAGTTCCACAAATTCCGCAACGAGCTCGCGGCACCTTACCTGCGCGACGAAGCCGTGTTTGAGCAAACCGTGCGCGAAGCTTACGAGCACTTGGCCAACGAGGTCACCGTCAGCCACATTATGATGGCCGACGCCGACCAAGCCAAGCTCGATTCCATCCGCAATGAAATCCTTGCCGGCAACCTCCCGTTTGAGACCGCCGCTCGCAAATACTCCATCGACCGTGGTTCGTCGCAACGCGGCGGCTTGATGGGTGTGGTGGTTGGCGGCCGCTATCCCAAAGCATTTGAGGATGCCGCTTTCGCCACTGCCGTGGGTGAAATTTCCCCGGTGATTAACTCCGGCTACGGTGTGCACATCATCCGCGTGGAGAACCGTCGTCCTTCGCGTGGTGAAGTGCTTTGCGAACACATCCTCCTGCGCGTCACCCCCGACATGAACGACCAAGTGCGTGCACAAGTGGACACCCGCATCGACTCAATCTACCGCGTGGTATCCGCCGACACCGCCCGCTTTGAAGAGTTGGCACGCACCCTCTCGCAAGACCCCGGCAGCGCTTCGCGCGGCGGCCGTCTCAACTGGTTCGGCAGCGGCATGATGGTGGCCCAATTCGATTCTGTGGCCTTCGCTCTCAATGTGGGCGAAGTCTCCAACCCCTTCCGCACCGCTTTCGGCTGGCACATCATCCGCAAACTCGATGCCCGCGGCGTGCCCTCTTTCGAAGAAATGCACGACCAGCTCGCTCAATCCCTCCAAGGCAACACCGATGCCGCTCAATTAGCTTTCATCGCCCGCAAGGCTCGCGAATACCAAGCTCAATTACTCGAAGACAATCTCGACAAGGTTGAAAACATGGCCGAGAACTCCGGCGCCGCACTCGACAGCGCACTGCTCGCCACCTTCGCCCGCTGCGACCTCCCCATCTACTTGGTACGCGGCGACGCTTACACCCTCGCCGAAATGGTGCCCGCTCTGCCGGTTTCTGCCGTGCGCGGCGCAGCTAACATTCGCCAATTCATCGCCGAGCAAGCGCAAATCCAAATGAACGAAGTCATCTTGGAATATGCTCGCCAAGAGCTTTACGAACTCAACCCCGACTACCGCAACTTGGTGAACGAATACCGCGATGGCATCCTCTTGTTCGAAATCTCCAACCGCACCGTATGGGATCGCGCATCGAAGGATCGTGAAGGTCTTGAAGCTTTCTTCCAACGCAATAAAGACCGCTACGCTTGGAGCCAACCCAAATTCAAGAGCTACATCATCTTCGCCACCAACGATTCCATCTTGGCCGAAGCTGCACAGTTCGGCTACGACAGCATTCCCTCCACTACCGCTCCCACCGACGTGGTGAAAGCCTTCCGCACCCGCTTTGGTCGCGACGTCAAAGTGGAACGCGTCATCGCCGCCCAAGGTGAGAACCCCATCACCGACTACCTCGCTTTCGGTGCCGACCGTCCCGCCTCGGCCAACTCTCACTGGCCCTCGTATCGCGTGTTCCGCGGCCGCATAATCGACGCTCCCGAAGAAGCAGCCGATGTGCGCGGCACTGTTATCAGCGATTACCAATCAGAATTAGAACAACAATGGTTGCAGCAACTCCATCAGCGGTATCCCGTGACGATCAACCGCGAGGTCTTGCAGCAAGTAAAATAATTTCGGGTTAACAAATGACCAACACCGGTTTGCAATCCATCTTACAACGCTGGCTTGCAGCCGGTGTTGTTTTATCCGCCGCACTGCTTACTGCAGCGTGCGGCTCCTCGTCGAAATCCGATGAAGCCTATCTGGTGAAGATAGGCGACTCCTCGCTCACTCTCGACCAACTCCACAAAGCCATGCCCGCCGGCCTCTCGCCGGAGGATTCCACCCTGTTTGTGCGCGCTTACCTATCGGAATGGATCAACGAGCACCTAATCTCTGAGGTGGCCGTCAACGAAGTAGACCTCACCGAGATCGACCGCCTCACCGCCGAGTATCGTAATCGCCTGATTCTCACCGAGTACAAGCGCAAAATGTACCAAATCCACGCCGATTCCATCTCCGAGGATTCCATCGAAACATATTACAACGAGCACAAGCGCGAGTTCACCCTGCAGCGACCCTTGGTACGCGGCGTGTACCTCAAAGTGCCCAACGATGCCGCCAACCTGCGCACCCTGCGCCGCCTGTATAAGTCCGACAAGCCCGCCGACATCGACCGCCTCGAAAAGGAAGTGCTCACCTCTGCCATCCACTATGATTACTTCCGCAACCGCTGGGTGGACTGGGAACAAATCGAATCGCGCATCCCATACACCTTCGGCTCCTCGCCCGACTCGTGGCTCGCTTCCAACCACTCGCTCGATGCCTCGCTCGGCGGCTTCACATATCTGCTATTCATCACCGAGGTCATCCCCTCCGGCAAGCCCATGCCCTTGGATGCGGCGCGCGAGCAAATCGTCAACCGCCTCAGCAACCTAAACCGCATCGCCTACGAAAAAGCCCTCCTCCGCGACCTGTATCAGCAGGCTTCGGAAGAAGGCACTTTGCAACTGAATATCAAGCTTGATTAGCCGATAATCAGTTGGCTGAGCGCACGCTTAGGCACGTGGTGCACACCGTCGGCGGTGCGATAGTACTTGAACTCTTCGCCGGTTTGCGGTTCCAAGCGCACCGTCTCGGCCGGACGGCCGATGGCAAGCACATAGCGCGGTTGATACCTCGCATCGATGCCCAACGCCGCGGCCACTTCGGCCACGTTGAACGACTTAATGATGCAGCATCCGTATCCCATGGCGGTAGCGCCCAAAGTGATGGCTTGCAAATGTAAACCGTCGTCGCACAGGCAGTTAGCACCCACTTCAGTGTCGAGGCATTGCACCAGGAATGCCGCAGGGCGTTCGCCCTCGGCCGGGCCGTCCCAGTCGGTGTAGTAGCCAGCCCACTTCAACCACTCGTACACCTTGGCGCACTCCTCCTCAGAGGTCACAAGGCGATAGCGCAATGGCTGAGCATTCCGTCCCGAGGCGCACAGCCGTGTGAGATCGACCAATTTTTCCAAAATTTCGCGTTCAATGCGTTGGCTTTGGTCGAAGATGCGGTACGAGCGATCGGCGGCCAACAGTGATTTCAATTCATCGAATGTCATAGTTATCTTTTGTTTTTAGAGAATAGTTTTGCAATCAAATCCGGTCGATGCAGCTTGTGGAGCGAGCGCTCGATGTCGATGCGGTAAGTGCGGTCGTACCAGAAAAAATACTTGCGCTGAGCCAATTTTTCCTGCGGCTTAACCGCGGTGAACACGCGCTCGCCGGTGTAAGGATGGTAGCCGCTGTAATAGATCTCCGTGGCTACGGTCATTGGGGTGGGGGTGAAGTCCTGCACTTGCTCGAGGTGGAAATTGAGCGCCTTGGTCTTGACGGCCAACTCGGCCATGTCGATTTCGTGGCAGCCGGGATGGCTCGAAATGAAGTAAGGAATAAGCTGCTGCTTCAGCCCTTTGGAGCGGTTGACATCGTCGAAAATTTTGTTGAACTTCTCGAACAGCGCGAACGACGGCTTGCGCATAATCCGGAGTACGCCGTCCTCGGTGTGCTCCGGTGCCACCTTCAATCGGCCGCTCACGTGGTCGGCGATTAGCTCGCGGTTGTAGCGGCGATTCACTGCGTCCAACTTGCTATCTCCGGTGACGTGCATCGATAGGTCATAGCGCACGCCCGAGCCGACGAATGATTTCTTGACGGCTTTGAGCGCGTCCACGCGGTGGTAGATGTCGAGCAACGCCGAGTGGTCGGTGTTGAGGTTAGGACACACCACCGGATGCAAGCACGACGGCTTCATGCACCGCGCGCAGATGCTCAGGTCCTTGCCGCCGAGGGCGTACATATTGGCCGACGGACCGCCCAAATCGCTGATATAGCCCTTGAAATCAGGCATTTGCGTCACCTGTTCAACCTCCCGCATAATCGACTCAGCCGAGCGCGAAGCGATGAACTTGCCCTGGTGGGCGGAGATGGTGCAGAATGCGCAGCCGCCGAAGCAGCCGCGGTGCAAGTTGACCGAGTGGCGAATCATGGTGTACGCCGGTATCTCTTTCCCCTTGTAGCGAGGGTGGGGCAGACGGGTGTAGGGCAGGTCGAATGCCGCATCGATTTCGCCCGGCTTCATGGCCGGATACATCGGGTTGACCTTGACAGCGACCTCGCCGTAGGCTTGCCACAGGGTGAGGCCGCCACCGAGCGAATTGCTCTGCTGCTCGATGTGGCGGAAGTTGAGCGACTGCTTCTTGGGCACCTTGCGGCACTCGTCCCACGAGCTGAGCACGATGTTGCTGTCGTCTGAGGCCGCGGGCATCTCGTCTATCGGACGGATGACCACGCTCTGGCGCAGGTCGGTGATGTGGCTGATGGGCTCGCCGGCGGCCAAGCGGGCGGCAAGGTCCACCGTGTTGCGTTCGCCCATACCGTAGAGCAATATGTCGGCTTTGCAATCGAGCAGAATCGACGGACGCAAGCGGTCTTGCCAGTAGTCGTAGTGCGATAGGCGGCGGAGCGAGGGTTCGATGCCACCGACCACAATCGGCGCGTCCGGATACAGCTTGCGCAGAATTTCGGAGTAGACTATGGTGGGATAGTCGGGCCGTTGACCATGCCGGCCGCCGGCGGTGTAAGCGTCTTCCGAGCGCAAGCGGCGGTTGGCGGTGTAATGGTTCACCATCGAATCCATTGCCCCGGCCGAGATGCCGAAGAACAGGCGCGGACGGCCGAACTTGCGGAAGTCGCGCAGGTCGTCCTGCCAGTTTGGCTGCGGCACTATCGCCACCTTGTAGCCGTGCGCCTCAAGCACGCGGCCGATCACAGCCGCGCCGAACGAGGGATGGTCCACATAAGCATCGCCCGAAAACAGCACCACATCCACTTCCTCCCAGCCGCGTGCCTTCATCTCTTTGACAGTGGTCGGCAGCCAGTCGGTGGGCTTAAGATGATTATAATCAATTGACATACAGTTACTTCATTTGTTCAATACGCTCTTCGAGCTTGATTATTTCGTCGCGCAAACGAGCTGCCTCGATAAACTCCATCTCCTTGGCGGCAGCGAGCATCTGCTCGCGCAGGCGATCCACTGAGCGGCGCATCTCGTCGCGGTTCATGTAGGGCACCACGGGGTCGGCGGCAATGTCTACAGCGGTGCTGTACTCCGAGCCGTAAGGTACTTCCGGCGCCTTGGTGCGGCGCGGCGACGGGCGTTGCTCCACATCGTCGGCGTCTTCCTTGCCCACGATGGCGTAACGCGCTTTGACAATGGCTTGCGGCGTGATGCCATGTTCTTCATTATAAGCGAGTTGCAAGGCTCGACGGCGTTCGGTCTCCTCGATAGTTTGGCTCATGGAATCGGTAACCTTGTCGGCATACATAATCACCGTGCCGTTAAGGTTACGAGCAGCACGTCCCACGGTCTGAGTGAGCGAACGGTGGCTGCGCAGGAAGCCTTCCTTGTCGGCATCCAAAATGGCCACAAGCGACACCTCGGGCAAGTCCAAGCCTTCGCGCAGCAGGTTCACGCCGATGAGCACATCGTACACCCCGGCGCGCAGGTCGTCGAGGATGCGGATGCGGTCCATGGTCTCCACGTCGCTGTGGATGTATGCGGTCTTGATTTGATTCTTGAGGAAGTAGTCATTGAGCTCTTCGGCCATGCGCTTGGTGAGGGTGGTCACCAACGTGCGCTCGCCTTTCTCTACGCGCACCATGATTTCCTCCATGAGGTCGTCGATTTGGTTGAGCGAAGGTCGCACATCGATTACCGGGTCGAGCAAACCGGTGGGGCGAATGATTTGTTCCACCACCTCGCCGCCGGTGCGCAGCAGCTCGTACTCTGCCGGAGTGGCGCTCACGTAGATGGTTTGGCCGGAAATCTCCTCGAACTCATCGAAGGTGAGCGGACGGTTGTCCAAAGCCGCCGCCAAGCGGAAGCCGTAATTCACCAAGTTGGTTTTGCGCGAGAGGTCGCCGCCGTACATGGCGCGAATCTGCGGCAAGGTCACGTGGCTCTCGTCGATGATGGTCAAGTAGTCCTTGGGGAAGTAGTCCAACAAGCAGAACGGTCGCGTGCCGGGTTGGCGGCCATCAAAGTATCGCGAGTAGTTTTCGATACCGGAGCAGTAACCGATCTCCTTAATCATTTCCAAGTCATACTCCACACGCTCTTTCAGTCGGGCAGCCTCCAGCGGGCGACCTTCGCGATGGAAAGCATCGACCTGTTCGCCCAAGTCGAGCTGGATTTGGCGCACGGCATCTGCCTGCCGTTGCGCACTGGTTACAAACAAGTTAGCCGGATAGATGCGGAATTCGTTATGCTTGCCCAGCGAAGCCAGGTCATCGGCATAGAGCGTTTGGATGGACTCAATCTCGTCGCCCCAGAACACCACGCGCAGCACAATTTCTTCGTAGGCGAGGCGGATGTCCACCGTGTCGCCCTTCACTCGGAATGTGCCGCGCGCTTGCTCAGCCTCGTTGCGGCTATATAGTGCCGCAACCAGTTGGCGCAGGAAAGCATTGCGGGCTATCTTTTGGCCTACACATATATTAATTACATTGGCGTTGAAATCCTCAGGGTTGCCCATGCCGTAGAGACACGACACCGACGACACCACCACCACATCGCGGCGGCCCGACAGCAAGGCCGACGTAGTGGCCAAACGCAAGCGGTCGATTTCATCGTTAATCATCAAGTCCTTCTCGATATACTTATCCATCGACGGGATGTAAGCCTCCGGTTGATAGTAGTCGTAGTACGACACGAAGTACTCCACCGCGTTCTCCGGGAAAAACTGCTTGAACTCGCTGTAAAGCTGCGCGGCTAAGGTCTTGTTGTGGCTGAGGATCAGGGTAGGGCGCTGCACCTTGGCGATGACGTTGGCCATGGTGAAGGTCTTACCCGAGCCGGTCACACCTAACAGCACCTGAGCATCGTCGCCGCTCATCACACCTTTGGCCAAGTGTTCGATGGCCTGCGGTTGGTCGCCGGTGGGCTGATAATTTGAGCAAAGATTGAATTCCATATCAATATATTTTCGCTGCCGATTGTTTCATTTTGGTATAACATACAAATTTAGCAAAAATTCTTCACTCCACATATTTTTTTTGGAAAATTTTGCCAAAAAAGGGCAAAAAAAGGCGATTTTTAAAAATATGTTGTATAACATATCGCTTTTTTCGCTCGAATATTTGGCCAATCCAAAATAAAACACTAATTTTAACGTCGAAAATCAAATCTAACTATCCCGTAAACCCAAAACAGATAAAAGCTATGGCAAAAACAATCACATTCAACGAACTCCGTCGCCTCAAAGACAGCCTGCCCGACGGTTCGATGCACCGCATTGCCGACAAACTCAACGTGACCGTGCAAAGTGTACGCAACTACTTCGGCGGTAGCAACTACGAATACGGCAAAAACCAAGGCGTTCACATCGAACCCGGTCCCGACGGCGGCATCGTTGTCCTCGACGATACCACTATCTACGACATGGCTGTTGAAATCCTGAAGGAGCAGGAGGGCGAATAAAGAAGCTACCATCACCTTCTTCGCCGCAACAATCAAGCAATGCGCCTTGGCTTAGTCCTACTCCTTGACTGCCCGGCGCATTGCTACTTTTTTCCTCTCACCCTCTAATCTTTTATTACTATGCGCCTGATTACCGTTGCTATCCACACTTACGAACGCGCCCTCGCCGTCAAAGCGCTCCTCGAAGCCGAAGGAGTGGCCGTCACTTTGCAAAACGTCAACCTCGACAATCCCGAAGTGGCATCCGGCGTGCGCATCCGCATCGATGAGCAGAACCTCGCCTTAGCGCTGCGCATCCTCGAGAACCCCGACATTTTCACCACGCACTCCACCGACCAAGCTCAGCAACGCATCTTAGTGCCCACCGACTTCACCGAGCACGCTTACGTGGCTGCCCAAGTCGCCGCCGCCATCGCCGCCGCCCACAAGCTCTCGATCACTTTCCTCAATTCGTACATCGGACCGCACTTGAGCGACAACATCCAGCTCACCAATGCACTCACCTACGAGTTCCGAGAATCGGCCATCGAAGAGGAAATCATCTCCGGCGCTCGCCGCAGCATGCAGCAGTGGACCGACCGCTTCAAAGCCGACATCAAACATGGCATCATTCCTCCGGTGAGATTCGCCACACAGATCTCCGAAGGCGTGCCCGAGGAAATCATCCTCGACTATGCCAAGCAAACGGCTCCGTTCATGTTGGTGATGGGCACCCGCAGCGCAGCCCGCAAGGAGAAGGAACTCATCGGCAGCGTCTCGGCCGAAGTGCTCGATTCATGCCGCTACCCCGTGCTGACTATCCCCGAAGGCGACCACCGATTTGCCAACCCGTCGAACATCCTCTTCTTCAGCAACCTCGACCAAGAAGACATGCTCGCACTCGATGCCCTCTATCGCATCTTCCCCCAGGCCAAAGCCCACGTGGTTATCGTCAGCATAACTTCGCGCCGCCGATTCGGCAGCAGCGAAATCAGCGCCAACGCTCTCACCGAGTACTGCCGCAAGCAGTTCAACCAATTCACCTTCACATCGATGCCCGTCAACATCAAGACCGCCGCCGAGGAGGTGGGCAAACTCCAAACCAGTCAGCAGTTTGACTTGGTGGTGGTGGCCAACCGCCGCAAGAGCGCGTTCAGCCGTATGCTCAACCCCGGATTGGCTCACCGTCTGCTCTTCCAAGCCGACCTGCCGCTGCTGATGATTCCGGTGTAAGCAACTTCAACGAAGAAACGAATTAACGAAATAACGAATTTTTCAACGTAAAACGTAAACGTAGATCGTATTTAAATTGTTCGTTGCTTTGTATCTTCGTTTGACACGTGCTTTTTAGCGCGGTTAGGCTTGGGCGGCGCGGTACACGGGCACTCGGCCTGTCAGGCCGCGGGTAGCATTGCGGATGGTCACTGTGGTCATGCCGATGGTGGCCGGTAGGCGTTGGAGAATGTCGGCAACGCATCCGAAACCGGTGCCGCTAAATTCGGTGCTTTGGCCAAAATAGTCGTTGGCACTTACATAAATATAATCTGTGGGGCGAATTGTTATCATAGTAGTGAGTTTTAATTGATTACAATGCAAAGTTACTCCACCTTATGTGCAATAGTTTTGCACACCTTTGTAAATATTTCAAAATTTGTAGAAAATTCGTCGAGCGATGTCACTTTTCGCCCATCCAATGCGTTTATTGGGTGAAACGTTTCAAAAACGAAAGTAAAACAAACTGAATCAATAACTCTCAAACTTATACAAACTATGGCAGAATTAGCAAACATCCTCGTCCCCCTCGGCGTATGCGTCGTCCTCCCCGTTCTGATTGTGTGGCTCACCACCCGCAACTCAATCATCTCCAACAAACTCCGCGCCCAAATCATCTTGGAAGCCATCAAGAACAACCCCTCAATCGACCCCAAAGAACTCGCTGAAATGTTCAAACCGGCCCAAAAGAATGAAAAGGAAATCATGCACAAACGCCTGCAACGCGGCACCATATGCTCGGTTCTCGGCCTAAGCGGCATCGCCGGCGCACTGATTATCAGCTCTTTCGGCTTATTTACCTCTGGAGACCTCATGATGATGATCTTCCTCTCCATAATAGTGCTTGCAGTGGGTATCGGCGCTTTGGTCACATTCTTCTACCAACGCAAACACATCTCTAACAACGAACAACCTGTCGAGAAATAATGGACCGCAAGCAATTCACAGCCTACGTAGAATCCACTCAAGAAGCGCTCCGGCGCTTCTTAGTGGCTCTATGTTGCGGTGATGCTGCCTTGGCCGACGACCTCGCACAAGAAACTTACATCAAAGCATACCTCAGCTGCGACGGATTCAGCGATGACCAAAAATTCGCCGCGTGGATCCGTCGCATCGCCTTCAACACCTTTGTGAGCTACCGCCGCTCAGTCAGGTTCACCGGCTCAATCGATGACGCCATCAACTGCGCCATCGCCCCGCAGCAGAGCGACAGCGCATTCCAATACCAAGCCCTCTACAATGCCTTGGCACGCCTGAGCGAAAAAGAGCGCACTGCCGTGGTGCTCTTCTATCTCGAAGGCTACGCCGTGAAAGAAATCGCCCAAATCGTGGAAGCATCCGAAGACAGCGTGCGCCAACAACTCTCGCGCGGACGCGTTCACCTAAAACACTTACTGACAGCATCATGAACACTGATACCAACCCCACCGACCACGGGTCTGACGACCTCGCTCTCCGTCAGCTCTTCGCCGATTTCAAACCGCAACAAACCTCGTCGGCCCAATTTATGCAACGGCTCGACATCAAGCTCGACGCCGTTGAAATGATTCGCTCGCGCCTCGATGCGCAGCGCCAACGCTCGCGCCGCGCCTTAGCCATCTCCGGCCTATGCGGCATTGTCACCGGCATCCTGCTCACAATCTGCTTTCCCTCGATAGCCGGCATGTTCACCGCCATGCTCGACAGCTTCAAATACAGCGCCGACCTACCCATAGCCACCATCCTCACCTGGGTGCTGATAGCCGCCGCCACCGCCGCCATCGCCACCGCCGCCTACAACCTGACCGATGTACTGACATCCCGCCCACAAAAATAGCTAAGATAGCTAAGATAGCTA
>CAMGBT010000025.1 GCA_946011725.1 uncultured Bacteroidales bacterium | reverse complement strand
CCGACCTGTATCAGGAGGTGATGATCAACCTGTGGACCGGTCTGGATTCGTTCCAAGGTAAAGCCAAAATCTCCTCGTGGATTTACCGTCTGGCCATCAACACTTGCATCACCTTCATCCGCTCAAACCGCCGCCACTTCGATGGACGCATCGGCCTCGACGACGCTTTCGACATCCCCGCCACCAACGACAATTCCGTGGCCCAACTGCGAGAACTTTACCGCCTCATCTCTCTCCTCTCCCCTATCGACAAAGCCCTCATCACCCTGTGGCTCGACGAAAAATCTTACGACGAAATTTCTGAAATCCTCGGCATCAGCAAAGCCAACGTGGGCACGCGCCTCCACCGCGCCCGCACTCGCCTCACTGAATTAGCCTCCAAATCATGAATCCTCATCTATGACGAATGCACCCGACCTCGATTTGATAAAACAGCAATGGCAACAGCTTTCAGTGAAAGTTGACAAATTGGAACAGGCCAACGAACGTCTCTCCGACCAATTGGCACGCACCAACGCCAAGAGCTACCAGCAGCGCTTGGCAGGCCGCGTCAAACGCACATCTTGGGTCGGACTGCTTCTGCCCATTCTCGCTCCATTGCAATATTACAGCCTGCACATGCCCGTGTGGATATGCGCGGTCTACGCCATCTTCGGCATCTTCATGTGCGTGCTCAACCGCCGCCTGTCATCATTTATCCTCTCCAAAAACCTCTTGGAAATCTCCGCCACCGAAGCCCTCCAACACGCCACCGCCGTGCGCCTGTACCAGAAAAACGCCCGCATCTTGGGCGTGTTCTTGGCCGCACTCCTGCTGTTCGGCATGTACTACGTCCTTCCGCTCTCCGAACAACGCTCCGCTATCCTGTGGGGCGGCGGCGTCGGCCTGCTGCTCGGCCTCGCCTTCGCCATCCCCCGCTGCATCACCAACGCCCGCCTCGCCCGCCGCATGGCCCAATCCCTCACCGACCCCGACTAACCGACCCCGCCGGGCGACAGGTGGTCGGTAAAGCCGATTTCATACGATTTTGTACGATGCCATCCGGTACAACGTTTCAACGAAGAAACGAAAGACGAAATAACGAACGCAACTTCAAAAGGTCAGAACCCGTAGGGTGAGCTATCGGATTCTTAATGTGTGAACGTAAATGGTGGTCGTGGTTTTTCATAATTTTCGTTGATTCTTGCTTTGCTTTATTCGTTTGACTCGTTCAATGTGATAAGCGGTTTGCGGCACTTTGGCGTTTTTTTTGAAAAAAAATTGGGGGAAGGGTTGATTTTTTGGGGGATTGTGACTAACTTTGTAGTCGGTTTGGTAAATGTGGCCAAATCGATACTTCATTACCGTAGATTCCTGTATGAATACTCACAGCTTGGTGTCAATCGCCGACATCTCCAAAGAAGAGATCCTCGATCTGTTGGAGCGCGCCAAATATTTTGAGCAGCACCCCAATAGCAAAATTTTAGATGGGAAAGTGGTGGCGACGCTATTTTTTGAGCCGTCGACTCGCACTCGCCTGAGTTTTGAAACAGCCGTGAACCGTTTGGGCGGGCGCATCATCGGGTTCTCCGACCCGGGTACGTCGTCGTCGGTGAAGGGTGAAACGCTCAAGGACACTATCAAGATGGTGTCGAATTACGCCGACCTCATTGTGATGCGTCACTTCTTGGAAGGGGCTGCTCGCTATGCCACGGAGGTGACCGATGTGCCTATCATCAACGCCGGCGATGGTGCCAATCAGCACCCGTCGCAAACTATGCTCGACCTGTACTCCATCTACAAGACGCAGGGCCGGCTGACCGATCTGACCATCACCTTGGTGGGCGACCTCAAGTATGGCCGCACGGTGCATTCGATGCTGATGGCCATGAAGTACTTCAAGCCGCGGTTCAACTTTGTGGCTTCGCACGAATTGGCCATGCCGCAGGAGTATAAGGAGTTCTGCCGCGCCGAAGGCATCCAGTTCACCGAGACCTCCGACTTTTCGCCGGAGGTGATCAACTCGTCCGACATTATATATATGACGCGCGTGCAGCGCGAGCGCTTCTCCGACCCGTTGGAGTACGAGCGTGTGAAGGATCTCTACGCGTTGCACAACGCCATGTTGGCCAACTCGCGCGACAACCTGCGCATCCTGCACCCGCTGCCACGTGTGAACGAAATCGACGTGGACGTGGACGACAATCCCAAAGCATACTATTTCGAACAAGCCCGCAACGGCCTGTTTGCTCGCCAAGCAATCATCACCCGCGCCCTCGGCATAAATCCCTTTGAGTTATGAGCCAACAAAAGACTGAACTCGCCGTGGCCGCCTTGCAGCACGGCACCGTTATCGACCATATCCCCTCGGCCGCCGTTTTCCAGGTGGTGAAAATCCTCGGGTTGGAGCACACTGACCACGCTGTGACCATCGGTGCCAACTTGGCCAGCGCCAAGCTTGGCTCGAAAGGCATCGTGAAAGTGGCCGACATGTTCTTCGACGAAGCCGCGCTCAACCGCATTGCGCTGATAGCGCCTTCGGCCGTGGTGAACATCATCCGCAACTACGAGGTGGTGGAGAAGCGTCCGGTGGCGCTGCCCGACGCTATCGTGGGCATCGTCAAGTGCAATAATCCCAAGTGTATCACCAACAACGAGCCGATGCTCACCAAGTTTGATGTGGTGTCGCGCCAGCCGGTGATTATCCGCTGCCATTACTGCAACCACGCCGTAAGCGGGGCCAACGCTAAGATATTGTGATATGAAGCATTCGTGGAAACCGGGCACTATGCTCAACCCGCTGCCGGCGGTGTTGGTGAGCTGCGGCACAGCCGAGCGCTCCAACCTGATCACTGTGGCATGGGTGGGCACCATCTGCACCAATCCGCCGATGCTCTACATCTCGGTGCGTCCCGAGCGCTTCTCTTATAATATGATAAAGGAGCAGATGGAGTTCACCGTGAACCTCACCACTGCCGCCATGGCCAAGGCCGTGGACTGGTGCGGGGTGCGCTCCGGAGCTGATTACGACAAGTTGAAAGAGACCGGCCTCACGCCCGAAGCGGGGGTGGCCGTAGGATGTCCGGCGGTGAAGGAATCGCCGCTGAGCATCGAATGTAAGGTGCGGCAAATCATGGCCTTAGGCAGCCACGACATGTTCATCGCCGATGTGGTGAATGTGCTGGCCGACGATTCGCTCATCGATGCCGACACCGGCGCATTCCACCTCGACAGCGCCAACCTGCTCACCTATTCCCACGGCCAATACAACGCCACCGGCGAGCCGTTGGGCCATTTCGGATTCTCCGTGAAAAAGAAAAAGTGACTACTAACCCATAAACTATCTAACCCCTAATTCTCCCTATTTATGGAAAAGGACACCAAGCTCTTTGAATTGATCGAACAAGAGCACCAACGTCAACGCT
This sequence comes from uncultured Bacteroidales bacterium, assembly GCA_946011725.1. Classification (GTDB taxonomy): domain Bacteria; phylum Bacteroidota; class Bacteroidia; order Bacteroidales; family Muribaculaceae; genus CAG-873. The sequence continues at coordinate 24,255 of CAMGBT010000025.1, read as the reverse complement.
TAGGCATCGAGCTGATCGCCTCCGAAAACTTCGTCAGCGACCAAGTGATGCGCGCCATGGGCTCATGCCTGACCAACAAGTACGCCGAAGGCTACCCCGGCCACCGCTACTACGGCGGCTGCGAGGTGGTGGACATCGTGGAAGACCTCTGCCGCGACCGCATCAAACAGCTCTTCGGCGCTGAATATGCCAACGTGCAACCGCACTCGGGCGCCCAAGCCAACATGGCCGTGTTCATGGCTTGCATGAAACCCGGCGACACCTTCATGGGCCTCAACCTGGCCCACGGCGGCCACCTCTCGCACGGCAGCCCCGTAAACTTCTCCGGCCTGGTGTTCAACGCTGTGGAATACAACGTTGATGCCGAAACCGGCCTTGTGGACTACGACCACATGGAACGCACTGCCATGGAAGTGAAGCCCAAACTCATCGTGGGCGGCGCCAGCGCTTACTCCCGCGAATGGGACTACGCTCGCATGCGCAAAATCGCCGACGCTTGCGGCGCCATCCTCATGGTGGATATGGCTCACCCCGCCGGCTTGATTGCCGCCGGTCTGCTCGACAACCCACTGAAATATGCCCACATCGTCACCTCCACCACCCACAAGACTTTGCGCGGCCCGCGTGGCGGTATCATCCTCATGGGCAAGGACTTCGAGAATCCTTGGGGCAAGACCACCCCGAAGGGTCAGATCAAGATGATGTCGCAGCTGCTGGATTCCGCCGTGTTCCCCGGCGTGCAAGGCGGCCCGCTGGAACACGTCATCGCCGCTAAGGCCGTGGCATTCGGCGAAGCTCTCCAACCCTCGTTCAAAGAATACCAAACCCAAGTGCGCGCCAACGCTCGCGTGATGGCTCAAGCCCTCACCGACCTCGGCTACAAGGTGGTGTCGGGCGGCACTGACAACCACTGCATCCTTGTGGACCTGCGCACCAAATTCCCCGAACTCACCGGCAAGGTGGCTGAACGCGTGCTGGTGGAAGCTCACATCACCGCCAACAAGAACATGGTGCCGTTCGACTCCCGCTCACCGTTCCAAACCTCCGGTATCCGCCTCGGCACTCCGGCCATCACCACCCGCGGCGCCAAAGAACCGCTGATGGGCCAAATCGTGGAACTGATTGACCACGTGCTTTCTGCTCCCGAAGATGCTCAACGCATAGCCCAGGTGCGCGAGAAAGTGAGCACCATCATGGCCGAATACCCGATGTTCGCCTGGTAATCGTCAATGCCAACTACACATATAATAATAGTTGCTGCCGGCAGCGGCTCCCGATTCGGGAGTCCGCTGCCCAAGCAATTTTGCGAGTTGCGAGGACTTCCGGTGGTGATGCACGCCATCAACGCCTTGCGCCACGCGCTGCCTGAGGCCTCGTGCGCCATAGTGCTGGCCGCCGACCGCGTGGGCTTCTGGCGCGAACTGTGCCGCGAGCACCGTTTCGATTCGCCCGCAGTGATCGTGGGCGGCGACACCCGCTGGCAGTCGGTCAAAAATGCTTTGGACGCCGCGCCGGCCGAGGCCGAAGTGGTGGCCATCCACGATGGGGCGCGACCCCTACCCTCCGCGACTGTGATTCAGGCAGTTACGGATGCGCTAACCGAGCCGACGGTGCACGGTGCCGTGCCGGCTGTGGCCGTGACTGACTCGCTGCGAATGGTCACCGCCGAAGGATCGAAGCCGGTGGATCGCTCGCTACTGCGCGCGGTGCAAACGCCGCAAGTGTTCCGCGCCGAGCTGCTGCGCCGCGCCTACCAACTGCCCTATCAGCCCACGTTCACCGACGACGCGTCGGTGATGGAAGCGGCCGGATTCAGCGCCATCGCCTTGACCCCGGGCAGCCCCGACAACCTCAAAATCACTAACCCGCGCGACATCGCCATTGCCGAAGCCATCATGCAACTCTCCGCCCAATGAACTCGCTTCGACACAAAGAAATTCAATACGTAAAGGGCATCGGGCCTAAGCGAGCCGAACTCCTCACAAAGCAGTTGGAAATCCGCACTGCTTACGACTTGCTGCACCATTTTCCCACGAGCTACGTGGACCGCACCACCATCTATCGCATCCGCGACATCGCCTCGGAGGAAGCCGCCATCCAGCTCTACGGCAAGTTTGTGGGCTTCAGCATCGCCGGCGAAGGCGCCAAGACGCGGCTCGTGGGCGTATTTACCGACGGCACCGGCTCCATCGAAGTAGTGTGGTTCAACGCCATCAAACACATCCGCCAAACCATCCACGAGGGCGAAGAGTACATAATCTTCGGCAAACCAAGCCTTTACGGCAGCCGATGGTCGATGTCTCACCCCGAAATCGACACCGCTCAGAAGGCTTTCGAGGACCAAGGCATGCGCGGAGTGTATCCGCTGACCGAAACGCTGCGCAATCGCTACATCACCTCGCGTAATATCCACGAATGGGTGTGCACTCTGCTCGATTCTCAGCAGTTTTTCAAGGAGACGCTGCCTCCGATGGTGATGGAGCGGTACAAATTGATGCCGCTCGACACAGCCATCCGCGAGGTGCATCGGCCCACGTCGCAGGCCTCGTTACAGCTGGCTCGCGAGCGGCTGAAATTCGAGGAACTATTTATGATTCAGGTGGATATGCTCATGCGCTCCCGCCGCCGCAAGGGCGAGTCGCAGGGCTTCCGCTTCACCCGCGTGGGCAATTTCTTCAACCGATTTTACAACGAATGCCTGCCGTTTCCGCTCACCGATGCGCAGAAGCGCGTGGTGAAGGAAATCCGTGCGGACGTCAACACCGGCCACCAGATGAACCGCTTGGTGCAGGGCGACGTAGGCTCGGGCAAGACGTTGGTGGCGCTGATGGCGCTTCTGCTGGCCATCGACAACGGTTACCAAACCTGCCTGATGGCGCCCACCGAAATCCTTGCCACTCAGCACTTTGAAACCATCTCGCAGATGGTGGCACCCATCGGCATCAATGTCAAACTGCTCACCGGCAGCACCCGCGCCAAGGCTCGCAAAGAGATTCACGAACAGTTGGCCGACGGCTCGCTGCACATCCTCATCGGCACGCATGCCGTGCTGGAGGACCCGGTGAAGTTCGCCAACTTGGGCTTGGCCGTAATCGACGAACAGCACCGCTTCGGCGTGGCGCAGCGTGCGCGCCTGTGGGCCAAGAACACCACCCCGCCACACGTGCTGGTGATGACCGCCACGCCCATTCCCCGCACCTTGGCTATGACCGTGTACGGCGACCTCGACGTGTCGGTGATCGACCAACTGCCGCCGGGCCGCAAACCCGTCACCACCCTGTTGCGCTACGACGAGCAGCGGCAGCAAGTGCTCCACGGCATCGGGCAGCAGTTGCGCGAAGGGCGCCAAGCCTACATAGTGTATCCGCTTATAGATGAGAACGATAAGCTGGAATTGCGCTCGCTCACCGAGGGCTACGAGGACATCTGCGAAACGTTCCGCTCCTACCGTGTAGCCTTTGTCCACGGACGCCAGAAGCCCGCGGAGAAGGACCACCAAATGCAACTGTTCGCCTCCGGCCAGGCGCAGATCTTGGTGGCCACCACGGTGATTGAGGTGGGCGTGAACGTGCCCAATGCCACCACCATGGTCATCGAGAATGCCGAGCGGTTCGGGCTGTCGCAGCTCCACCAATTGCGCGGCCGCGTGGGTCGCGGCGCCGACCGTAGCTTCTGCATCCTCATGTCCAAGCGAAAACTCGCCAAGGAAACCCGCGAGCGACTCGAGTTGATGACCCAAACCACCGACGGCTTCGTCATCGCCGAGGCCGATATGAAGATGCGCGGCCCGGGCGACATCGAAGGCACCATGCAAAGCGGTATACCCTTCGAACTCCACATCGCCAACCTCGCCTCCGACGGCCCGATTATCCAAATTGCACGCACCGCCGCCGAGGAGCTGCTCAACCTCGACCCGCTCCTGTGCCGGCCCGAGAACATGGCCTTCGCATCAGCCCTTCGCCAATCAATCAAACGCTCCGCCGACTGGAGCAAAATTTCATAAAATTATGGAACGAATCAAACGCAAATGCAATCTGAGCGCGTGGTCGCTCACCCTCTCGTTGCTATTCATCGTGGGCATGCTCGCTTTGGCCGTTGTGATCGATTTGTGGATCGCCTCCATCGCCCTCGGAGCCATTCTCATCTGTATGTGCGCATTGGCGCTGTACTTCTGCCCGCTGAGTGTGAAGGTGGACGATGAGGCCGTAACGGTGAACTTTCCGCTGCGTCGGCGCTCGTTCAAGCTGAGCGACATCGCCTCCGCCGAGGACGTGCAACCCACCATGGGCGAATGGCGCATCTGCGGCTCCGCCGGCTTCTTCGGCTACTGGGGTAAGTTCTCCAACGGCGCGTTAGGCCGCTACTTCGCCTACTACGGCCGCGGCTCGGAGTGCTTCATCATCCGCTTGCGCTCCGGCCAAATCTACATGCTCGGCTGCGAAGACCACGCAGCCGTGTTGCAGAGCATCCAATCCCGCATCTAACATCCTCTTACCCCCCGAAGCAACTCCCGTTACCATCCGGCTGTGGGCGCGGCGGTCGGGGAAGACGATCCCCCACGATTGTTACGATGCCGGCCGGGGGAAAGGTTTAACGAATAAACGAAGGACGAAATCACGAATTTTTTCAACGTAAACCGTAGAAAATTTGTGTTTCACACAGATTTTTCGGAGCGGCCGGCACAGACCATCTACACCCGCATGGCAAATCGTAAAAAAATCGTAGGGAATCGTCTTTAAAAGCAGCGTTTGTTTTTGCGGTTTATTGGCCGTTTGTGGTAAAACTTTGGCTGTTTTTGCGGAATTTTTGGCCGTTTGGGCATTTTTTTGTAACTTTGCAAGTCAAATGCAATATAAATATGAGTAATCTTGTCCAAAAGCTGATATGGTTTGCCGTGGCTGTGGTGGCGCTGTCGGTGCCGCTGCCTGTTGCCGCGCAAGAGCAATTCAGCCGCGACATTGAGCAAATATCTTTCGTACCGAAGGGCCAATGGATTGGTGGTCTGTCGGTTAGCTATTCGCAGAGTGATCAGGACAACTACCAGTTCCTCGTGTTTGAGAACATCAATGGCGACACTTACTCGTTCAAAGTCAGCCCCACGGTGCTGTACTGCTTTGCCGACAACTTGGCCGCGGGCGGACGCTTCAGCTACAACCGCCAGCGCACGCGGCTCAACACGGCCGACGTGGTGCTCGCCTCCGACACTGAATATAATGTGGAGAATCTGTACTCCATCAGTCATAGTTACCACGTGGCCGGCGTTTTTCGCCAGTACCTGTCGTTTGGCCGCTCCACCCGCTTCGGCCTCATCAACGAGGTGCAGTTGGAAGCCGGCGGCGGCCAAGCCAAGATTTGCAACGGTGTGGGCGAAGACCTCACCGGCACTTACGAGCGCTCGTTCGACATCAGCCTCGGCCTGTCGCCCGGCTTGATCGTGTTCCTCAACAACTACTCGGCGTTGGAGGTGAACGTGGGCGTGCTCGGCTTCAACTACTCCAAGACCACGTCGATCACCGACCAAGTGCATGTGGCCCACCGCGACCTCTCCGGCGCGAATTTCAAGATTAACCTATTCTCCATCACCTTCGGTGTGTCATTCTACATTTAACCATGCAGCGTCTTCTACTCATATTAATATTGATACTCGCGGCGGCATCGGCGCCGGCGCAGGAAGTGGTGCGCAAGCAATTGTCGCGCCCGTCGGAAGACCTCGACGAAATGGTGATTGTGGGCAATGACACCGTGCCGCTGATTATCCAAGAGCGCAACTTCGGCCGCTTCGACCGCGGACTGTACAACTATCTGTTCATCCCCAAGGGCAAGTGGGCGTTCGGCCTCACCGCCTCCTACGGCGAGCTCAACACCGACGATGTGCAGCTGCTCTCAATCCTTGAAAATGTGGACTTTAATGGCAAACTCTACTCCATCAAGCCCTTCATTTCTTACTTCATCCGCTCCAACCAATCGGTGGGCCTGCGCATCAATTACTCGCGCGGCATCGCCGACTTGGCCAGTCTGTCGATGGACTTCGACGATGACCTCAATTTCGACCTCAAGGATGTGAGCTACTACACTCACAACCTCTCGGCGGCGTTCTTCTACCGCAACTACATCGGCCTGAGCCGCGGCAAGCGGTTCGGCTTGTTCAACGAGGTTGACCTCACCTTCGGCAGCGGGTCGTCGCGTTTCAAGCGCATCTACGACGGCGAGCCGCGCGACACGCGCACCGTCACCACCTCCGCCTCGCTGAATTTCAGCCCCGGTGTGGCCGTGTTCATTCAGGAATACGTGGCCTTCAACGTGTCGTTCGGCGTGTTCGGCCTCAACCTGCGCAAGGAGAAGCAGGCCACCAACGGCGTGGACGAAGGCTCGCGCTTCACCTCCGGCGCCAACTTCCGTTTCAACATCTTTAACATCAATTTTGGCCTGATGGTCGTAATTTAAGATTATGAAACGCATCCACCTCATCAGCTTGATTTGCAGCGCTTTAGCCTTGATGGCCGTGGCCGCTTGCATTTCCAACGACATTCCCCTGCCGCGCACCCATGCCAACTTCCAGCAGTTCAAAGTGGAAGGGCGCATCCGCGAGGCAGCCATCGATAGCATCAACCGCACCATCACCGTTTACTTGGGCGAAAGCGTTGATATTCACAATGTTAACGTGGAGGCGTACTCCATCACCCCGGGTGCGGAGGTGGCCGATGCCGACTTCTCGGCGCCGATCGACCTCAGCTCGCCGCTGCGCGTGAACCTGCGGTTGTACCAAGACTGGCAGTGGACCATCTCGGCGGTGCAGACCATCGAACGGTCGATGCGGCTCAGCGGTCAAGTTGGTTCGCCGTTCATCGATGCGGTGGGGCATCGCGTGTTTGCCTACGTGTCGAAATCGGTGCCCATCACCGATGTGTTGGTGGAGGAAATCAAGCTTGATGCCGAAGGGTCCACCATGGTGCCCGACCTCAACGGCCAGCGGGTCGACTTCACCATACCGGTGGAGGTGGAGGTCACAACTCACGGTAAATCAGTGCCTTGGACCATCGTGGTGCAGCAAACCACCGCCTCAGTCACCACCGTGCGCGTCGACGCATGGACCAACGTGGCATGGATCTACGGCCAAGCCGAAGTGGGCAAAAATAACGGCATCGAATACCGCAAAGCCGGCTCGGAGGACTGGATTCGCGCCACCGCCGACCAGCTCACCGTCGACGGCGGTAGCTTCTACGCCTGCATTCCCCATCTCGAAGCGGAGACCGATTACCAAGCCCGCGCTTACTCCGACGACGACCTCGGTGCCATCCTCGACTTCACCACCGGCTCGGCGGTGCAAGTGCCTAACGCCAACTTCGATTCGTGGTGGCTCGACGGCAAGGTGTGGAACCCCTGCGGTCAGGACGACGAGCAGTACTGGGACTCGGGCAACAAAGGCGCCACCACCCTCGGTAATTCCAACACTTATCCTACCGAGGATTCGCCCTCGGGATTGGGCTATGCCGCCTGCCTCGAAACCAAGTTCGTGGGCATCGGCGTGCTGGGCAAACTCGCCGCCGGCAACATTTTCACCGGTCGCTACGTGCGCACCGATGGCACCAACGGCGTGTTGGCCTTCGGCCGCCCGTTCACCCAACGCCCCACCGGTTTGCGTGGCAAACTGAAGTACAAAACCGCGCCCATCGACAACACGTCGTCGGGCTTCGAACAGCTTGCAGGTCAGCCGGATACGGCCATCGTGTGGACAGCCCTCATTGACTGCGATGAGCCGTTCGAAATCCGCACTAACCCCAAGAACCGCCAGCTCTTCGACCGCAACGGCTCCTATGTGGTGGCCTACGGCGATGTGCAATTCGGCTACGACGTGCCGGGCTACATCACCTTCGAGATCCGCTACGATTACAAGGCCACCAACCGCGTGCCGAAGTACATCATCATCACCGCCTCCGCCTCAAAATACGGCGACTACTTCACCGGCGGCTCTGGCGCCATCCTCCAACTCGACGACTTCGAACTCCTCTACGACTACTAACCGTGTGCCGGCCTTTTTGACGACGCCGACCGACGCTGGGCTCGGCTGCCGGTAAAGACGATTTCCTTCGATTTTTTACGATTGGCCATGCGGGGGATTAACGAAGCTACGAAGGACGAAATAACGAATTTTTTTGGAGGCTCGGCGGGTGGGGTTAAATGAAAGAGTCGTGTCTTACCCCTTACCTTTCTGCGCGGAGGTATTGCAAATTTCGCGGAAATTTAGTAACTTTGCAGTCGATTTATAACCGCACCCTCCAATTTTATGCCTCAAAAGATTGTAATCCTCGATTTCGGTTCGCAAACGACCCAACTTATTGGCCGTCGCGTGCGCGAACTGAACACCTATTGTGAGATTGTGCCCTATAATAAATTTCCCGCCGATGACCCCGACGTTATCGGCGTCATTGTATCGGGCAGTCCCTTCTCCGTTTACGACCAAAAAGCATTCCGAACCGAGTTGGCGCCCATCGCCGCGCGTTATCCCGTGCTTGGCATCTGCTATGGCGCTCAAATGATGGCCTACCAGAATGGCGGCACGGTGGAAAGTGCGCCCTCGCGTGAGTACGGCCGCGCCATCTTGGCTAAGGTCAACCCCGACGACCGCCTGTTTGCCGGCATCACCGCGGGCGAAACCGTGTGGATGAGCCATGGCGACACCATAACCACCCTACCCGACGGCTTCGACATCATCGCCTCCACCGACGATGTGCCCTGCGCCGCTTTCCACGTGGCCGGCCGCCTGATGTGGGGCGTGCAGTTCCACCCTGAAGTGTTCCACTCCACCTGCGGCACCCGCCTGCTGGCTAACTTTGTCAACGACATCTGCGGCTCCAACGCCGACTGGAGTGCTGAATCATACATCGAAACCACGGTGGCCGAACTCCGCCGCGAGCTTGGCTCTGACAAGGTGGTGCTCGGCCTGAGCGGCGGCGTGGATTCGTCGGTGGCGGCCGTGCTGATTTCCCGCGCCATCGGCGATAACCTCACCTGCATCTTCGTGGACCATGGCTTGCTGCGCAAAAATGAGTTCAGCCAAGTGATGGAAGACTACCGCTGCCTCGGTCTGAACGTGATTGGTGTGGATGCCTCCGCCGAGTTCTTCGCCGCGCTTGCCGGGGTGTCCGATCCCGAACGTAAGCGCAAAATCATCGGCAAAGGCTTCATCGACGTGTTCGACCGCGAAGCCCACAAGCTCGAAGGCGTGCGCTGGTTGGGCCAAGGCACCATCTACCCCGACCGCATCGAATCGCTCTCGATCACCGGCACCACCATCAAGAGCCACCACAATGTGGGCGGTCTGCCTGAGAAGATGAACCTGCGGCTGTGCGAGCCGTTGAAGTGGTTGTTCAAGGACGAAGTCCGCGCCGTGGGCCGCGCTCTGGGCATGCCCGAGCACCTTATCACACGCCACCCCTTCCCCGGACCCGGTTTGGCCGTGCGCATCTTAGGCGACATCACCCCCGAGAAGGTGCGCATCCTCCAAGATGCCGACGACATCTTCATCCGCGGGCTGCGCGAATCGGGTCTCTACGACCAAGTGTGGCAAGCCGGCGTAATCCTGCTGCCGGTGCAGAGCGTGGGCGTAATGGGCGACGAGCGCACTTACGAAAGCGCCGTGGCACTGCGTGCCGTCACCTCCACCGACGCTATGACCGCCGACTGGGCTCACCTCCCCTACGAATTCCTCGCTAAGGTTTCCAACGAAATAATCAACAAAGTGCGCGGCGTAAACCGTGTGACCTACGACATCTCCTCCAAACCGCCGGCAACCATCGAATGGGAGTAATCGCCCCCCGCAAATATCGCAGTTTGCAAAATTTTATGAAATTTACGTAAATAATTGCCGAAATATTTCATAATTTGATAAAAAATTGCGATATTTGCAGAAATTCTTCCAAAAGGTTGACAACTACTTAAAAATATTAACTTTCAGAACTACATACTTACACAAATGAAAAAAAGTCCTCTGCAGAAAGCTCGCGCAGCTTACCAACCCAAGCTGCCTATCGTGCTCACCGGCGCAGTGAAAGCTGTTGAAGGAAAACCCACCCAATCCGTAGCCGACCAGGAGAAGATTCAACAACTCTTCCCCAACACCTACGGTCTGCCTGAACTCACCTTTGAAAAAAATACCGCACCGGCAGCCGGTCGCCCCATCAACGTGGGCGTAATCCTCTCGGGCGGCCAGGCCCCCGGCGGCCACAACGTGATCTGCGGCCTGTTCGACGGCATCAAGAAAATCCACCGCGACAGCCGCCTGTTCGGCTTCCTTATGGGTCCCGGCGGCCTCGTTGACCACAAATACGTGGAACTCACCGCCTCCATCATCGATGAATACCGCAACACCGGCGGCTTCGACATCATCGGTTCAGGCCGTACCAAACTCGAAACCAAAGCACAGTTCGACTCCGGTTTGGTTATCCTCAAAGAGCTTGACATCAAGGCATTAGTTATCATCGGCGGCGACGACTCCAACACCAACGCAGCCGTGCTCGCCGAATACTACAAGAGCATCAACGCCGGCGTACAAGTGATCGGTTGCCCCAAGACCATCGACGGCGACCTCAAGAACGAATGCATCGAAACCTCCTTCGGCTTCGACACCGCCACCAAAGTATACTCCGAAGTAATCGGCAACATCCAACGCGACTGCAACTCCGCCAAAAAATACTGGCACTTCATCAAGCTCATGGGCCGCTCGGCCAGCCACATCGCCCTGGAATGCGCTCTGCAAACTCAGCCCAACGTGTGCATCATCTCCGAAGAGGTTGAAGCCAAGAACATGACCCTCGACCAAGTGGTTGACTCCATCGCCCAAACCGTAGTAGCTCGCGCCAACGACGGCAAAAACTTCGGCATTGTGCTCATCCCCGAAGGCCTCATCGAGTTCATCCCCGCTATCAAAAAGCTCATCAAAGAACTCAACAACGTCATCGCCCTCAACGAAGCACAAATCCAAGGCCTCGCTTCCGACGAACTCGAGAAGTTTATCCTCAGCCACCTCAGCGAAGAAAACGCCGCCACCATCGCCACACTCCCCGCCACCGTCGCTCGCCAGCTGATGCTCGACCGCGACCCCCACGGCAACGTGCAAGTGTCGCTCATCGAAACCGAAAAACTCCTGAGCGAAATGGTGGGCAAACGCCTTGCTCAACTCACCAACGAAGGCAAGTACACCGGCAAGTTCTCCGCTCTGCACCACTTCTTCGGCTACGAAGGCCGTTGCGCCGACCCCTCCAACTTCGACGCTGACTACTGCTACGCCCTCGGCTTCAACGCTGCTTGCCTGATCAACTCAGGCGTCACCGGCTACATGTCGTCGATCCGCAACCTGGTGAAACCCTCCGTACAATGGCTCGCCGGCGGTATCCCCATCACCATGATGATGAACATCGAACACCGCAACGGCGCCGACAAACCCGTAATCCAAAAGGCTTTGGTTCGCCTCGATGGCGCACCCTTCAAATACTTCGCCGCTCACCGCGACGAATGGGCGCTCAACACCTGCTACGTATACCCCGGCCCCATCCAATACTTCGGGCCGGCTGAAGTGTGCGACCAACCCTCCCGCACCCTCGCTCTCGAACACCAAACATTATAATCAATAACCAACCCTCAGCTTGCGCCGGCCGACTTCTCCCACAGAAGCCGGCCGGCTTTCTTCCGCCCCGGCGCGATGGGGCTGGCGCGCAGCAGCTCGGCTTCCGCCTCGCCACCGAACCGCACCGTGGCTGAGCCATCCGGACTTCCTCGAAAGTGTGTCAAAAATCCACCGAGTGAAGTACAGTAGGCAAAAAACCATAGGAGTAAGTATGCCGCCGTCGCGCCAACTAAAATCAGTATAATAGAACCCACTTCGATCCATCCCATGGGAAGCTGCCGGCAGTGGCATAAGCGGAGGCGCGCCAGCGCCGAAGCGCAGGGCTCTGTGGGGCGCGCGCCAACCACCCCTCCCCCGCAGAAAGTGTGTCAAAAGTCCATCGCTGTCGAAAGTGAGCAAACAATCCACAGTAGAACAGTAGATTTCGCAGGAGAACAGGATTTAATCCGTTGATAATCAGTCACCAACAGGTAGAGCCGTGGCTTGCCGCGGCATACCCAGATGGCCCAGCCACTGGCCCAAATTTCGATTTGTGACTTTTGACACACTTTCTGCCTCGCATCCGTAAAATACAACTTTAAAAATCGCGGACCAATCTAACTTTGTATTTCTCTGAGGGGTTTATACTTCTTGTGCTAAATTCTTCTTGGGAGCAAATGCTAAAAACATAAGCGTGCGATTTATCCGCCATATCAGATGTCCAAATACTATCCGGACATCCTAATACATCTTGCCACAATTTATGATCATACCTCATCGCAATTATCTCACGCTTAGTCGGCAGTCGCCAATTTGAATTATTAACTATTCTTTGAACTTCATCCCAATTAAACAATTTGTCAAATTGTTCATCTTCAAGTTTCACAACAAATGAGCTACAGAAACCCACATTGATTATTAAGCCTTCGATTTTATATGGGCATTTAACTTCTGCCAGAATCCATTGAACATATCGCCCATAACTGCCCTCATATTCATAACAATCTATCCATGGATGTAAGTCCGGGTCAGATTGCCATTTATCAATAGGCACAACAGATTGTTGACTTTTACATTCCACAATCACAGAACCATGGTTTTCAAATTCGCTACTAAAATATTCAATAGGAATTATCAGAATAAATGAAAAAAAAGCAATTAACGTAGCGATTTTTAGGATTCGGCACCACCAACTCGTCCACCAAGATGTAGCACTATGTTTATATACTTTTATCTCGTCATAAACAAAAGCACCGATAATCGAAAGCAGGCCTATAATAAAGAAAATTATAATTGGATAAGAAGGATAGCCATAATAATACCGAAAGAGCCATAGATAATCACCAACTTTGAAAAAGAAAAGGCAATAATACCAAATGCCAATTACCAATCCTACATATTTCGATATTTGAAGCGCAATTTTTCCTATTTTCTTTTGCGATTTAGGCTTAGCATTTGAAGAGCTATCGGAATCATCATTGAATGTCTTTTTGCCATTCGGCATATGCACAGTGTTTTTGGGTGCCGGCTGATTCGGGCTACCGCCGGGCAAAGGCTGAATCGGCCAACCGCCTCCAGCCGGTGCCGGCTGAATTGGGCGGATGTTGGCGGGGTGGAGCGGCTCTGTGGGCTTGCCGATTTTGACGGTGGGTTGGCTATCTTCGGTGTCGCACTCTACCACTTCCACCTCCAATTGTGGGTCGAATAGCGCGGCAACCAGCGCACCTGCATCGGCGGGGCGGTCGGCGGGGCGATATTCGAGGGCGCGCAGGAGGATGTTGACAACGGCGGCATCGACACCGAGAGTGAGGAGTTCGTCGCTGAGGTTGCTGAGATTGAGCTTGTCGGCTTTGGCGGGTGCGTGGCCGGTGAGGCAGTAGCAGATGGTGGCGGCGAGGGCGTATACGTCGGCGGTGGGGGAGAATTCTTGGATGCCGGTGTACTGTTCTACGGGTGCGTAGCCGGGGGTGTAGCCGCCGGCGGCGATGGATGAGGTGGCTTGGCCTTGGCCGTCGTAATGTTTGGCAAGGCCGAAGTCGATGAGCACGGGTCGGAGACCTTGCTTATTGGTTGTCACCATGATGTTCTGCGGCTTGATGTCGTAGTGGGCCACGCGGTTGCGGTGCAACATGGCCACGGCATCGCAGATGGGTTGCATCACCATCGCGGTGTCGGCCCAAGTGAGGCGGCCGCCGTGACTCTTGATGTAGTTGGCCAACGAACCACCGGTGAGGTATTCCATCACATAATAAGCAGTGCCATTGGCTTCGAACACTTCGTCGACACTAACCACGTTGCGGTGCTGAATGCCTAAGCGCTGGAGGCGTTGAGCTTCGCTGACGAAGGCGCGTTTGGAACTTTCCACCTCCTTCGAAGCCGACTGCATGAAGCGCACGCGGTTGGAGGAGGATTCGCGCTCGCACAACATCTGGATGAAGTGCTCTTTGAGGGCAAAATTAGCGGTACAAGGGATGTTGCCCATTTGGAGCTCGGTTTCTACGAGGTATGTGATGCCGAATCCGCCCTGCCCCAAGACGCTACGGATGGTGTAGGTGCGTTGGGAGCTGCGAACCTCGGTGCCGGGAGAAAGTGCAATGGTACTCATATAATGATAATGATGGATGCGATGGGTGAAAATTTGAGCCAAAGTTAGCGAAAATTTCGCACGTGGCAAAATTATTTGTAATAAAGAATGTCTTGTGGCCAAAAATCTATCACCACTCGCGCAGATTATTGCGCAGGTGGATAGGCATTGCGGGAGAAGATTATAGAGGGGAGAATCTGAATACCGGATTCTCGATTCGCGCTTCCTTGATGTGCATCAGCATATAGATGGGTAGGTACAGCACTCGGCCGTCGCTTTCCACGTTGCCATTTGAAAACACCATCGCCATCGGTATGTCATATTCAGCAGCGGACATCACGTTTGAGCGTGCGTTGTGGCGTTTATAGTCCTTGCCGGATTTGATTTCGATGGGCAACGCGTGGCCGTTGTGTTCGATTACGAAGTCTAATTCCCCTTGGCGTTTGCGGTTGAAATAGTACAACTTATAATCGTGCGAGGCTAATTCTTGCGCGGCCAAATTTTCATAAATGGCGCCGAAGTTGATGTCGGCTTTGCCGTTGAGAATGTTTAGCACCACTTCGGCTGAGCAGAACCGCGACAGCAACCCCACATCGTTGAGGAATAGTTTTGGCCACGCGGCGGACGCGGCGCGGGCGTGGGGTTACATTGGGTCCACGTCGTAGTGGATGGCGATTTTGGAGCGGGTGTCGGGGGAGGAGTTGAAGCGGAGGTATTGGGCGCGGAGGATGGCTTTTACTTGGGTAAGGGAGGCCTCGGGCTCGATGCGGAGCATGATTTGGCGGATGTATAGCGAGGCGATGCGGCTCACCGCGGGTTCGATGGGGCCTTTGACGCGGTTACCGAGCTGTTGGCGGAGTTGGTTGGCGTAGTCTTCGGCGAGGTGGGCCACTACATCGGCGGCGCGGTGTTTGAGGGTGATGATGATGATGCGGGCGAATGGTGGGTAGAAGTAGCGCCGGCGCTCCATGAGTTCGTGGTTGTAGAAGCCGAGGTAGTCGTGGCGGCAGACGAACTGGATGACCGGGTGGCCCGGTTGGTAGGTTTGGATGACCACGTGGCCGGGGTTGTCGGCGCGGCGGCCGGCGCGGCCGGCCACCTGTTCGAGCATGTTGAAGGCGCGTTCGGCCGAACGGAAGTCGGGGAAGTTGATTACCGTGTCGGCGTTGACCACGGTCACCAGGCCCACGTTGCCGAAGTCCAGGCCTTTGGTGACCATCTGCGTGCCCACCAGGATGTCGGCCTTGTGCTCGGAGAACTTGTCGATGATGTTGGCGTAGGCGTCCTTGCTGCGGGTGGTGTCGAGGTCCATGCGGAGGATGCGGCTGTCGGGGAATTTGGCGGCGATGTCGTCCTCGATTCGCTCGGTGCCGTAGCCGGTGATTTCGATGGTGGGTTCGTGGCATGCAGGGCAGACCTTGGGCACTGGGTATATGGCGCCGCAGTAGTGGCATTGGAGGAAGTTGCCGAAGCGGTGGTAGGTGAGCGCCACGTCGCAGAAGTCGCACTTGGGAATGAACTGGCACATGCGGCAGTGGGCGCGGGGCGAGTAGCCGCGGCGGTTGTGGAAGAAGATGACCTGCCGCCCGTCGGCGAGCATGCGGCGAGCGGCGGCGATGGTGTCGATGGCGAGCGCACCGTCCACTTTTCGGCGCTCGCGTTCGCGTTTGAGGTCTACTATATCTATCTGTGGCAGAGCCACTTGGCCGTAGCGTTCGGTGAGCGACACCAACCCGTACTTGCCGCCTTCGGTGGCTTTGAAATAGGTTTCGATTGACGGCGTGGCGCTGCCCAACAGCGTTTTGGCGCCGTGGAGCATGGCCAACACGATGGCTGCATCGCGGCCGTTATATCGCGGCGCGGGGTCGGATTGCTTGTAGCTTGAATCGTGTTCCTCGTCCACTATGACCAGCCCTAACTGCTTGAAAGGCAGGAAGACAGCCGAGCGGGCGCCGATCACCACGCATGGCTCGTTGCTGCGCAACAGGTTGCGCCAGATGTCCACGCGCTGACGGTCGGTGAAGCGCGAGTGGTAGATGATAACTCGGCGGCCGAACACGCGCTGCAATCGGCGGGTGAGCTGGGTGGTGAGGGCGATTTCCGGCACTAAGAACAGCACTTGGCGCTTTTGGCGCAAGACGTAGTCGATCAGGTGGATGTAGATTTCGGTCTTGCCGGAGGAGGTTACGCCGTGGAGCAGCGTCACGGCGAAGTTGTGGAACGACTGATGCACCTGCTGCAGGGCCGCGGTCTGCGCGGCCGACAGCTCGGGCAACGGGGCGGCGGCCTCGTCGTCGAGTGCGGAGAAAATCGACACCTCGCGAGTGGTGATTTCCACCAGTCCTTTCTTGGCTAACTGCTTGATATGCTCGCGAGTAGCATCGGGCGTGGCTTCCAACACGGTGGTTACGGCCACGGGCTTTTGCGGCTCGGTGGGGCGGTTGAATCCGGTGAGTTTTATGATGGAAAGCAGGGCGGCTTGCTGCGCTTTGGAGCGGTTAACGGCTTTGAACGCAGCGTTGAGCGCGTCGCTGTTGCCGCGCTCGATGGCAATGTTGACTAACTCGATTTTGGTGGCGGTGTAGCGCGATTTTATGGACTCGTGCATGACCAGGATGCCGCTCTCAACCAGCTGTGACACAGCGGCTTCCACCGATTGCGCGCCGGTGAGTTTAGCCAAGTCGTTGAGCGCGATTTGGGGCTTGCGGCGCACGATGTCGACGATCCGCATCAGCTGCCCGGACAGGGCGGCGATGTCGGCCGGCTCGGCGTCGGGATTGATGTCAACCACGCTTTCGCTCTCCAACCGCAGTCCGGCGGGCGTGCCCGCTTTGAAAATGTCGCCCACAGCGCACATGTAATAGTCTGATAACCAGTGCCAAAACTTGATTTGGGGGTGGATGACGACGGGGGCGGTGTCGAGGATGGAGTCGATGTCTTTGAGTTGCGACACATCGGCCGGCGGCAGGGGGCTAATGGCTTCGACGATGCCGCTGAGGTAGCGGCGCGGGCCGAATGGCACCACCACGCGCATGCCCACGGCGATGGAGGCGTGCAAGGCTTCCGGCACGCGATAGGTGAATGTGCCGTCGAGCGGCCGGGGGATGATTACCGATGCGTAAAGGTTTGACATACAACTATTTGCGCGCTGCAGGGGTGATAACTATCTCGCCGTTGAATTTGTCGAATTTCATGCTGATTTCCTTCAACTCCTTGATTTTGAGCAAGATATTGTTGATTTCCTCGCTGCTACCGGCGACCATGGTCGACAGGCGCGTGGTGAGGTCGAGAATTTGCTGTTTGAGCAGGGCGCCTTTGAGGGTGTTGACGGCCAACGGCACCTGCGTTTGGAGCTCTTCGTGGATGTCGCCGCGGGGATACATCTTGCTGAGTACCACTCGGTTAGCGGTGAGCTGGGCCACAAGGTCGGTGATGGTGCGGTCCTCGTTGCGCATGAGGCGGTCGCGGATGAACGAGGCGGCAAATTCGTCGGTGAGGTCGGTGCGCAGACGGTCGATGTCGGCGTGCAGCTGCTCCTCGCGGCGCTGAATTTCGCCCACGTCGGAGGCTTCCTGCCTGATGCGGTCAATGCCCGCCGACAGTTCGGCGTAGCACTTGGCCTCAATCTCGGGTTGGTGCGTTTGGAACGCGTTGACCCACAGCGAATTGCGCACTTCAATGGCTTGGCGCCAGATTTCGGCGAATGGTGCGTAAGAGAATTGCACGCTGTCGTTATTCAGTTCGCATTCTATGTAATCAATCACCGACATGGCCACAGTGGAGTCGCTTTGGTCGTCGGTGTAAACATCACATAGATACATCATGCCATAGCGCAAGGTGTAGCGGATGATGTCGCGTTCGGCGATAAAAATTTGCTTGGGCACCTGGGGCGGGGCGGATGTGACGCTCACGTGCGAGTCGGCTTGAGAGGCGCGGGCGGCTTCCTCATCGGCGCGTTCGTCGTCCAAGTTGCCGAGGGATTCTTGCGCTTGCTGACGCTGCTTTTGGCGGGCGTCGGCTTCGCGTTGCTCAATGATGATGCGCTTGAGTTGGAGGCCGAGGGTGGCCGAAGCCACACCCACTTTCGCGGCACACTCGTCGAGGTAGATCGACTGCTCTACTACGTTGGGAATCAGCGCAATAGTGTGCAAAATATCATTTATTGCTTCAGCCCGTTTACGAGGATCGTTGGCGGCATCGCGCATGAGGATATCGACCTTGAATCCGATGAGGTCGGTCTTATGCTGTTCGATGTATTGCTCCACTTCCGACGACGAATGATGCTGGGCGAATGAGTCGGGGTCGTCGCCGTCGGGCAGCAGCACCACCTTCAGCGAGAAGCCGGCGGCCACCAGCATATTGATACCGCGCAGCGAGGCCTTGATGCCGGCGGCATCGGAGTCGTAAATGAGCACCACCTCGTTGGCAAAGCGCTTGATCATACGGATTTGGCCATCGGTGAGCGATGTGCCCGAGGAGGCCACCACGTTCTCCACACCCGCTTGGTGCATGGAGATTACGTCCATGTAACCTTCGACCAAGATGGCGAACTTCTTGCGGGCGATAGCGTTGCGTGCTTGATAGATGCCGTAGAGCTCGTGGCTTTTGGAGTAGATTCTGCTTTCGGGCGAGTTGACATACTTGGCCACGGTCTTCTCGCGGCTGAGGGTGCGACCGCCGAAGGCCACCACGCGCCCCGAGAGCGAGTGCACGGGGTAGATTACGCGACCTTTGAAGCGGTCGTAGATGCGGCCGGAGTCGGTGCGGATGCACAGGCCGGTTTCCACCAACACGTCGGTGTCGAAGCCGGCCGCCCGGGCCTTGGAGTAGAAATCGTCGCTGCGTTCGAGCGCATAGCCTAAGTGGAACTTGGCGATCATGGCATCGTTGATGCCGCGCTCGCGGAAGTAAGCCAAGCCGATATTGCGCCCGTCGGGCGAGTCCTTAAGCGTTGATTCAAAGTGCTTTAGCGCAAACTCGTTGGCGGCAAACATGGCTTGACGTTGCGCCTCGGCTTCGCGCTCGGCCGACGACTGCTCGCGCTCCTTGATCTCGATGCCGTATTTCTTGGCCAGCCAGCGGATGGCTTCGGCATACGACATGCTCTCGAGGTCCATCAGGAAGCTCACCGCGTTGCCGGCCTTGCCGCAACTGAAGCATTTGAAGATGCCGCGCGAGGGGCTCACCGAGAACGACGGCGTGCGGTCGTTGTGAAACGGGCACAAGCCTAAGTAGCTGGAGCCGTGCTTCTTAAGCGACACGAAATCACTCACCACGTCCACGATTTCCGTGGCGTCGAGGATCCTATCTATTGTCTGTCGGTCAATCATTCCCATAGCACCCACAAAGTTAGCAAATTTTCCTCAATCTTACAAGAAAAATGATGCTAAGTGGTAGGTGCCGAAGGCCAGCAGCCACGCCACGACGGTGTTATACACCACGCTGAACGCGCCCCAGTGCCACGAGCCGCTCTCCTTGACGATGGCGGCGATGGTGGCGAAGCATGGGCAGTAGAGCAGCACGAACACCATCAGCGCCAAGGCCGATGCAGGCGTGATGCCCGGCTCGCCCGAGGGTCCGACGGAGGTCATTCGCTGGCCCAAGGAGGCGTGTTCGGCCTCTGCATCCTCGGTGTAGAGTACGCCCAAGGTCGACACCACTATCTCTTTGGCGGGCACGCCGGCCAGCACGGCCACCGAGGCGCGCCAGTTGAGTCCTAACGGCTCCATTACCGGGTTGATGAACTTGCCTCCGGCTTCCAAGAAGGAATCGTAACGCAAGTCGATGGCCGAGCTCTCGGAGGTGTGGTCAACCGGTTGCTCGTGCCGCGGGAAGTAGTTGAGCGCCCACACGGCAATGCTGGCCACCAAGATGATGCCGCCCATCTTGCGCAGGTACTGTGCGCCCTTGCTCCACGAGTGCTTCAACGTAGCGCGCAACGTGGGCATGCGGTAGGGCGGAAGCTCCATCACAAACGGCGTTTCGTCCTTGCGGAACACAAACTTGCGCAGAATCTTGGCCGTAACCACGGCCACAGCCACCCCGCCGAAGTACATACAGAAGAACACTATGGCGGCGTACTTGCTGAAGAACACCCCGGCCAACAGCACGTACAGCGGCAATCGCGCCGAGCACGAGATGAACGGGTTAATCAGCATGGTAATCAGCCGGCTCGAGCGGCTCTCGATCGAACGCGTGGCCATAATCGCTGGCACGTTGCAGCCGAAGCCCATAATCAGCGGGATGAACGACTTGCCATGCAGCCCGATGCGGTGCATGATCTTATCCATAATGAAGGCCGCACGAGCCATGTAGCCCGTGTCCTCCATAAACGAGATGCAGAAGTATAGGATGAGGATGTTGGGCAGGAACACTATCACGCCGCCCACGCCGCCGATGATACCGTCGCAAATCAAGTCCTTGAGGATGCCGTCGGGCAGGTACTCGCCGGCCAAACTGCCCAGCAAAGCCACCCCGGAGTCGATCCAATCCATCGGGAACTGGCCGAAGAAGAACGTGGCCCAGAATATCAGTAGCATGATCAGCAGGAACAGCGGGAAGCCGAAGTACTTGTGGGTGACCACGCGGTCAATCAGCGAAGTGGAGCGGTGCTTGTCTTTATCTCCATCAACGTAGGTCTCGGCCAACGCGCCGTCGATGAAGCCGTACTTGGCCGAGGCGATCGAGGCGGTGATGTCCTCGCCGGTCAGGCGCTCAATGTCGGTGCGCCACCGCGTGCACGTTTGCTTCAGCAGATCATACGACGGCGAATCTTGCAACAATTTGTCTACCTCTTTGTCGCCCTCCAAAAACTTGATGGCAAGGTAGCGCGGCGACACCACCGGCGAAATCTTGCCGTCGCGCTTGATGATGTCGATCAACTCGCGCAACGCCTGCTCGATGTCATGGCCGTGGCTCACGTGGATGTGGCGCACGCTGCGGCTGCGGCCCTCAAACACTTGCACGATGTTGTCGAGCAAGTCGGAGATGCCCTCGGCATTGCGCGCCACCACCGGCACCATGGGCACGCCAATCATCTTGCCCAAAATCTCGTAGTCGAGTTGGGCACCGCTGCGGCGCAAGTCGTCGTACATATTCAGGGCGATGACCATCGACCGGTCCATGTCAATGAGTTCGGTGGTAAGATATAAATTGCGCTGGAGGTTCGATGCGTCCACCACATTCAATATAATGTCCGGGCAGTTGTCGCGCAGATAGCGGCGCACGAACAGCTCTTCGGGCGAGTAAGCCGCTAAAGAGTACGTGCCGGGCAGGTCGATCAAGCGGATGGTGTAGCCGTTGTATTCAAACTCGGTATCCTTCACGTCCACCGTCACACCGCTATAATTGCCCACATGCTCGGTGGCGCCGCTCAAGCAGTTGTACAGCGAAGTCTTGCCACAGTTGGGGTTGCCGATCAACGCCACATTAATCACGCGCCGGCCGGCTTCAGCAACCGGACGCTCCGTAGTCTCAACCTTGATCATCGGGGCGGACACTTCAGCCTCGACATTATCCGAAGCCAACTCCACCTCAATCATCGCGGCCTCGGCTCGGCGCAGCGACACATTATATCCCAAGATACTGTAGCTGATGGGGTCCTTCAATGGCGCATCCATTATCGGCTCTATCAACCGACCACGCACAAAACCCATCTCAATGACACGCTTGCGAAACGCGCCATGGCCTAAAATCTTGACAATCATGGCCTTTTGGCCATTCTGAAGCTCTGATAAACGCATAGTTCGACAATTAGACTACAAAGTTCAGCATTTTTTTTGAAATATGCAAGCCTTATTTAAAATAATTTCAAATAACCGAGCAAAAAGCAGCTACATACTCAGCGAATATGCCTAATAGGTACTAATTGGCCTAATTGGCCGGCGCGGTGGCATAAACGATAAAAAGGAACTGCTCACGCAGTTCCTTTTTATGGGTTTCCAATAGGTACAATTTCTAAGGTAAAAAAGATTGTTTTTAGGTTTGCGATACAAAGTTCAGCATTTTTTTTCGACCTACCAAATATTTTTATATGTTTTACGGCATATTTAATAGCAAATAGGTAGGCTTGTTCCAAAAATCTCCAATTTTGCCGACAAACAGACCAATGAAATTGTACATTTTAAGATTAATTATTAGCGATTAGTTGTGAAATTGCATCCACTGACTGGCGCAGGTCGCGCTCGAGCGGCAGGCGCTCCTCGATGTTGCGGCAAGCATAAATCACCGTGGCATGAGTGCGGCCCAACTTGGTGCCAATGTTCTTGAGCGACAAACCCACCAATTTTTTCGACATGTACATCACCATCTGGCGCGCGTCGGAGATTTCGCGTTTGCGCGATTTGGTGAACAGGGCGTCGACATTGATTTTGAAGTAGGTGCACACGGCTTGGGTCACCATCTCGAAGTTGACCTGACGGCGACGGATGCGGATGGCGTTGGCCACCACGCGGCGGGCCAGGTCGATGGTGATGTCGCAGTTGAGCGCTGTGGCGTGCGCCACCATCGAGGCTACCACGCCTTCCAACTCGCGGATGGAGTCGGTGACGTTCTCAGCCACGTAGTCGATGATTTCCTCCGACAAGTCGAGGCCGTCTTGCTGTGCTTTGCGGCGCAATACGTGCCGGCGCAACTCGGTGTCGGGCTTGTCCAACGCTACGGCGGCGCCCCACTTCATACGCGAGAGCAGGCGTTCTTCAAAGCCGTCCATCTCCGATGGCGGACAGTCGCTCGACATGATAATCTGGCGATTATTCTGGTGGAGCTGGTTGAATATGTGGAAGAACGTGTTCTGCGTTTCGGGTTTGCCGGCCAAATCTTGCACGTCGTCGATGATCAACGTGTCGATGCTCTAATAGAAGTGGAAGAAGTTGTTGATTTGGCCCTTGTGGTTGGCGGCGGTGAACTGGCTTTGGAACAGGCGGGCGGTTACATAAAGAACGCGCGCGTGAGGGTTCTGCTCCTTGATGCGGATGCCGATGGCCTGAATGAGGTGGGTTTTGCCCACGCCGCACGGGCCGGACACGAATAGCGGGTTGAAGGTCTTGTTGTTCGGATCGTTGGCTATGGACTCGGCGATGGTACGCGCCACTTGGTTGCTCTCGCCAAAGCAGTAGTTGGCGAAGTTGTATTTGGGATTGAGCTGCGAATCGAAGTCGCGCGGTTGCTCGTTGATAAACGGGTTGGCGGGGGCCACGCGCACGTTGCGCATAATCTCGGCCGACTGGTCGGATGTGCGCACCTGCACGGTGGTATCGTGCTGCCCGTTGACGGCATCATAGCAGTAGTACAGCGCCACACCTTCGCCGTACACCTTATGAATGGCCTTGCTCAACAGGTCGAGGTATCGCTCTTCGAGTTGCTCTACGAAGAACGACGACGGTACATGTAATCGGAGCTCGCCGTTGGCGAACCCAACTGATTCAATGCTGCTGAACCAGGCGGTGTATTGTTGCTGCGAAATGTTGTCGCGAATGATTTGGCGGCAACTATTCCAAAGCTCGGTGTGGGTGATTGACATAGCTTATTTGGGGTATTAGCGTAAAATAGTTGGGCTAAAATGCCGGTTTGGGAGTACAAATTTCGCTCAAAAAATGTAGAAAACAAAATGCTTTTTTATTTGGAATTTTCAAAATGGATACAATACTGTCAATATCAGCAAGTTACAAAAATGAAACAATCTACTATTATATTAAAACTTTAAATAAAGTGCGTATATCATTGTATAATAAATATTTAGAGCACTTTAGTTAAATGTTCCACGGCCGCACCGCAATCACGCCTGCAAGTCGTGGAACGGGTGAATTTCAGCCGATTTACATCCGCAAACAGCAGAATCGCCCCATTTTCTAATTTAAAATCATTTCAAATAACAATTTCCACTCCTTTTTCCATGGCCGCAAAGATAGCAAAAAATCGCCAATCAATAAAGCGACAGCCGCAAAAATTCGCACAAAATAATCTCAAAAGTCAATAGGCCATCCGCGGCATCACCGGATGGCCACACAATCCCGGTTAAAAGAGCGTATATCAGTAGGGACGCGGCCTTTTGATACAGTTTTGCAAGGGG
>CAMGBT010000024.1 GCA_946011725.1 uncultured Bacteroidales bacterium | reverse complement strand
GCCGGCTCGGCGCAGCGAAGCGCCCGCCGCGGTGCGGTTCGGTGGCGAGGCGGAAGCCGAGCTGCGCGGAAGCGCCCGACGAAGAACCGGCTGCGCGGAGGAAAATTTAATCACTTTTTAATTTGTGGTTTGGAAAAAAAGTTGTAACTTTGGGGTGTCAAATAATTTTTGGAAAACACCATCGACTGCTGTCTGTTATGATGAAACGCTTTCTTTTTGCAGCCTTGTTTGTAAGCCTTTGCTGCTCAACTATTTACGCTCAACGCACGGGCATTCAAGCCGTGGGCGTCGCTTTCTACAACCTCGAAAACCTGTTCGACACTATCCCTAATAATCCGCTTGGCCGTGACTTGGAGTACACTCCCGACGGCAAAAATCAGTGGGATAGTCGCAAGTATTATAACAAATTGCACAACATGGCGTTCGCCATCTCGAACCTCACCACCAAGGCCACTCCTAACGGCCCGGCTCTGATCGGTGTGGCCGAGGTGGAGAATCGCACTGTGTTGCAAGACCTGGTGGCTCAGCCTGAGATCGCCCAATGGAACTTGCAAATCTGCCACCACGATTCGCCCGACCGCCGCGGCATCGACGTGGGCCTGCTCTACAACCCGCGCTATTTCAAGGTGGAGAACGTGACCAACCACACCCTCACCGCCATTTCTTACGCCACCCGCGACCAAATGTGCGTGGTAGGCTCGCTGATGGGCCAACGTGTGGGCATTATCGTGAACCACTGGCCTTCGCGCCTGGGTGGTCAGGAGCAATCGTCGCCTAACCGCGAAGCCGCCGCCGCTTTGTGCCGCGAAATCGCCGACTCGCTGTGGCGCGTCGACCCCAACATGGGCATAATCATCATGGGCGACCTCAACGACGACCCCCAAGACAAATCCTGCGCTAAAGTGCTGGAAGCCAAGCGCTCGCGCGACGGCGTTGACGCCCACGGCTTCTACAACCCCTTCTGGAAGATGCTCGACGACGGCATCGGCACCCTCGCTTACAAGAGCGCGTGGAACCTGTTCGACCAAATCATCATCTCCGGAAATTTGGCCAACGGCGAAGAACAAAAGTGGCATTTCCAGCGTTCTATCGTTCACAACCATAAATTCTTACGCGATACTGAGGGCTCGCGCCAAGGCTACCCGCTGCGCACCTTCGCCTCCGGCTCGTACCTCAACGGTTACTCGGACCACTTTCCTACTGAAATCATCCTCATCCGCCGCGTAACTCGCTAAAAAACAGCAAACTACTAACCAATTTCTATATCAATATGAAAAAATTTTTACTTTCATTAGCTCTTGTGCTTGGCTTGTCGAGCGCCGCTTCTGCAGTGGTGATTCCCGGCGAAGGCGAAGCATGGAACACCTATTCGTGGACCGAAACCACGGATGATGCCGCCAAGGTAATCAAGTACGAAACCACCGCCCAAGGCTATACCCTAACTTTGGACAAAGGCACTTCCAGCAGCGACCTAGCTCAAGCTAACCCTGCCAATACTAATGGCCACATCCGCGTGTATGCCGGTTCGACTTTCACCATCTCCGGCACCACCGCTTTCACCAAGGTAACCGTTACCGTGGCATCCAACAGCAAGGCTATTTCCGCCACCGCTTCTGAAGGTTGGACCCTCGAAGGCGAAGTAACCACTTCGGCCAGCTCCACCTTCTCGTTCGTAGCCACTACCCCTCAAACCGCCATCACCTTCGACGGTGCCGGCAAGCAGCTCCGCCTGAGCGCCCTCGAAATCTTAGCCGACAGCGACACCCCCGTTGATCCCGATCCCACTCCCGATCCCGATCCCGAAGAACCCGGCGAATACACCAGCCTCGAACTCCTCGACCCCACTGACTCCGCTTCGCCCATCACCGATGGCGGCATCACCATCGAAGGCGACCTCCCCGAAGGCCTCAGCTACATCTGGACTTGGAAAACTTACAACAGCAGCTCCTACCTCTACGCCAGCGCATACGCCAACAGCACCAAATACGCTGCCACTTCCTACGCTTGGACCCCCGCATTCACCCCCGTTGGCGGCACCGCTGTTACCGCTGAATTCGAACACACTTACAAGTATGAATCCAACGCAAGCGACCTTTGGAAATTCGTCGTTCGCGAAGAAGGTTCCTCCGAAGTAACTGAACTCACCATCCCCGAATGGGGCACCGGCAACGACTGGACTTTCGTTTCCTCCGGCACCATCGACCTGAGCGCCTTCATCGGCAAGAAGATCCAAGTAGGCTTCAAGTATGTATCCACCACCGAAAGCGCCGGCACCTGGGAAATCCGCAGCCTCGCGCTCAGCACCGACGGCAACTTCGACGTTGAAATCCCTGAAGAACAAGACGTTGTAGTAGACAACATCGCCGCCGCT
Source organism: uncultured Bacteroidales bacterium (assembly GCA_946011725.1). Classification (GTDB taxonomy): domain Bacteria; phylum Bacteroidota; class Bacteroidia; order Bacteroidales; family Muribaculaceae; genus CAG-873. The sequence continues at coordinate 25,450 of CAMGBT010000024.1, read as the reverse complement.
CTCGAACTCTGCACCACCGAAGGCACTGCCAACGTAGTCATCAACAACCCTGTAACCGTGGTTTACCAAAACGGCCGTTACCTCTGGGTAAGCGACGCCACCGGCAACATTCTCCTCTACGGCGACATCGCCGACATCTACGTTGACGGCGACGTTATCCCCGCCGGCGTCAAAGGCACCGCCATCAACTACAGCCAAGGTCAATTCCAACTCAAAGACCTCGAACCCGAATCCTTCCTCGAAGCTACCGCCGGCGAGCCCGTGGCTCCCATCCAAATCGCCGTTGAAGAACTCAGCGCTGACCTCGTTAACCAATACGTAGTCATCACCGGCGCCACCATCGCCGCTGCCGAAAAGGATAACACCTTCACTGTCACCGACGAAACCGGCTCCTGCACCCTCTTCAACCAATTCTGGAACGAAGCCTACTACGACGTAGTCGACGTGCCCGAAGGTACCGACATCACCGTCTACGCTATGGTGAACGTTTACAAAGGCGCTGTCCAACTCTACCCCGTAAGATTTGACGGCGTCGTAGAACGCGTGGCTGCTCCCGAATTCTCCATCGAAGGCGGCCAAGTGCTCAACGGCACTGCTGTAGCACTCACCTCCGCTACCGAAGGCGCTACCATCCACTACACCATCGACGGCACCGAACCCACCTCCACTTCCACCATTTACTCCGAGCCCATCATCTTGGTATTCGACGTAACCATCAAGGCTATCGCCGTGAAAGAAGGCCTGGCTGATTCCGACGTGAACGAAGCCACCTTCACCGTCGTAGAACCCGTTGAAGGCACCGAAGCTTACTTCCCCTTCGCCACCGTTGACCCCTCCAACTACGGCTTCGACATGACCGACCACACCGACTACACCAAGTCGCAAACCATCTCCGTGGTTGACAGCCCCATCACCGTGGCTCCCATCACCATCAACATCGCCAAGGGTGCAAGCACCGCCGGCGGCGCATTCTACCGTCCCCAAGACGCTGAAGGCAAAGAATGCTTCTGGACCCTGCGCTTCTACAAGAAAGCCCTCATGACCATCTCCGCTATGGGCGGCTACCAAATCACCTCCATCGCCTTCGAATTCGAAGATGCAGCCAAACACGGCGGCTACCTCGCTAAATGCGCCTTCAGCGCCGGCGAATTCAACGCCGAAACCGGCGTATGGACCGGCACCGCTGAATCCCTCGAAATCGACGGCCTCAACAACGACGGCGGCACCATTTCCTTCAAGTCCATCACCGTTAACTTCGAAGAAACCAGCAGCGCCATCGACATCGAAGCCGACCAAAACGCTCCCGTAGAATACTACAACCTGCAAGGTGTACGCATCAACGGCGAACTGACCCCCGGCCTCTACATCCGTCGCCAAGGCACCGCCACCTCCAAAGTAATCATCCGCTAATCCGTTAGCCCTCCGATAAGAAAGCCCGCCCCCGGCGGGCTTTTTTTGTGCCCACCCCACCGCTGCTCGGCTGCCGCCTCGCCACACCAACCAGCCTCGGAAAGCAAAGACCGCAAGCCGGCGGCAGGCTGGTTGGCGTGGTGAGGCGGAAGCCGAAAGGGGGTTAGCGACGGTAGCGGGGGTGGTGGGAGAGGAGCTCGGTGCGGAGGTGGGTGGGGTCGAGGTGGAGGTAGATTTCGGTGGTGGCGAGGCTTTCGTGGCCGAGCATTTGTTGGATGGCGCGGAGGTTGGCGCCGCCTTCGAGGAGGTGGGTGGCGAAGGAGTGGCGCAGGGTGTGGGGGGAGATGGTGCGAGTGATGGCGGCATCGGCGGCGGCGCGACGAAGCATGATGAAGACCATTTGGCGGGTCATACGGCGGCCGCGGACGTTGAGGAATACAAATCCTTCTTCGCCATGTTTAACGTCCAACAGGGCGCGTTCTGAGGCCATGTAGACGTTGATGGCTTGCAGTGATGTTGGCGACATAGGCACCAGGCGCTCTTTGCGACCCTTGCCGCGCACCAGCAGGATCTGTTCTCGGAAGTCGATGTTGGCCAGCTCCATGTTGACCAGCTCGCTGACGCGTAGGCCGCAGCCGTAGAGAGTTTCGATGATGGCGCGGTTGCGCAAGCCGGTGGCGCCGGCGGTGTCGATGCACTCAATCATGCGGTCGATTTCGTCCACGGAGAGCACCTCGGGCAGGTGCTGTTCGAGGCGGGGCGACTGGAGGAGTAGGGCGGGGTTGCCGTCGATGATGTCCTCCATCTTCATGAATCGGAAGAGGCTTTTGACGCCCGAGATGATGCGGGCCACTGAGCGGGGCGAGATGCCCATGGCGCAGAGTTCGGCCACAAACTCCTCTAAATCAGCGATTTCCACCTGCTCAAAGGAGCGATTGCGCTCGACGAGGAACTGTTGCAGCGTGTCGGCGTCGCGCAGGTACGCATCGCGGGTGTTGTCGGTGAGACCGCGTTCGAGGAGCATAAAGGCCTCGTAGCGTTGGCGGATAAGGGGGTAGTTCATAGCGCGCCTTGTTCAATGAGGGTGGCCACGCGGTCAATGATGGCGTCGTTGCGGTCGCTCTGTGGCTTGAATTCGCTTTTGAGGCTGACGCCGAAGAGGCGGCCGAATCCTTGCCAGAATGAAGCGCGGAAGGAGCCGAGAAAGGCCTTGACGATCTCGTAGCTGCTTTGGTTGGTCTCGCGCTGGATAAGTTTGACCAGCACCTTGGCTTGGCGGCGGCTGAAGCGCTTGAGCACCGGCTTGTATTGGGCGAAGAGCGCGTCCTCCATTTGGCTGAGGTACTGGCGCCGTTCGCGGTCGGTAGGGAAAGTTTCCACGTACTCGTAAGTTTCGATTAGCGTTTCGGCGATTAGCTTGGCGTAGGGTAGGGTGAGGCGCACATCGCGGACGGTGCGCCAGTAGAACTGTTCCTCGCGGCGGTTGCGGAAGTGCAACTCGTTGAAACAGGTAATCTCACTGAGCATGAGCACGAGGATGGTGTCGCCGTCCTCCACGCGGTAGGAGTAGCCTTGGTAGTAGGGATTGCGGCCCGTGCCGGGGTTTTCGAGCGTGTGGCGTGACTCTGCCAGAATGGGGAATGATGCCGCCACGAAGGCGATGAGGATGAAGAGAGAGCGCATCATAGTCAGAATTTCACTTCAAAAGTTTGACGAGGCAAATGCTTGTGACCCACGTAAATAGCAATGTCGGGATTGCGGTAGAGATGGCCGTAAGGTCGGGTGGCGAAGGCGTCGAGGGCACCGTTGGCGGAGTCGATGAACACGGCATGGACGGCGTCGTGGCACACGGCCTGCGAGGCGCAGAGCAACAGGTCGGCGCGGTCATCGACCACCTGCGCCGTGGGCGCGGCTTTAGCCACCACGAATCGCAGCAATTCCGCCACCGAGCCGTCGGCCACGATGCTTACCGTGGCGGGCCGCAGCTCCACCACCACGCGGAAGAGCATGCGCAGGCGGCGGCGCGAGATGGAGCGCACGCGCAGTTGGCGCAGGCGAACGTCCAATTCCTCGTAGGCATAGAATCCGTAGGCGCGCGGCGGGTTGAGCACCTCGCACACAAAGCGGAAGGCAAACGGCGAATGGATGCCGAAGCCGCGGCTGTGGCGCCATCGACGGAATCTATTGATTATCTGCATGTTATCATTCCTTGATTCTACGACGGATTTCCATACCGCCGGCGGCGGCCAGCAGCAGGTAGATGAGCGAGATGCTCACGTAGGCCATGGTGGAGGTGGTGTGGAGCGAGTCGGGGTCGAACACCATTTCGATGTGGTGCTTGCCGGCGGGCAGGGCCATGGCGCGGAGCACATAGTTCACGCGACCGATTTCGGCCGGTTGGCCGTCGACGGTGGCTTCCCAGCCCCACGGGAACCAAATTTCGGAGAAGACAGCCAGCATGGGGGTGGCGGATGAGGAGTTATACACCACGCTGTTAGGCGTGTAGCGCTCGAGGGTGACGGTGGCGGCGGAATCGAGGGCCACGTTCACCTGCCCGAGCACCGATTCGAAGCGGCGGTCGGCCACAGCTTCGACGGCGGGGTCGAGGCTGTCGAGGGCGGCCATTTCGGCGTCGGCATTGTCCACGTAAGTGAGTTTGCCCACCGGCCAAGCGGCGCCCAAGGCGTAAGTATTTTGAATGATGGGGGCTTGCGGGTCGGAGGTGATTACGTACTTGGTGTTGAGCATGTCGAGTGTGCGATAGCACGAGGCCAAGTGGCGCAATTGCGGTTGATAATCAGCGGGATAGGAGGCGATGACACTGTCGTGGCGCAATTCGGGGAAATAGCCCGATTGGGCCACAAGGTTGAGGCGGCGCTGGAGCAGGTCCTCGTAGCGGATGAGCTTGGCGGCATGGTAACCGCCCACGGTGTGGTGGAAGTACGAGCGGTCGGGACGGTAGAATCCTTGCTCGTCGAGCACGCGGTAGTGGGTGGTGTCCTCCAAGATGGCGAGGTCGATTTCGTCGGGGGTGAACTCGGCCTGCCCGGGGGTAACCTTGACGAACGAGGCGTGGTCCACATAGCGCTTATCCACTGTGTACAAGTCGATTACGGCCAGCACCGTCACACCGGCCACCACCAGTGCGCGGTTCATCTTGCCCTTGAGCCACAGGAAGATGAGGCCGCCGGAAAGCAGAAGGAAGATGATTGAGCGCCAAGCGTCGGCGCGGAGCAGGCCGTAGCGGAGGTCTTCCACAGCGCGCACCACATCGGGGTTGGCCAATGAGTATTGGTAAGCGGCAGCACTGATTTCAGCGGGTGAATAGCCTTGTTGCTTGGCCATCTCGCTGACTTGGCGCACGATTTCGTTGACGGTGGCGCGGTCGGTGGCGGTGATGGCCTCGCCGAAGGCCGAGGGGAAGGCCACGGCAAAGAGACAGAAGACGATGCAGCCGCCAAAGCAGTAGAGGATGGTCTTGGTGTGCTTGAGGGCGAGCTCGCGGTCGGCCAACAGCTGGCTCAGCGTAATCACGGCCAACAGCGGCATGGTGAACTCGGCGATGACCAAGATGCTCTCCACGGCGCGGAACTTATTGTACAGCGGGAAGTTATAAATCATTAAGTCGGTGAGGCTCTCGAAGTTAGCGCCCCACGCCAGCACAATCGACAGCAGGGTGGAGATGAGCAGCGCCCACTTCACCGGGCCGCGCACCACGAAGCATCCCAACACGAACAGGGCGAACACCACGGCGCCTACGTACACCGGGCCGTTGGTGCCTTCGCTGTCGTTGTAATACTGCGAGAGGTAGGGTAGGACGGAGCCGGCGGCGCCGGAGTTATATTGCGCGGCTTGGGGCAGCTGGTCGAGGGTCCAGGCCACCATGTGACCACCGACGGGCTTGGCCGATGCGCCGCCGCGGATGTTGGGGATGAGCAGCGAGGCGGTTTCGGCGCGGCCGTAGCTCCAGCCGATGATGTCGGCGCGTGGCATGCCGCCGGTGGGGCGGTCGGCGGGAGCGGCGTTTGCGGAGGGTAGGGGAGTGAGCTCACTCTGCGAGCGCTTGGTCTCTTTGGCGTACTCGTAGGTGTGGTAGAGGCTCGGAGCGTTGGCGCCGATGGCCAGCAAGCCGGCCACGGCCACCACGGCCGAAGCCACCGCCCAGCGGCGCACGGTCTTGCCGCGCCATGCCTCCACTAAATAGGCAATCACCAAAGCCACCATCACGAAGGCGAAGTAATACGACATCTGCGGGTGGTTGGCATTGAGCTGCAACATGGCAAAGAGCGCGGTGAGCGCGCCGCCCAACAGGTAACGGCCTTTATAACAGAGGATTATGCCGGCAATTGTGGGCGGGATGTAGGCCAAGGTAACGAATTTCCAGATGTGGCCGGCTCCGATGATGATCACGAAGTACGACGACAGCCCCCACACCATCGAGCCGAGCAAGGCATAGTACCAACGCAAGCCCATAGCGTAGAGCAAAATCAAGAAGCCGAACATCATCATGAACAGCAAGTTCGAGGGCGAGGGCAGGCCGACGCCGTAGACGCTGTTGAGCCAAGTGAACAAATCATTCGACGGATAGTTAGGCGAAATTTGGAATGTGGGCATACCGCCGAAGAGGGCGTCGGTCCACAGCGCCTTTTGGCCGGTGGCATCGAAGTACTCCTGCGCCTCGTGGCCGTTGGCCGCGCCCTGCTGCATGTCGGCTTGGCGCAACGAATTGCCATCAAAATTGTCCGGGTAAAAAAACGCAATCGACACCACGGCAATCACCGCAATCGACACAAAGAAACCCCACACTTGCGGGCGTTCTATCCATTGATAAAATCTGTTCATACGCTATTTTTCAAATTAGACTGCAAAGATAACGGTTTTTTAGCAAAAAATCTTTGTAAATTGCGCTAAATTTCGTAAATTTGCCACTAAAATCTCAAATAACGACAAAAAAATGGAAAAAATCACCCACGGTAAATACGTTGAAATCACCTACGACCTGTACAAAATCGCCGAGGACGGCGCAGAAACCCTGATGCACCAAGTGGATCCGGACCAACCCGAAGTAATCGTGTACGGCGCCACCGAAGGCCTGCTCGAACCGCTTGAACAGCAGCTGCTCGGCTTGGCAGAAGGCGGCCACTTCGACGTGGTAGCCACCCCCGAACAAGCCTTCGGCCCCCGCAGCGACGAGTACATCGTCAACCTCGAAAAGGAAGTGTTCAACGTCGATGGCAAATTCGACTCCAAGATGGTGCACGTGGGTGCTGCTCTGCCCATGATGACCGCCGACGGCTTCCAAGTGTACGGCACTGTGGTCAACATCACCGACAAGGAAGTGACCATGGACTTCAACCACCCGCTGGCCGGCTCGAAAGTGCGCCTGCGCGGCGAAGTGAAGACCGTGCGCGACGCCTCCGAGCAAGAAATCAAGGCTGCCAAAGGCGGCTGCGGCTGCGGCTGTCATGACCACGACTGCGGCGACGACTGCGGATGCCATGACCACGACTGCGGATGCGGCGACCACGATTGCGGATGCGGATGCCACTAATTCCCCACACGTTACTCCTCTTTAACCAATATTTATAGTATGGCTGATAAACCTAAATCTCCCGCCAAGAAGCGCACCGCGGCTCGCAAGCCCAAGGTGCTGCCTATCTTGAAAAACGACCCATGGCTCGAACCGTATGCCGACGCAATCAACGGCCGCCACAATGATGTAATCAACGTAGAGCAACGCCTCACCCAAGAATCCGGCTCGCTGAGCGAGTTTGCCAACGCTCACCGCTACTTCGGCCTCCACAAATACGACGACGGACAGTGGGTGTTCCGCGAATGGGCACCCAACGCCACCGCCATCACCCTCGTCGGCGACTTCTCCAACTGGGAAAAGCGCCCGGAATACGCCCTCAAACCCCTGGGCAACGGCGTGTGGAAAGGCGTGTTCCCCACCGACGCCCTCAGTCATGAACAGCTCTTCAAGATGCTGGTGGAATGGCCCGGCGGCCAAGGCGAACGCATCCCCGCTTACGCCACCCGCGTCATCCAAGACGACAACACCAAAATCTTCTCCGCCCAAGTGTGGGACCCCGCCAAGCCTTACAAATGGAAGGTGAAAAAGTTCACCCCCGACGTCAAGCCCCTGCTCATCTACGAATGCCACATCGGCATGGCCCAGCAAGAGGAAAAAGTGGGCAGCTACGACGAGTTCCGCGTAAAAGTGCTGCCGCGCATCGCCGCCGACGGCTACAACGCCATCCAAATCATGGCCATCCAAGAGCACCCGTACTACGGCTCGTTCGGCTACCACGTGTCGAGCTTCTTCGCCCCCTCCAGCCGCTTCGGCACACCCGACCAACTGCGCGCCCTGATCGACGCAGCCCACGCGGCCGGCATCGCCGTAATCATGGACATAGTACACTCTCACGCGGTGAAGAATGAAAACGAAGGCCTCGGCCGTTTGGACGGCTCCTACGACCTATACTTCTACGGCGACCACCGCCGCGAACACCCCGCATGGGATTCGCTCTGCTTCGACTACGGCAAGGACGAGGTGATGCACTTCCTGCTGTCGAACTGCAAGTATTGGCTCGAAGAGTTCCACTTCGACGGCTTCCGCTTCGACGGTGTGACCTCCATGCTCTACTATAACCACGGCCTCGGACAAGCATTCGGCGGCTACGGCGACTACTACAACGGCGGCCAAGACACCAACGCCATCACATACCTCACCTTGGCCAACAAGCTCATCCACGAAGTCAACCCCAACGCCATCACCATCGCCGAAGAAATGAGCGGTATGCCGGGCTTGGCTCTGCCTTTCGCCGACGGCGGCATGGGCTTCGACTACCGCATGGCCATGGGCATCCCCGACTACTGGATCAAGACCCTCAAGGAAAAGAAGGACGAAGACTGGCACCCCACCTCAATCTTCTGGGAACTCACCAACCGCCGCGCCGACGAACGCACCATCTCCTACGTGGAAAGCCACGACCAAGCCCTCGTGGGCGATAAAACCGTCATCTTCCGCCTCATCGACAAGGAAATGTACTGGCACATGATGGTGGGCGACACCAACGCCACCGTGGCCCGCGGCATAGCCCTCCACAAGATGATTCGCCTGGTCACCGCCGCCTCTATCAACGGCGGATACCTCAACTTCATGGGCAACGAATTCGGCCATCCCGAATGGATCGACTTCCCCCGCGAAGGCAACGGCTGGAGCTACAAATATGCCCGCCGCCAGTGGGATTTAGTCGACCGTGAAGACCTTCAGTATCAGTTCCTTAACAACTTCGACAACGCCATGATCGAGCTCATCGGCGGCACCTACAACTTCCAAGACCTGCCCGTGCGCAAACTCTGGGAGAAGGACGACGACCAAGTGCTCGCATTCATGCGCGGCGACTTAGTGTTCGTGTTCAACTTCAACCCCTTCAAGTCGTTCACCGACTACGGCATCCTCGCTCCCGGCGGCGTGTACCTCACCGCCCTGTCGAGCGACAACCCCAACTTCGGCGGCTTCGGCAACATCGACGAAACCGTGGAACACATCACCACTCGCGACGAACTCTACGCCCCGGCCGGTGTGGAATGGCTCAAGCTCTACCTCCCCGCCCGCTCCGCCATGGTCCTCCGCCGCAAAAAAGCCACCCGCCGCAAAAAAGCCTAACCCCCTCCCCCACATAAACCAAGAGCCGGCCCACAGGTCGGCTCTTGGTTTATTCTCGCCATTTTTCCCGCCAATTCTCGCCATCCACGGAAAAGTGTAGCGAGAAAAATGGGAAAATATTTTGTAGAGTGGGGGAAAATCGCTAACTTAGCGGTGCGAAATTTTCGCTACACCTTACCCTATTCTGAAATGGAAAACTCTCATCGTTACTGCGTCATAATGTGCGGCGGCATCGGCAGCCGATTCTGGCCCTACAGCCGCTCGCAACGCCCAAAACAATTTATCGACTTCTTGGGCACCGGTCGGTCGCTGCTGCAAATGACTTTCGACCGCATCGTGCAAGTGGTGCCCGCCGAAAATATCGTCATCCTTACCAACAGCCAATACCGCGACTTAGTGCTGGAGCAGTTGCCCCAGCTCGCCGCCGAGCAGATTTTGGCCGAGCCGGCACGGCGCAACACCGCCCCCTGCATAGCCTGGGCCGCCTACCACATCGCCGCACGCGACCCCGAGGCATCGATGATCGTAACACCCAGCGACCACCTCATCACCCGCGAAAACGAATTCTTACGCATTGTGCGTCAGGGTTTTGACTTTGTGGAAGAGCGCGACGCCCTGCTCACTCTCGGCATCACACCCACACGCCCCGAAACCGGCTACGGATACATCCAAATCGGCGAGGAAATCAACGCCGAATTCCACAAGGTGAAGACCTTCACCGAGAAGCCCGACCGCGCTCTGGCCGAAACATTCATCCGCACCGGCGAATTCTTCTGGAACTCGGGCATCTTCCTGTGGCGCGCCTCCACCATCATCCAAGCCTTCGCCGACTGCGCACCCGATGTCAGCCGCGTGTTCCAAGCCGGTCGCAAAGCCTTCGGCACGCCCGCCGAAGCCGACTTCGTGGAGCGCAACTTCCCCGGCTGCGTGAGCATCTCCATCGACTACGCCGTGATGGAGCGCGCCGCCAACGTATACGTCGAAACCGCCTCCTTCGGCTGGAACGACCTCGGCACATGGAGCGCCCTCTACGACATCTCGCCCAAGAACAATGTGGGCAACGTGGCACAACAGTGCCGCGTGTTGGCCTACAACTCCACCGGCAACATCTTCGCCGTCAAGGACGACAAGCTAATCGTGGTGGATGGCCTCTCTGACTACATCGTGGCCGACGCCGGCGACGTGCTGCTCATCTGCCCCAAAGCCAACGAACAGAAAATCAAGCAGATGGTCAACGACGCCAAGGTGAACTTCGGCGACAAATACCTCTAACCCATGTGGCAAACGATCTTAATGGTGGGCTGCGGCGGCTTTGTGGGCGCCGTAGCCCGCTATCTGCTTAGCAAGGCAGTGGCGGTGGACGGTTGGCCTGTGGGCACCCTGTGCGTCAACCTCGCCGGCTGCCTGCTGATCGGCCTGCTGATGGGCCTGGCCCAGCGCCACCAATGGCTGTCGCCCACAGCGATGGCCCTGCTTGTGACCGGCTTCTGCGGCGCCTTCACCACCTTCTCAACCTTCGCCAACGAACTGGTAACCGCCGGCACCGGCGGCCACTACCTCACAGCCGCCGCCTACCTATGCGCCAGCCTCCTGGGCGGCCTCCTCATGGTGCTGGCCGGCCGCCACCTCGCCACCCTCCTCTAACCACGGCTTCGCTAAAGCTCAGAGCCCTTACAAAAAAGCTGCCGCACCACCCGACCTGACCGTGGATCTCTGTCTTTTGCGTCCGATTTTTTTATTCATTAACACTTTTCGAAGCCAAAAGATTTTGGTGTTTTCCTATCTTTTGGGCGAAAAGATTTTGGTGTTTTCCTATCTTTTGGGCGAAAAGATTTTGGTGTTTTCAGATTTGGGTGGTGGGGCGGAAGGTTATGTGCTTGTTGTAGAGGTAGTTAAGTAGGGTGTAGGTGATGTTGCCGATTAGGGTAGCGATGGCGTAGCCGGTGAGGGTGATGTAGGGGAGGTGGAGCTCGGTGGCGGAGAGGGAGGTGTGGCACAGGGCGAAGACCACGGCGAGTTGGAGGCCGTAGCAAAGGGCGAAGCCGAGGGCGAAGCGCAGGGCTTGGCGCAGGCGGCTGCCTTGGGCGCGGAACACCCAGGCGCGGTTCCACAGGAATGAGTTGATGAGGCCGGCAATGTAGCCGATGACGTTCGAGAGGTATTCTCCCCAGCCTAAGATGCTGTGGCACAGGTAGATGACACCGAGGGTGATGGCGGTGTTGATGGCGCCGACGATGCAGTAGCGCAGGAATCGCAGTAACTCGGTGGCTTTCATGAGGTTAGTGGTGATTGTCCGACCATTTGTCGTCGTCGGGGATGTCTTGTTCGGGCACGCGGAGGATGGGTAGCGACCAGTTGTAGGTAACGGCCAACACGCGCAGGCCGATTACGGTGATGGCGCAGGCGGCCGACGGGAGGTAGCCGTTTGGCCAGATGAGTGCCACTAACCAGTAGGCCACGCCGCCGGCGAGGCATGCGGTGGCGTAGATGTCCTTGCGGAAGAAGAGGGGCTCCTCGTTGAGGAGGATGTCGCGGATGACGCCGCCGAAGCTGCCGGTGGTGATGCCCATGACCACGGCCACCCACATGGGGTAGTTGATGGCAAGCGTCTTCTCGATGCCGACCACCACGAACAGCGCCAAGCCGATAGCGTCGAAGGTGAAGAGTGTGCGCATTCCCTTGACTAAGAAGTGTTTAAAGAGGATAACGGTGGCCAGTGAGATGCCGGTAACGGCTAAGTACATGGACGATTGCATCCAAAACACGGGGATGTCGAGCAGCACGTCGCGCAGGGTTCCGCCGCCGATGGCGGTGACCAATCCGACCACGTAAGCGCCGAACCAGTCGAAGCGCTTGGCGGCGGCGAGGCGGATGCCGGAGATGGCGAAAGCGATGGTGCCGAGCACCTCGATAATCATCAGGAAGGTTTGTTGCATGCGTTGGAGTGGTTATAGCGGCAGATGTCGCTGAGGAAGCAGTTGGGGCAGTCGGGTTTGCGAGCGCGGCACACGTATCGGCCGTGGAGGATTAGCCAATGGTGGGCGCGGGGGATGAGCTCGGTGGGGATGTTGTCGGTGAGGGTGCGCTCGGTTTGGAGCGGGGTGCGCGAATTGCGGGTGAGGCCGATGCGCTCGGCCACGCGGAACACGTGGGTGTCCACGGCCATGGCGGGACGGTTGTACACCACCGAGAGGATCACGTTAGCGGTTTTGCGGCCGACGCCGGGCAGGGTGACCAGATCGTCGAGGTTGGCGGGCACTTCACCGCCGAACACGTCGACCAACCGGCGCGCCATGCCTAAGAGCGAGCGGGTTTTGTTGTTGGGATACGACACGGAGCGGATCAGCTCAAACACCTGCTGCTCAGAGGCCCCGGCGAGCGCCTGCGGGGTAGGGAAGGCTTCGAACAGGGCGGGCGTGACGAGGTTGACCCGCTTGTCGGTGCATTGGGCCGAGAGGATTACGGCCACTAACAGCTCGAAGGGGTTGCGGTAGTGTAACTCGGTTTCAGCCACGGGCATGTGCTGCTGAAAGCGTTCCACTACGGTGCGATACAATTCGGCCTTGCGCATTGGTGCTATTGAATTGAGTCCGGCCACGGCGGATTGAACGAAGTGACGAAGGACGAAGTAACGAATCCTTATGAAATTTCGTTATTTCGTACTTCGCATATTCGTTATCCACATACCGGCCAACGGTGAGTGGGATTAGTGCGCGCCGGCGAATTCGTCGAGGAAACGGCGGTCGTTTTCGCTGAACAGGCGCAGGTCGTTGACGCGGTATTTGAGGTTAGTGATGCGTTCGATACCCATGCCGAGGGCGAAGCCGCTGTACACTTTGGAATCGATGCCGCAGGCTTCGAGCACGTTGGGGTCGACCATGCCGCAGCCGAGGATTTCCACCCAGCCGGTGCCTTTACAGAAGGCGCAGCCTTTGCCGCCGCAGAGGTCGCAGCTGATGTCCATTTCGGCCGAAGGCTCGGTGAAGGGGAAGTAGGACGGGCGCAGACGGATGCCGGTTTCGGGGCCGAACATTTCGCGGGCGAAGTATCGCAGGGTTTGGAGCAGGTCGGCGAAGGTGACGTTCTTGTCCACGTAGAGGGCTTCGACTTGGTGGAAGAAGCAGTGAGCGCGGGCGGAGATGGCTTCGTTGCGGTACACGCGGCCGGGGCAGATGATGCGGATGGGCGGTTGGGTGGTTTCCATCACGCGCGACTGCACCGAGGAGGTGTGAGTGCGGAGCAGCACGTCGGGGGTGCGGCCGATGAAGAAGGTGTCCTGCATGTCGCGGGCGGGGTGGTCGTCGGCGAAGTTGAGCGATGAGAACACGTGCCAGTCGTCCTCGATTTCGGGGCCTTCGGCGATGGTGAATCCGAGGCGGCGGAAGATGGCGATGATCTCTTCGCGCACCAGCGACAGGGGGTGACGGGTTCCCACGCGCAACGGTGTGGCGGTGCGGGTGAGGTCGAGGCCGTCGGTGGGGTCGTCGGCAGCGGCCAGGGCATCACGCAGGGCGTTGATGCGGTCGGTGGCGGCGGTTTTGAGGTCGTTGATGGCTTGGCCCACGGTGCGCTTTTCTTCGGCAGGGACGCTGCGGAAGTCGTTCATCAGCGAAGGGATAAGGCCTTTCTTGCTTAGGTATTTAATGCGCAGAGCTTCCACGTCCTCGGCCGAGGCGGCGGTGAGGGCGTCGATTTCGGCGCGTAGAGCTGCTATTTTCTGTAACATCTTGTATATCTGTTAATTGCGTTATTCTATTTGAAGGTGTAAGTAATGTAAGCGGTGGCGGATTCGGGAGCGTTGTCGTCGGTGCGGGTGAATCGGCGCGAGCGCACTTCGGCCAGCACGCGCTTGCACAGGTCGCGGTCGGTGGCTGCCGGAGCGGCGCCGCCAATTACTTCGGCGGTGGCCACGGTGCCGTCGCGGCGCACGGTGGCGCGCACTCGGATGGAGCCGGTGACGGTGGAACGCACTTTTTGGTAGGCGGGCATCTTCCAGCCGCCGCCCACAGTGCCGGATCCGCTGCCGGAGATGGTGGTGGATGTGCCGGAGGGGGTGCCGCTGTTGCCGGCGGTGGAGCCGGATTGGGAGGTGTTATTGTTGCCGTTGGAGCGGTTGAACGCCGACGAGGTGGCGGCGTTGGCGCGGCGGCGCGCTTCCTGCTCGGCCAGTTCCTGCTGCGAGGGGCCTTGGTTGGTGGGTTGCTGCGTTTGCGGCTCCACGGGCGCGGGGCGGGGGGCGGTGGCGGTGGCAGGGGCATCGCCGGCGGCACCGCGGTCGGCGACATCGTGGCCGGTAGTGGGGGCGGGGTCGCTTTGGTTCTTGGCCGGCTCGGGGTTGTGAGCGGGGGCGGCCAATTGGTTCGACGACACGTTCACACGCGCTTCTTGCATCACCTCGAAGTACTGCTCGTCCTCGGCAAAGGCCACTTCGCCATCATGGCGGGGCGGCCACTCGCGGTCGAGCGCACCGGCGGAGATGTGCACCACCATCATCAGCACCATCAGCAATAGGGCGATGATGCAGGTGACCGTGAGTGCGATTATTCGATTCTTATCCATAGCGTGAGAGAGAGGTTGGGAGGGTTATTGTTGAGGAGAATTGATAGCGGGCGACTGGGTGGCGCCGGGGCGGGTGGCGAGCACCATTTTCAGCGAGTTGGCGGCGCCCAAGTTGAGCACTTCCACCACCTTGCCGTAGGCCACGTCGACGTCGGCGTAAACGGCGATGCCGTCATCGGGATGTTCCACAGCCCAGGCTGTGAGCACCGGGGCGAGGCTGTCGGCAGGCACCGGGGCGAGTTCTTGGTCGTCGAAGCTCACATAGTAGGCGCCTTGCGCGTCGACAAACACGCGTGTGGACGGCTTCTCGGGGGTCTGCTCGGTGCCTTCGGGCAGGTTCACTTCCAGCGCAGTAGGGAACACGTAGGTGGAGGTAACCATGAAGAACACCAGCAGCAGGAAGATGACATCGGTCATGGATGCCATCGAGAAGCCTGAAATCATTTCCTGCGAACGTTTCAGAGCCATAAGCGATTATTTAGCGGGTTCGTTGAGAAGGTCCATAAATTCCATGGTGTTGGCCTCCATCAGCTTCATGATTTTGTTGACGCGGCTCACCAGATAGTTGTAGGCAAACAGAGCGGCGATGCCCACAATTAGGCCGGCCACGGTGGTGACCAACGCTGTGTAGATGCCGCCGGCGAAGGAGCCGATTTGGGCGGCGTTGCCGCTGCTGGCGATGGAATAGAAAGCGTCGACCATGCCGATAACGGTGCCGAGGAAGCCGAGCATGGGCGCGCCGGCGGCGGTGGTAGCTAACCATGTGAAGCCGCGCGAGAGGGCGGCCACTTCCAAGTTGCCGGTGTTCTCAATAGCCACCAGCACATCGTTCATGGGGCGGCCGATGCGGCTGATGCCCTTGGCGATAAGGCGGGCGAAGGGGGTGGGGTTGCTGCGGCAGAGGTTCTGCGCGGATTCGAATTCGCCTTCGTGGATGTAGTCGCGGATGCGCTTCATGAAGGTGTCGTCGAGCTGCGAGGCGGCACGGAGCGCCAAAAATCGCTCAACGAAGATGTAGATTGAAACGAGGGCCAACAAGGCGAGGACCAGCATAATCCAGCCGCCTTCCATGCAAAGCTGCCATATCGAAAGTGATTGCTCTTCCATTGTATATCAGGGGTTTAGGGGGTTGACTAATTAGTGAGAATTGAGGCAGGCCAGGTAGCGACGGATGGTGGTTTCGAGGCCGAGGTAGAGGGCGTCGCAAATCAGGGCGTGGCCGATCGACACTTCGTGGAGATATGGCATCTCGGCGGCGAAGTATTCGAGGTTTTCGAGGCTCAGGTCGTGGCCGGCGTTGATGCCCAATCCGAGGTTGTGGGCGGCGCGCGATGCTTCGATGTAGGGAGCGATGGCGGCGGCGCGGTCTGCGGCATAGTTATCGGCGTAAGGCTTGGTGTAGAGCTCCACACGGTCGGTGCCGGTGCGCGCGGCTGCGGCAATGTTGTCCAAGTTCGTGTCCACGAAGATGGATGAACGGATGCCGGCTTCCTTGAGGCGCTCCACCACGGAGCAGAGTTGGTCGAAGTTGGCGGCCACGTCCCAGCCGGCCGATGAGGTCAGCGCCGAGGGCGCATCGGGCACGAGCGTCACCTGCTCGGGGCGGTTGCGCAGCACCAATTCCATGAAAGCATCGTCGGGATAGCCTTCGATGTTGAACTCTACCTTGACTATCGGGCGCAGGGCGGCCACGTCGGCGCGGCGGATGTGGCGCTCGTCGGGACGCGGATGCACCGTGATGCCTTCCGCTCCAAATTTCTGACAATCGATGGCTACTTGCTCAACCGACGGACGATTTTCACCACGCGCATTGCGCAGCGTAGCTATCTTGTTTATGTTCACGCTAAGGCGTGTATGAGGCTTTTTGTAGGTCACTTTGATAAGTTTTTCAATATCTTTTAGGATATGTGAGAAAAAGATTGTAAATTTGTATTTGATTTCCGACTACAAAATTAGTTAGAAAAAACGAGAATGACCAAAGATTTTGATACAAAAGAATATAAAAATTGTAATTTTGAGGTATTTTTTCCTCAAAATGCCGATTCGAGCCGCATTTTAGTGGCTTGCAGGCCCTCGGATTACTCTGCTTCGGCACTGGCCCGGGCGGTGGAAGATGCCGACGCGCAGTTGCTCAACCTCAACGTCACCTCCATCAATGCCGGCGACAATCGCTTGGCGGTGGCGCTGCGCATCGGCCACCGTTCGCCCTTGGCCGCCATCCGCTCATTGGAGCGCTACGGCTTCGAGATTCTCGACTACGATGCGCCGCAAGCCGACGACGAAGTGCTGCGCTCACGCTATGATGAATTGATGCACATCCTCTCAATCTAGTCCCACCAACGTTATGAAAATCGCTATCTACGGCTCGCGCCGCCAACAGCCATACATCGAGCTAATCGAACAGTTCCTCACCGCCATGACCGCCGCCGGCCACAAGGCGGTGATGCACGCCAAGCTCTTCAACCATCTGCAAACGCTGCTGCCGCCGCAGGCACTGCAGTGCGTGTGCCGGGTGGTGGAATCCACCCGCTTCGAGGCCGACTTCGCCATCAGCCTCGGCGGCGACGGCTCGTTTTTGCGCACCGCGGCGTGGGTGGCCGATAAGCAGATACCCATCATCGGGGTGAACACCGGCCACTTGGGCTTCCTCGCCTCGCTCTCGGTGGAGGATTTGCCCAGCTTGCCGGCGCTGATGGTCGACGAGTCGAACTTCGACATCGAGGCGCGCTCGCTGCTGCAAATCGACTGCCCCGGCCTGCGCGGCTGGCCTTACGCCCTGAACGAGGCCACCATCACCAAGTCGGAATCGTGCTCAATCATCTCCATCCAGGCCGCCATCAACGGCGTGGACCTGGCCGACTACCGCGCCGACGGCCTCATCATCGCCACTCCCACCGGCAGCACGGCCTACAACCTCTCGGTAGGCGGACCCATCGTCGAACCCACCGCGCCGGTGTGGATTCTTTCGCCCATCGCCGCCCACTCGCTGTCGATGCGCCCGCTGGTGGTGGGCGACAGCTCGCTGCTACAATTCCGCTGCGCCGGCCGCGGCGACACCTACCGCCTCACCCTCGACGGCCGCACCACCACCCTCTCCATCGACACCCCGGTGACCATGCGCCGCGCCCCCTTCGAGGTGCGCCTGGTGCGCATGCGCTCGCACAACTTCGCCCAAACCCTCCGCACCAAGCTCCAGTGGGGCTAACCCGCCCCACCTTGCGCCTCCCAACGTAAGCCGCAGGTTTTCAACGTAAGACGTTCCTACGTCAAAAAATACGTTTCTACGTTTACGTCTTACGTTAAAATAAAGGCAGCCAAGATTGTGAGATTTTCGGCACTTTCTCAAAAGGTCAGAATATCAGTAGGGACGGGCATAGGTTTGGGGGCAGGCGGTGATGTCGAGCGGTAAGAATGGCTATGGGGTGGGGAGGGTGAGCAGGAAGCCTTGGCGGCGGTGGGCGAAGGTGAGTAGGCCGGCGGCTGCTAATTGCACGATGAGGCGCTCGGCTCGCGGGGTGCTGATGTGAAGGGCGATGGGCACGTCGCGGGCGTCGAGGCCGTCGGGGTGTTGCTCCACCAGTTGCAACAGGCGGGGCACGGCGCTGTCGGCGGTGAGCGACAGGGGCTCGTTGCACTGCCACGCGCGCACCATCAGCGGATGTGCCACGATGTTTTCATCGGCCACACGATAGTAGGCGCGGCGCATGCCATCGGCTTCGAGCACCTCCACGGGGCGCTCGTGCACGGCGGGGATGTCGGCGCAAATCACCATCACGCCGGTGTCGTAGCTGTAGGCGGTGAACTGCACCTCGACGGCGGGCGAGCAGTAGCGTTGGGCGGCCTGTTCTACGACGTAGATGTCTTCCTCGTTTCGCACGCCGGCCACCACGCCGTTGTCCTTGACGCCAATGAGCAGACGGCCGCCTTGGGCGTTGGCGAAAGCCGACACCGAGCGAGCTATTTTGCGGGCATCGGAAATGGTGTATTTGAAGTCTTGGTGGAGGTGTTCGCCCTGTGCCACCCACTTCTCAATGACCTTCCGCCCGCGCCTGCAAGCAATATCCTTCATAATAATTTCGTTGTGTTTGGTTGTGTTTGGGGAAGACGATTTCTTACGATGGCCATCCGGTTGAGGGGAAGACGATTTCGAAATCGTCTTAAAAAGCGTCCGGATGGCTATCATAAAAAATCGTTAGAAATCGTCTTTCACAAACACGAGGGGCGGGGGGTTAGATGGCGGAGAGGAGGGATTTAAGGGTGTGGAAGGTGTGGGCGGGGGCGTCGGCCCAGAAGTTGTCGTACTGGGCGATGTTGTCGCCGGCGCCGGGGGTGTCGCTCACCACGCGGATGGCCACGAAGGGCACGTTTTTGAGGTAGCAGGTGTGGGCGATGGCGGCGGATTCCATGTCGATGGCCACGCAGTCGGGGTACATGCCCACGATGCGGTCAACCTCTTCGCGGCGCGAGATGAATACGTCGCCGGAGGCCAACAGGCCGCGTTTGGCGCCGAGGGAGTCGACCAAGTCGGCCGACAGCGGGCAGGAGAATGTGGGCGGGCAGTCGGCGGCTTGGCCGGGGATGGTGCCTTCACCGCACCACACATCGTGGTAGGCGATGCGGTCGGGGATGACCACGTCGAGGATGCGGGCGCGACCGCAGCCGCCGGCCACACCCGTGTTGATGATTAGCGACGGGTGGAAGTTTTCGATGACTGTAAGGGTGCCGATGGCGGCGTTGACCTTGCCGATGCCCGACTGGAAGGCCACGATTTCGCGGCCGGCGATTTGGCCCAGGTGGAAGGTGTAATTGTTGATGGAGACGGTAGAGTGATTCTCAAGCAGAGGCAGGAGCAGGGCGAGTTCCTTGCTCATGGCAGCGATGATAGCTATTTTCATTGTGGTTAAGGGTTACTGGGGTGGGTGATAAGAAGGATGGTTACCGTGACGGTGAAAGGCGTGGCCTGCTGAACGCGGGTGGGCGCCGGCGAGAGGTGATAGTAGAAGCGGTCGGTGCGGTCGAAGGCGGGCAACTCAATCTGGCGCGTTTGACCCGGCGGCAGGTCCACCGAGGTGGAGTGAGTGGCGCTGTGGAGCATATGGCCGGCCATGTCGAAGTAGTCGATGCGCAGGGTGATGGAGGTGATGGGGCGCGCGGTGTGGTTCGACACGAACATGGTTTCGCGCTTGGAGCGCAGTTGCTTGTCGAAGCCGGTCACCACCACCGAATCGGCGGGCGGCGCATCCACCGTATCACACTGAATTTCAACCACTTGCGCCGCAGCGGCATGGCGCGACGGCTTGTTAGGCGTGGGCCGACGGTAGTTCTGCGCTGAGGCGGCCACGGCCACGGTCACGGTCAGCGCTATGATAAGAAGGAAGAAATGTTTCATAGCTCGATGGTGCGCGGAGGCGAATTGAGACGACGTGCGCCCTCGAGGTCGTTGGGGCGGTTGCTGTCTTGGATGATGGTGATGCGGAATAAGTAAGGCACCCAGCGCCAGAGCGACACGCGCTTGCGGCGGTGGTAAGCGGTGAAAATCAGCGCGTTAGGGTCGGAGTCGGAGAATCGGATGACGAAGTCGGCCGAGCGCTTGCGCAATCCTTGTCGGCGGGGGTCGGTGGCCGCGTGGCAGTCGTAAGCCCCCGGCTCGGCAGTGGTGAAAATGCGGCCGATTTCCGTGCCCGGCTCGAGCGAGAAGTCGGGGCCGTCGACCCAGAGCATTACGAAGGCATCCGTGCGACCCGGCAGCGGCTGAACGTCAAATACGGCACCGCCGGCATTGACCTGCCACCGCCCCACGATGGGGTCGGCAGCCGCGGCGGCCAGCCACACCATCGCGGCCGTCAGGCAGGCGAGCAGGCGGCGAGTAAGCATCACAGTGAGGTGAATTTATACGAGAAGCCGATGGAGAAAATCTCTTTGAGTTGCAACTTGTGCCACGAGCTGTCGGCCGTGCGCGGTGTTTTAGAGTCGTAGCGCGCGTGGGCGTAGATTTGGGTGGTGAAATAGCGATTGATGTCGCAGGTGAGAGTATTTTCCCAGTCAGCTTGGAAGTAGTCGTAGTTGGTGAAAGCGAAGATGCGCGAGGCGAAAGATATGTTGCGAGCCATCTTCCACGAGATGCGCAGTTCGGCCGTAGAACCGAAGCTATGCTTGGTGGAATGGCCTTCGTCCACACCGGCTGCAGCGTGGTCCACCAAATCGTTGGTGCAAATCTTCAGGTTGTAAGAAATCGGGGCGATGGAAGCGTCGAAGGTGAAAGTCTTGGGTTTGTTGACATAGTTATACGTCATACCGACACCGGCGGTGAGTTCGCCAGGCGAGAGGAAGGAAGATTTCAGCGTGTTGGAATTTGATTTATAGCTCTTTACCACCTGGGTTTTGAACTGTCCGGTGAAAGAGTAGTACCACCGGTGGGCGGCTTTCACACCGAAGGTGGTGTTGATTTGCAGGAGGTCCTCGGTGATGTTGTAGCTGTGGAGCTCGTCGTCGGGGGCGTTGTTGAGGCCCAACTTGTATTGCGCCGTGGTTTCAAACAGCAGGTTGGGGTGGAACTCCTGATTGAGCTTCACATTATAATATATATTAAAGAGGGCGTTGAGGTTGTTGTTACCGCCTTGATACCAGTTAGGCGACACATAAGCCTGCGAGAAGTGGAGCGAGGTGGAGAACTCGCGAATCCAGTGGCGACGGCGCACTTGCTCGGGGGCGATAGTGGGCGCAGTGGCGGTCATTTGGGCGGGGACGGTGGTGATGGTGAAGTCGCTCGGATTGACAGTGGCCACATACTGCTGGGGCGCCACCGGCAGAGTGGCGAGGTTGTAGCGCACCAATTCCGGGTGCTGATAAAATAGGTGATAGCGCAGCGAGGAGGCTTGGCGCGAGAGCACGGCGGCATCCTCCACCCATCGCAGGGCGGGGTTGCCGGAGTGTATAGTGTCGCCGATGGCGAGCGGGTTGTCGAATTCAAAAGTGCTGTACACGGCGGGCATGAAGAACACCGGCGGCAGGGTGAGCGGCTGGTCAAAGAGGTCGTAGAGCGAGCTCTCGTATACTTGCAGCAGCGAATCGCTCACCGAAAGCTGTTGCTGTTCAGGCTGTTGAGGCGGCTCGGCTGTGGGCTTGGGCAAGTTGATGTGCACTTGACGTTGCGCACATACGGCGATGGCGGCCACAGCGGCAAAGGAGAATAAAAGTAGACGCAAATGCTTCATAATCATGGGGTCATTTGGGACGGAAGGCGGTGTAGATGGTGCACACGCCCATGGTGAGAGGAATAAAGCGTGCATCGACCAATCCGGCGCCGCGCATCAGCGCGAGCATTTGCTCGCCTTGGGCCACGGCGGCGATGCTTTCGGGCAGGTAGGAGTAAGCGCGGTTGTCGTGGCTTACGGCGCGGCCCATCAGTGGGATAACGGTCGATGTGTAGAGTTTGTAGAAAGGCTTCACCACCGGCGAAGTGGGGGTGGAAAGCTCTATCACGCAGAGCATTCCGCCGGGGCGGAGCATATCGTGCATGGCGCGGTAGCCGGCGGCCAAGTTGGCGAAATTGCGCACGCCGAAGGCCACGGTGACGGCATCGGCCGCGCCGGTCAGCTCTGCAGGTGGAGCGAGGCAATCGCCCACTTGCAGAGTGATGCGGTGGCTGAGGCCGGCGGCCTCGACTTTGGCGCGTCCTACCTCAATCATACCCTGCGACAGGTCCAACCCGGTGATCGAAGCCTGCGGCATGGCCTGGGCCAATTGCAAGGCGAAGTCGCCGGTGCCGGTGGCTATGTCGATGATGTGAGCGGGGCCGGTGGCGGCCACCATGGCCACGGCGCGCCGGCGCCAGCTGCGGTCCAAGCCGAAGCTCATGGCGCGGTTGAGGCGGTCGTAAGCCGGCGCGATGTTGTTGAACATTTCGCGCACCTGCTCGGTTTTGTCGCCTTGGCTATCGTAGGGTTTGATTGATTCGGAACTCATTGTGTCAGAGAGGGTTATTTGAGGGCGGCGGCGATGTTGCGCTCGATGCGGGCGGCGAGATCGTCGCTCACGGCCGGCACGAATTTTTGGCCGGTAACGTGTTCATACAGTTCGATATAGCGTTGCGAAATGCTGTCGCAAATTTCGTCGGTCATTTCGGGCACCACTTCGCCGGGGCGACCCATAAAGCCGTTTTCGATGAGCCATTGGCGCACGAATTCTTTCGAAAGTTGGCGCTGGGGCTCGCCGGCTTCGAAGCGCTGTTGGTAGCCGTCGGCATAGAAGTAGCGCGAGGAGTCGGGCGTGTGGATTTCGTCGATGAGGATTACTTTGCCGTCGCGCAGGCCGAATTCGTACTTGGTGTCAACCAAAATGAGGCCCTTTTCGGCAGCCATGCGGGTGCCGATTTCAAACAGGCGGCGGGTGTATTGCTCCATCACCTCGTAGTGTTCGCGGCTTACGATACCTTGGGCGATGATTTCCTCGCGGGAGATGTTTTCATCGTGGCCGGCGTCGGCTTTGGTGGTGGGGGTGATGATGGGGGTGTCGAACTTCTGGTTTTCGCGCATACCTTCGGGCAGGGGCACGCCGCAGAGCGAACGTGCGCCGGCTTTATACTCGCGCCAGGCGCTGCCGGTGAGGTAGCCGCGGATGATCATTTCCACGCGGAAGCCTTCGCACTTGTGGCCGATGGTGACCATGGGGTCGGGGGTGGCTAACTTCCAGTTGGGCACGTCGTTAGCGGTGGCGTCGAGGAAGTAAGCGGCGATTTGGTTGAGCACTTGACCCTTGAAGGGGATGCCTTTGGGGAGCACTACGTCGAAGGCGGAGATGCGGTCGGTGGCCACCATCACCAAGGTGTCGCCGTTGATGTCGTACACGTCGCGCACTTTGCCGTGATAGAGACTTTGCTGACCGGGGAAATTGAATTCGGTTGAAGTTAATGTAGATTGCATAATCTATTGGATTTATTGGGGATTTTGCTGATTATCAGATGCTTGTTCGAGGACTTGGCGGCGCTGCTCGTCGCGCTCGTATGCTTCGACGATGCGTTGCACCAAGGCGTGGCGCACGATGTCCTTCTTGCCGAACTCCACCTTGCCGATGCCTTCCACATCGCGCAGCACGCGCAGCGCTTGCACCAAGCCGGAGCCCACGCTGCGGGGCAGGTCGATTTGGGTGATGTCGCCGGTGATGATCATCTTGGCGTTGCAGCCCAAGCGGGTGAGGAACATCTTGATTTGGTGGGTGGTGGTGTTCTGGGCCTCGTCGAGCACGATGACGGCGTCGCTCAACGTGCGGCCGCGCATGAACGCCAACGGCGCTATTTGAATCACCTTCGACTCCATGTACTCGCGCAATTTCACCGCGGGAATCATGTCCTCGAGGGCATCGTATAGCGGCTGCAAGTAGGGGTCGATCTTGTCCTTCATATCGCCCGGGAGGAAGCCCAACTTCTCGCCGGCTTCGACCGCCGGACGCGACAGGATGATTTTGCGCACCTCCTTGTTTTTGAGGGCGCGCACGGCCAAGGCGATGGCCACGTAAGTTTTGCCCGTGCCGGCTGGGCCGAGGGCGAAGGTGAGGTCGTTCTTGGTGAACTCTTCAACCAGGCGCTGCTGGTTGGGCGTGCGCCCTTGGATGGGCTTGCCGTTGATGCCGTAGATGATTACGGAATCCTTCTTCAGCTCCTTGGGGGCTTGGCCCTTGATGACATCGATGATGGTGTCTTCGGGCAGGGAGTTGTATTTAGCGGTATACTGCTCCAACTCCTTGATTTTCAGCTCAAATTCGGCCGTTTCGGACTCTTCGCCGATGACTTTGATCACGGAGCCGCGGGCAGTGATGCGCAACTTCGGGAAAAGGTTGCTGATCAGCCGCATATTGGAGTTATTCACCCCGTAGAACACCACGGGGTCGCAGTCGTTGATTATTACAGTGCGTTCGTTCATTAGCAGGTGAGGTGAGGGAGAGGTTACATTGCGGTAAGGCCGCCGTCCACCGGGTAGAGGCCGCCGGTGCAGAATGCGGCGTCGGGAGATGCCAAGAAATATACCATGGCGGCCACCTCGTCGGGTGTGCCCATGCGTCCGCGCAGGAACAGCGCGTTCTCGTCGGCGCGGAGCTGCTCGGCCGAGGCGTCGGAGTGAGCGGCCACCGAGGCGAAACACTTGTCGACCAAGGGGGTGTCGATGGTGGAGGGGCACACAGCATTGACGCGGATGCCCAAGTGGGCCAAGTCGATGGCGGCCGAGCGGGTGAGCTGGCCGAGCGCGCCCTTGGTGAGGCCGTAGCCGAAATTGCCGGCCTTGCCGATGAAGCACTGGTCGGATGCGTTGATCACCACGGCGGCGCCGTCGTCGGCGTTGGCCAAGAATGGGATGGCAGCCTGCAGAGTGTTGACCGTGCCCACGATGTTGGTGGAAATCAGCTCGTCAAGCTCGTCGGGCGAGATGTCTATCACCGTGTTCTTGCGATGGATGCCGGCGTTGGCAAACAGAGCATCGATGCCGCCGAGGTCGTCGGCAGCAAGCTCCAAAGCGGCGTCGAGGTCGGCACGATTGCGCGTGGACCCTTCGAAGAAGCACACCGGCTCCGGCGATTCGATTTCGTTGATAAGCGCCTTGGCTTCCTTGGGGTGGATGTCCATAAACGTCACACGCCACCCTGCGGCCGCAAAGCGCCTTACTGCCGCAGCTCCGATGCCCGAGGCACCGCCGGTGATAAAGATAGTTTTTCCCATTTGCGAAATTTTCCACAAAATTACAAAAAATCCGCCACCTATCCAAAAAAAAGAAGAAATGTATGAAAATGCACGGCACTTTCATTTAAACTTCGGTAATC
>CAMGBT010000023.1 GCA_946011725.1 uncultured Bacteroidales bacterium | reverse complement strand
ATAGGTGATAGGTAAAAATGCAGAAAGCGACCGCGGGGCGGTCGCTTTCTGTATAATGTGAGAGTGGGAGCTTAGAGGGCTTTGCCTGCGCTACCGAGCACGTTTTCAATTTTGTGCTTGTAGAGTTTTTCCATGTTGTCGCGAGCCGGACCGAGGTATTTGCGGGGGTCGAATTCGGCGGGCTTTTCAGCGAATACGCGACGGATGGCGGCGGTCATAGCCAAGCGGCTGTCGCTGTCGATGTTGATTTTGCACACGGCGCTGGCAGCGGCTTTGCGCAGTTGTTCTTCGGGGATACCGATTGCGTCGGGAAGTTTGCCACCGAATTTGTTGATGGTGTCAACTTCTTCTTGGGGTACGGAGGAAGAACCGTGGAGCACGATGGGGAAGCCGGGGAGCTTTTGCATAACGGCGTCGAGTACGTCGAAAGCCAATGGAGGGGGAACGAGGTGACCTTCAGCGTTACGGGTGCATTGTTCGGGAGTGAACTTGTAAGCGCCGTGGGAGGTGCCGATGGAGATAGCGAGGGAGTCGCAACCGGGGCGGGTGGCGAAGTCGATCACTTCTTCGGGGTCGGTGTAGGTGTGGCGGTCGGACGATACTTCGTCTTCAACGCCGGCGAGCACGCCGAGTTCACCTTCAACGGTTACGTCGAATTGGTGAGCGTAGTCCACTACTTGTTTGGTGAGAGCCACGTTTTCTTCGTAGGGGAGGTGCGAACCGTCGATCATTACCGAAGAGAAGCCGCTGTCGATACAGCTCTTGCAGAGTTCGAAGGAATCACCGTGGTCAAGGTGAAGCACGATTTGGGGATGTTCCCAGCCGAGTTCTTTAGCGTAAGCCACAGCACCTTGGGCCATGTAACGCAGAAGGGTGGCGTTAGCGTAGTTGCGAGCGCCTTTCGACACTTGCAGGATTACGGGAGATTTTTCTTCGGCAGCAGCTTTGATGATTGCTTGCAGTTGCTCCATGTTGTTGAAGTTGAAAGCGGGCACTGCGTAGCCACCTTCGATGGCTTTGGCGAACATTTCGCGGGTGTTAACCAAGCCTAAATCTTTGTAATTTACCATATTGGATATTTTGTTAGAGTAATAAGTAATTCGGTTGTTTAAATCACTGCAAAGTTACTAAAAAAATTGCACATATCCACATTTTTCACCAAAAAAATTACAGCAAAACCAAAATAATGAAAAATTTCCGCAATTTCGCGCTTTGTAAACCTTTTTTAATAAAAGATTTTTGGATAAGGTTTGGTAGTTTACAAAATTTGTTTTATATTTGCAGTATATTACAAACTAATATCTACCTTCAAGGCGAATATGGAAGACATTACTGATCTTTTCATCTCAATAATCCGCCAAAGCCCGAGCATCGACATGGCTGAGGCAGAGTTTAATCGCACACTGAGCGATGATGAACAATTGCGCCGCGACTACCGTCAGTGGTGTCGGCAGCAAGGTGTCACCGAGCGCCGCGGATTCCTCGATTACTGCGAGGAGTACTGGGCCGACCGCAATGAAGTGTGGGACGTATTGACCGATTATAATGACGAAGAATAACCTTACAGTGAGAATGCCTGCCGAGTGGGAACCCTCGGCAGGCGTTATCGTTGCCTGGCCTCATGCCGCCACAGATTGGGCCTACATGTTGGCCCAAGTCGAAGAATGTTACATCAATTTGGTCACGGCTATCGCCCGCCACGCGGTGGCTGTGGTGATTGCGCCCGACTGCGAGCGCCCGCGCCAACTGCTCAGCCACGTCCCCGCCGACCGCATCATCTTCTTCGACGTGCCCACCAACGACACCTGGACGCGCGATTACGGCGTGCTCTCCACCGTCGACGCCAACGGCCAACCCGTGCTTAACGACTTCGCCTTCAACGCCTGGGGCGGAAAATTCGCCGCCGAGAAGGACAACGCGGTGACGGCCGCCATGGCGCGCGCCGGATTGCTCCGCGGCCGCTACAACGACTGTCTCGACTTCTTCCTCGAGGGCGGCTCCATCGAAAGCGACGGCCACGGCACCATCCTCACCACCACCTCGTGCCTACTCACCGACACCCGCAATGCCGGCCTTTCGCGCGCCCAAATCGAGGAGCGCCTGCGCCGCGAGCTCGGCGCCGAGAACGTGCTGTGGCTCGAATCCGGCGCCATGTACGGCGACGACACCGACGGCCACATCGACACCTTAGCCCGCCTTGCCCCCGACGATACTATATTATATGTAGGCGCACGCTCATCCGTGCCCGACGACCCGCAGAGCGCCCTCTTGGCCGACATTCCGGCCGAGCTCAGCCGCATGCGCACCCTCGACGGCCGACCGTTCAACCTTATCGAACTGCCGCTGCCCGACCCGATTTACGACGACGAAGGCCTACGCCTGCCGGCCACCTACGCCAACTACCTGGTGCTCAACGATGCCATCTTGATGCCCACCTACAACCAGCCGCTCAACGACGACCTCGCCGCCAAGACCCTGCGCGTGGCCTTCCCCAACCACCGCATTGAGCCCGTCGACTGCCGCGCGCTGATTCAGCAACACGGCTCGCTCCACTGCGCCACCATGCAACTTCCCGTTAACTTCCTTTGCTTATGAACAAGACACTCCGCGTTGGCATCATTCAGCAAGCCAACACCTACGATACCAACCTCAACCGCATGCGCATCGCCGCCGCGGTGAAAGCGCTCGCCGAACAGGGCGCCCGCCTTATCGTCAACCGCGAGTTGCACGACAGTCTCTACTTCTGCCAGACTGAGAACGTGGACAACTTCGACCTGGCCGTGGACCTGCCTTCTTCCGCCACCGAGTTCTACAGCGCCCTGGCCGCCGAATACCACGTGGTGCTGGTCACCTCGCTGTTTGAGCGCCGCGCCGCCGGCCTGTACCACAACACCGCCGTGGTGTTCGAGGCCGATGGTAGCGAGGCCGGCCGCTACCGCAAGATGCACATTCCCGACGATCCCGCTTACTATGAGAAGTTCTACTTCACCCCTGGCGACATCGGCTTCGAGCCAATCGACACCTCCGTGGGGCGGCTCGGCGTCTTGGTGTGCTGGGATCAGTGGTACCCTGAGGCTGCGCGACTGATGGCGCTCGCCGGGGCTGAGTTGCTAATCTACCCCACCGCCATCGGTTGGGAAAGCAGCGACACGGCCGCCGAACAAGCACGCCAACTCGAAGCATGGGTAACAGTGCAACGCGGTCACGCCGTAGCCAACGGCCTGCCCGTGGTCACCGTCAACCGCGTGGGCACCGAACTCGACCCCTCCGGCCAAACCAACGGCATACAATTCTGGGGTAACAGCTTCGTGGCCGGACCGCAAGGCGAACTGCTCTTCCGCGCCTCCTCCGACGACGAGGTGGTGGAATGCATCGACATCGATATGCACCGCAGCGAAAACGTCCGCCGCTGGTGGCCCTTCCTGCGCGACCGCCGCATCGACGCCTACGCCCCCATCCTCCAACGCTTCCGCCGCTAACCCACCGCCCCGGCATCCGTAAAGACGACGCTGTATCAAAAGAACAGAATCAGTACGGACGCGGCGTGCCGCGTCCGCGTCAACGTACATATAACCAGACTGTTAGGCATGGCTCGCGCGGCTGCAAGGCGCGCGAAGCCTTTTTGCACCTGCTCCGAGCTCCTGCTCGGGCATGCACCCTAATTAGAGAAGCGCGAAGGCGGCCACTTGCGTCATGGTGTCGACGTACTGGAAGGTGAGGCCGGCGGTGTAGTTGGCCGGGATGTCTTCGATGTCGCGGCGGTTCTCGGCGCTGAGAACGATGGTGGTGATGCCGGCGCGTTTGGCGGCAAGGATCTTTTCCTTGATGCCGCCCAGGGGGAGCACGCGCCCGCGCAGGGAAATTTCGCCGGGCCTGGCGATGCGCTCGCGCACCTTGCGGCCGGTGAATGCCGAGGCGATAGCGGTGGCCACGGTGATGCCGGCCGATGGGCCGTCTTTGGGGATGGCGCCTTCGGGGAAGTGGATGTGCAGGTTGAATTTTTCGAAGGCCTCAGCGGGAATGTTGAGTTGGGCACAGTGCGCTTTGACCCACTGCATGGCGATGGTGGCGGATTCTTTCATCACGTCGCCGAGGTTGCCGGTGATGGTGAGGCGTTCGCCTTTGCCGGGCGAAAGGGATGCTTCCGCCAAGAGGATTTCGCCGCCGACTTGGGTCCATGCCAAACCTGTAACCACGCCGGGGAAGTCGTTGCCCTCGTATTTGTCCTTATTATATAAAGGTAGACCGAGGAGTTCGCGCAGGTCGCCGGGTTGGAGGTCAAGGGCCATGGGCGTGTTGCGCAACTTGGCCAAGATGGCCTTGCGCACCAAAGTGCCGAGCACGTTCTCCAAGCGGCGCACACCGCTCTCCGCCGTGTAGTTCTCGATGAGATAGGTGAGCGATTCGTCGGAGATATTGAATGGCATATCGTCATCGTCCCAACCGTTGGCTTTCAGCACTTTAGGCATGAGATGGCGACGCGCGATTTCAATCTTTTCCTCCAAGAGGTATCCGCTGAGGTTGATGACCTCCATGCGGTCGAGCAGCGGGCCTTCGATGTTGGCCGAACTGTTGGCGGTGGCGATGAAGAGCACGTTGCTCAGGTCGTAATCGAGGTCGATATAGTTGTCGTGGAAGGTGACATTCTGCTCAGGGTCAAGCACTTCGAGCAGCGCGGACGACGGGTCGCCCTTGTAGTCTTTGCCGATTTTGTCCACTTCGTCGAGCAGCAACACGGGGTTAGTGGTGCCGGCGGCCTTCATGGCTTTCATGATGCGGCCGGGGAGGGCGCCGATGTATGTGCGACGGTGTCCGCGAATTTCGGCCTCATCGTGCAAACCGCCGAGCGACACGCGCTCGTACTTGCGGCCCATTGCCTTGGCTATGGATGCGCCAAGCGAGGTCTTGCCCACGCCCGGAGGACCCACCAAGCAAATGATGGGCGATTTGGCCTTGGAATTGTGCATCACCACGGCAATCTGTTCCAAGATGCGTTGCTTGACCTTGTCGAGGCCATAGTGGTCATTTTCAAGCACTTCCACAGCCTTGTTGATGTCGGAATTGGTCTCGGCCGGCGCGCCCCAAGGCAGCTCACACAGCGTTTCAAGGTAGGAATGTTGCACGGCATAGTCGGGCGACTGCTGGCCGATGCGCTTGAGTTTGGCCAGTTCCTTTTCGAATGCCGCACGCACCGCCGCCGGGAAGGGCAACTCTTTGGCGCGGGCTGCCAACACTTCGGCAGGGTCGTCCTCCGCCGTATCGCCATACAGCTCCTCTTTGATGGCTTCCATCTGCATCTGCAGGAAGGCCGAACGCTGCGTCTCCTTCATCTTCTCGGAGGCTTGTTTGAGGATATCTTGCGTCACATCCACACGCTTCTTCTCGTTAAGCAACAGCGACAGCAGCGCGATGGCACGTTGCTCGGGGTCGTTCTTGGCCAGCACCTGAATCTTGTCGGTGGGCTCAAGGGGAAAGTTGGTGGCGATGAAGTTGGTGCGGTCGGGTAGGGAGCTCACGCCGCGGATGGCGTTCACCATGGTGGTGTCGCCGTTGAAAGCTTGGCGAGCCAACTCTTCCGACACCTCCGTGAGCGTGTTCATCACATCCTCATAGTGCTCTTGGTTAGACACTTCGCGCTCGTCGAGCAACTGTATGCGAGCGTTCAACTCGCCCGGCTCGGAAGGTGCGCTGCCCAGGATGCGGAAGCGCTGCACGCCGTGCACCAGGGCGGTGTAAGTGTCGTCGGGCATCTCCAAAATCTGGAACACATAACCGACCACTCCCAACCGGCGCAAGCCCTTGCTGATGGTGGGATGGTCATCGTTAGGGTCCTTTTGGCAAACTATGCCGATGGGGAACCGCTCCTCCGAGGCGCGACGCGCCAAGCTCAGCGTATACTCGCGGGTGAGGGAAATGGGTATGGTTACGCCGGGGAACAGCACCAAATTGCGCGTAGCAAGGATGGGCAAATTCTCCGGATCGGGACGTTGATTAAATTCTTTGGCATCTATATCGATGCGACCGATGCGCACAGTATTATTATTGCTCATGAGAAGGATTGTCGAAAATTGACTGCAAAGTTACAAAATTTTCCGCAATCCTACAAGAGCAAAATTCAGGAAATCGCGTTGCGCGAATTACAAGCTATCAATAGTCTGAAAATCAGCGGTTTATTAACCGCAGCAGTGCTAATACGTCTTATCCGAGCCGCCGGGGCATGCATCATTGCGTCCCGGCCTCTTGCCGTGAGAAGAATGCCAATGCTTTCCATGTAGGCTACCAACTTTTTGACCAAAGGCGTTTCAAAGCGCATAAAGTGCATCACGCCCTTTCCTATGATGACGTCTGTATCAAACTTCCTACATTAAATAATTCGTTAGTTCGTCCTTCGTTTCTTCGTTCGAACCGGCAATTTGTCTCAAAGCAACGGATCCGACACAAAAACGCGCGGGGGTTGCGCGAAAATCGCTGTGGAAATTTGGTCGGGTGGGGGATTTTTTGTATTTTTGCAGTGTCTTTATAATCCTAATTGAGATGACTGTTACTAAACCTATTTATACACCTGACAAGATTGATGCCGACCGCCGCGTGTTGGAGCTGCTTTCGCAGTCGTTCCCCAACATTTCGGCCGCGTCAACCGAGATAATCAACCTCGAAGCGATTCTCAACCTGCCCAAAGGTACGGAGCATTTCGTGGCCGACATCCATGGCGAGCACGAAGCGTTCCGCCACATCCTTAAGAATGCGTCGGGCAACATCAAGCGCAAAGTCACCGACATTTTCGGCACCTCGCTCAGCACCGACGACATCCGCCAACTCTGTTCGCTCATCTACTATCCCGAGCAGAAGTTGGAGTACATCCACGCCGGCGACGAAGAGAACCTCGATAACTTCTACAACATCACCTTGCACCGCTTGGTGAAGGTGTGCCAGTCGGTGTCGTCGAAGTACACTCGCTCGAAGGTGCGCAAGGCATTGCCGCCCGACTTCGCTTACATCATCGAGGAACTGCTGCACGAATCGCCCAGCGATGACAACAAGCAAGCCTACTTCAACCGCATCATCGAGACCATCATCTCCACCGGCCAGGCCGACGCCTTCATCGTGGCCATGTGCAACGTGATCCAGCGCCTGAGCATCGACCAACTGCACATCTTGGGCGACGTGTACGACCGCGGCCCGGGAGCGCATCTCATTATGGACACGCTGATGGACTACGGTAAGTTCGACTTCCAGTGGGGCAACCACGACGCGCTATGGATGGGCGCCGCCGCCGGCAGCGAGGCTTGCATCGCCAACGTGCTGCGCATCTCCCTGCGCTACTGCAACATGACCACGCTGGAGGACGGCTACGGCATCAACCTGGTGCCCCTGGCCACCTTCGCCATGGAAACTTACGCCGACGACGATTGTATTGCGTTCGAGCCCAAGGTCGATGCCGACAACCCGATCACAGAGAAGTCCAGCCGCCTGATCGCACGTATGCACAAGGCCATCGCCGTGCTCCAATTCAAGCTCGAAGCGGCTCTAATCGACCGCTACCCGCAGTGGAACATGGCCGACCGCAAGCTACTGCACTGCATCGACTTCGAGCGCAAAACGGTGAACCTCTACGGCACTGAGTACCCCATGCGCGACTGCAACTTCCCCACCATCGACCCCGCCGACCCATACCGCCTCTCGCCCGAGGAAGCTGAATTGGTGGCCAAATTGCGTCACTCGTTCTTGGTGAGCGACAAATTGGCGCGCCACATGAATTGCCTGTTCCGCCACGGCTCGATGTACAATGTATGCAACAGCAACTTGCTCTTCCACGCGTCTATCCCGTTGAACGAAGACGGCTCGTTGCGCGACCTGGTCATCGACGGCACTCCTTACCACGGCATGGGCCTGATGCGCAAGGTGGAGCAGGTGATGCGTGCTGCCTTCAACATCGAAGTGCCGGTGGCACAGCGTATCCAAGCCGCCGACTTCTACTGGTACCTCTGGTGCGGACCCGATTCGCCGCTTTTCGACAAGCAACGCATGACCACTTTCGAGCGCTATTTCATAACCGACAAAGCCACCCACAAGGAGAAAGAGGGCTTCTACTATCAATTGCGCAACGACCCGAAGGTGTGCGACATGATTCTCGACGAGTTCGGCGTGGAAGGCGCTTACCGCCACATCATCAACGGCCACGTGCCGGTAAAACTCGGCAAGGGCGAAACGCCCATCCGCGCCGAGGGCAAGCTGATGGTAATCGATGGCGGATTCGCCAAGGCGTATCACAAGACTACCGGTATGGCCGGCTACACCTTGGTATACCACAGCCGCGGCTTCCAGCTGGTGAAGCACGACCCGTTCACCTCTGCCGAAGAAGCCATCCGCAACGGCTCTGACATCGTCAGCACTATGGAAATTGTGGAACTTAGTCAACATCGTATGCGCGTGCGCGACACCGACAAGGGCCGCGAGCTGCAGTCACAAATTAACGAGCTGATCGAGCTGCTCTACGCCTTCCGCCAAGGCATCATCAAGGAGCGCACCGTGAGCATACGCCGTTCGAAATAATCACTTATAAAACCTGTAACTAGCTATGAATGTAGGAGATAAAATTCCCGAAGTATTAGGAGTGGACCAAGACGGTCGCGAAATCAAAGCCGCTGACTTCCGCGGCCGCAAAATCGTGCTGTACTCTTATCCCAAGGCCAACACCAGCGGCTGCACCGCCGAGGCTTGCTCGCTGCAAGCCCACCGCGCCGAGTTGCAAGCAGCCGGTTACGAAATCATCGGCGTGAGCAAGGACCGCCAAGAGTTGCAAAAGAAATTTGCCGACGCTCAAGGCTTGGAGTTCCCGCTGATTGCCGACACCGACACCACATTGCTGCAAGCCCTGGGTTGCTGGGGCGAAAAGGTAGCCTGCGGCCGTCGCACCATTGGCATTCTGCGCACCACCTATTTGGTTGACGAAGAAGGCGTTATCACCAAAATCTTCACCCCGAAGGAAATCAAGACCAAAATTCACGCCGAACAGATTTTGGCCTACCTCGCCGATAAATGACCCACCAAGTGAAAGGCCACCTGTGCATGGTGGGCGCCAACACCATGTGGGGACTGATGTCGCCGGTGGCCAAATTGGTGATGAGCGTGGGCGTGGTGACGCCGCTATTCTTAGCCAACTCGCGGATAGTGGGCGCGGCCGTGCTGTTCTGGTTGCTGTCGTTGACGCAACCCTACCAACGTGTGCCGGCCGGTGACCTGTGGCGCTTGGCCGGCGCAGCCATGCTGAGCATCCTGCTTAATCAAGGCAGCTTCATCATGGGGGTAGGGTACACCTCGCCCGGCGAGGCGTCGATTATCACCACCACCATGCCCATGTGGGTGATGGTGCTCGGCGCGCTGTTCTTCGGCCATCGGCTCACGCTGCGCAAGATTGGCGGCATCATCCTTGGCGCCGGCGGCGCTTTGACGCTGATAATCAGCGGCATGAGCACCGCGGTGCGCGGCAATAACCCGCTGTTGGGCGACCTGCTGGTGCTCGCCGCT
Organism: uncultured Bacteroidales bacterium; assembly: GCA_946011725.1. Classification (GTDB taxonomy): domain Bacteria; phylum Bacteroidota; class Bacteroidia; order Bacteroidales; family Muribaculaceae; genus CAG-873. The sequence goes on along the minus strand of CAMGBT010000023.1, from coordinate 19,076 downwards.
CAGCTGTCCTACGCCACCTACCTGCTGATCTACTGCAACTTTATCAAGCGCTACTCGTTAGTGACGCTGATGAAGTGGATGTTCACCTTCGCCTCCATCGGCTCGCTGATCGTGACCTTCCCCACAATCCTTTCCACCGACTATGCCGCCTTGGACTGGCTGCAAGTGGGCGGTGTGGCGTTTGTGGTGGTAGGCGGCACGTTCTTGGCCTACGTGTTCATGATGTACGGCCAAAAACACCTGCGCCCTGAGGTGGTGGGCATGTATAACTATGTGCAACCGGTGGTGGCTTCGCTGGTGGGGTTGTCGCTCGGATTGGACCGCTTCTCGTGGCTCAAAGGCATAACTATCGTAATGATTTTCAGCGGGGTATACATCGTGGCCACCGCAAGAAAGGAGGTGAAGGCATGAGCGAACTGCCCATTGAAGTGCACCCGTGGGAGCCGTGGACACCCGTCGGTGCCCGCGTGCTGATGCTCGGCACATTCCCGCCCGGCCGCCATCGCTGGAGTATGGATTTCTACTATCCCAACCCCACCAACGACTTTTGGCGCATCATCGGACTGCTGTTCGAAGGCGATCCCTTGGCGCTGTGGATACCCACGGAAAAGCGGTTCGACTTAGCTCGCATTAAGCAACTCACCACTCGCCACGGCATAGCCATGAGCGACACCTGCGTGCGCATCCGCCGACTGCAAAACAATGCCTCCGACAAGTACCTCGAAGTGGTGGAGCCGCGCTGCATTGCCGCCCTCGCCGAGCAGATGCCGGCGCTCACCGACATCGTAGCCACCGGCGAGAAAGCCGCTACTCTTTTGGCCGAAGCCACCGCCACCGCCGTGCCCAAAATCGGCGAGTTCAACCTGTGGCAATTCCGCGGCCGCTCCATCCGCCTGTGGCGCTTGCCCTCCACCTCGCGCGCATATCCCTTGGCCCTCAAAGCCAAGGCCGACTACTATCTGAAAATGTTTAAAACCGCCAACATCTTATGAGCAAATTCCACGACCGATTCTTCGCCAAAGCCGGCGGTCTGAAGCCGGTAAGCGATGGTAACATACTTATTTCCAACCCATTCTTGGCCGAGAAATGGTTCTGCCACTCCGCCATATTCATGCTGCATGCGCCCGACGAGCATGGAGCCATGGGCCTTGTGCTCAATAAGCAAATTGACTGCACGCTCAAGGACATCGACACCGTGTGTAACACCACTCGCGCCGTGCCGCTCTATTGCGGCGGACCCGTGGGCCACGACGAATTGCACTTCATCCACACCCTGGGCCCGGATATCATCACACACGCGCAGGAAATCATCCCCGGAGTCTACGTCGACGGCAAATACTCCGACGCCATCGACTACGTGGAGCAGGGCTACGAAACCGAAGGCTTCATCCGCTTCTTCGTGGGATACAGCGGCTGGGAGGCCGGACAATTGCAACAAGAACTCACCGACAACACCTGGGCCGTAACCGCCGCGGAGGACAACGCCCAACTGCTCACCGGCCACGGCGACGAATACTGGCACCGCCTGGTACGCAACCTCGGCATCAGCTTCCGCTCGTGGCGCGTCGTGCCTCAGAATCCGTTAAATAATTAACGCTCTAACCTATATGATCACCAAATTTCGCAGTATATTAACCGCTTGTGCCATAATGATTTGAGCTCAAGCCGTGGCACAATCCGGCAGCATCGTACCCTCCGGCTTCCACCGGTTGGACCAATGGTACACCGCCAACACCATGGAGAACATTCTCATCAACAACGCCGGCGACCCGTTCGCCCAATCCGGAGCGTTGTCGTCGCTCACCTTCGAACGCGAAGTGATTGAGAGCTTTTGCGCCCCTGTATGGCTTCGACCTCGACAACCTGTGGGGCATCGTTACCATGAGCGCCACCTACGGCAACATGCGCATGATCTCCTGCTCGCGCTCCGGCGTCGAACCGCTGAAATTCTGGTGATTACTCCAAACCGTGGGCATCGCCGGCTGGACCGAGCAAGCCACCGCCATTAAGGACAACACCGGCTACCTGGTGGCCGAACTCCGCCGCATCGGTTGGCCCTGCTGGAACAATGAATACAGCAACACCGTATTCTTCCGCCGCCCCGCCGCCGCCCTCGTTACCAAATACAACCTCACCAACAGCTACGACGACCGCTTCGGCGGCCCCCTCTCCCACGTAGTAGTAATGCAACACGTCCGCAAAGAAACCATCGACCGCTTCATCCGCGACCTCCAAAGCCACTAACTATGCTATGCCGGGGGCATGTAGCCTGCAGGCATTTCAGCATCCATGCCGCGGAGCGGTATGGCGCTCCTTGCCACCAACCGCGGGCCTGTCGGCAGGCTGGTTGTCGTGGTGAGGCGGAAGCCGAACGGCGGACGGAGGGCAAGCCGCGGAGCGGGTTTGATGCGCCGGAGGCGCATCCCATGCCATCCGGGCAACATTTGCCTCGCTGTGTCAAAAGCCGATGAATTATGTATATAAGTAGGGACGCGGCCTGCCGCGTCCGCGTCAACTTGCAGATGATCAGGCGGTTAGGCACAGCGAACGCGGTCGCGGCAGGTCGCGTCGCTACTGATTGTGACCTTTTGATACACCCTCTTGCTCTTTCGGTAACACCACGTTGGAGCGGAGCCGGCGGAGCGACTACGTGGTGTTAGCTAAAAAAGAAACGCGCTCCGCGCGTATGTGAGGCACGAAATGTGGTCAGCACGAGCGTTTTTGTGTCTTTTTTCTGAATGAGTGGAAATTTTTGCCGCTATTTTGGAAAATAATTTGCGGGGGTGAGTAAAAAAGCGTAACTTTGCATAATAATTCAGAAAATGTATGGGATTCTTTAGCAGTCTTTTCTCCAGAGAAAAAAAACAGACCTTAGACAATGGCCTTCAAAAGACAAAAGAAGGCTTGTTTGGCCGCATCAAACGTGCATTCTTCGGCCGCAAAACTATTGATGACGACTTCCTCGATGAGTTGGAGGAAATCCTCATCACAGGCGATGTGGGTGTTGAAACCACCATTCGCATCATCGACCGTATCCGTGAGCGCGCGGCTCGCGACCGATATGTGGGCGACGGTGAGCTCAACGACATGCTCGTGGAGGAAGTAACTGCGCTGTTAGCCGAGAACACCATCAACTCGGCCGACGCTTCGGAATTCCGCATCCCCCAATCCTCAAAGCCATACGTGATTATGGTGGTGGGCGTGAATGGCGTGGGTAAAACCACCACCATCGGCAAGCTCGCTTACCAATATAAGAAAGCGGGATACACGGTGATGCTCGGCGCCGCCGACACCTTCCGCGCTGCCGCCGTGGAGCAGATCGACGAATGGGGACGCCGCGCCGATGTGCCCGTGGTGAAACAGCAATTAGGTTCGGACGCCGCCGCCGTGGCTTTCGACACGCTGTCGTCGGCTGTGGCCAACCAAGTGGACGTCGCAATCATCGACACCGCCGGCCGCCTGCACAATAAGAAAGGCCTGATGGACGAGCTGTCGAAAATCAAGCGCGTGATGGATAAAGTGGTGCCCGGCGCGCCCCACGAAGTGCTGTTGGTGCTCGACGGCTCCACCGGTCAGAACGCCTTTGAACAAGCGCGCCAATTCTCCGCCGCAACTCAGGTTACCGACTTGGCTATCACCAAGTTAGACGGCACAGCCAAGGGCGGCGTCGTAATCGGTATCAGCGACCAATTCAAAATTCCGGTGAAATACATCGGCTTGGGCGAGGGTATCGAAGACCTCCAAATTTTTAACAAACGCGAATTTGTAGAATCGCTTTTCGGCAAACGATAACAACAATGCCAAAATACAAAGTAAACTTAATCACCATGGGGTGCTCGAAAAACCTTGTGGACAGCGAGCGTGTACTGCGTCGCCTCAGCGATGTGGGCATCAACGCCGTGCACAATGCCGACCGCTTCACCCATGGTGCAGTGATTATCAACACCTGCGGCTTCATCGGTGATGCCAAGGAAGAGTCGATCGAAACCATCTTGGACGCGTGCAATCAGAAGGCCGACGGCCACATCGATGCCGTGTATGTAATGGGCTGCCTTTCAGAACGTTACCGCAGCGAATTGCCCGCGGAAATCCCCGAGGTGGACGGCTGGTACGGCAAATTCGACTGGAACGGCGTGATTGAGGCTGTGGCTCAACGAGCCAAAGTAGCCTCCGCCACCGTCACCCGCGATTGGGATCGCCAAATCACCACCCCCACCCATTACACCTACCTCAAGATAGCCGAAGGCTGCAACCGCTTCTGCGCCTTCTGCGCAATTCCCTTGATCACCGGGCGTTATCACTCCCGCCCGGTGGAAGAAATCCTCGACGAAGTTCGCGATTTGGTGGGCCGCGGAGTGAAAGAGTTCAACGTCATAGCCCAGGACCTCAGCTTCTACGGCCACGACCTGTACGGCCGCAGCGCATTGGCCGAGTTGATCGACCGCATGGCCGACATCCCCGGCGTGGAATGGATCCGTCTGCACTACGCTTACCCCGCCGACTTCCCTTACGACGTGCTCCCCGTGATGGCGCGCCGCCACAACGTGTGCAAGTATCTCGACATCGCACTCCAGCACATCGACGACACCGTATTAAATAATATGCACCGCCACATCAACGCCGCCGAAACCCGCGAACTGCTGGCTCGCCTGCGCCGCGAAGTGCCCGGCATCCACATCCGCACCACGCTGATGGTGGGCTTTCCTGGCGAAACCGACGAAGCGTTCGAGCGGCTGATGGACTTCGTACGTGAGCAAAAGTTCGAGCGCATGGGGGCGTTTGCCTATTGCGAAGAGGAGGACACCCGCGCTGCCAAGGACTTCGCCGACGACATCCCCGAAGAAGTGAAGCAAGCACGGCTCGACCGACTGATGGCGCTGCAAGAGCAGGTGGCTTTGGAATCGAATTTGACCAAGGTAGGGCAGACATTGCGCGTGGTAATTGATTCGGAAACAGACGATTACTACGTCGGTCGCAGCGAGTTCGACTCGCCCGAGGTCGACCCCGAAGTGCTCGTTGAAAAGACCCAACCGCTCACCATCGGCGAGTTCTACCGCGTGACTGTCAACAAGGCCTTGCCTTTCGAACTCATCGCCACAATAGCTGAATAAAATGCTTGACAATCAGCTACATACGGCCATCAACCACTGCATCGCGCACCATATCCCCTTCGCAGCCTACCGATTTCCCGGCTGCGAACCGGTGTTTATGGCCGATGATGGCCGTTCGCCCCTGATTGACGACAAGCAATTCGTGATAAACCGTTGGAACACAAGCTCTAACGCTAACATTACCCTTCGCAATCGAGTGTCGGCGTCGGCTGTGCTGCAAATAGGCGCCCAACCGGCCTCGGAAGCCGTGCTACCCGCCGCCACCGACCGCGAGCGGTATTTAACCCGTGTGGCATCGCTCATTGATGAGCTGAAAACCACCGGTGGCAAAACCGTAGTGGCGCGCACCGCCACGGGCAGCCTGCCCCAATCGCCCGCCGACTGCTTCGCCGCGCTGATTGATGCGCTGCCGCTCAACTTCTGCCACATTTATTACACCCCGGCCACCGGCGCCTGGATGGGCGCAACGCCCGAAGTCCTCCTCGACGCCGCTGACCGCAATTTCTCCACCATGGCCCTCGCCGGCACCCGCCCCGCCGGCTCCGTTGGCCCATGGGATGATAAGAACACGCGCGAGCAGCAGATGGTCACCGACTTCATCGTCGACAACCTCCGCCCGCTCTGCGCCAACATCAACGTTTCCAATCCAATTTCTTTACCCTCAGGCAAAATTGAACACATTTGTACACGTATTAATGGCAGCTTGCGACCCGAAGTCAGCCTGACCGAAGCGCTCGACCGCGTGTCGCCCACGCCCGCCGTGGCCGGTTTGCCCCGCGATATTTCGCTCAGCCGCATCGACAGTATCGAAGACTTCCCGCGCAATTGCTACAGCGGATATATCGCAGTAATTCAAGGCGTTACGGTCTGCGCTTACGTCAACCTCCGCTGCCTGCAGTTCACCGCCGACGCTCGTTACTGCATCTACGCCGGCGGCGGCATCACCGCCCAAAGCGACCCACAAAGCGAGTGGAACGAAACCACCGCAAAAATCAACTCAATTCTCTCAATTATTCAAAGCACACTTCAAAAATGAACGATAACAACCGCCCCGGCGGTGCCATTATAATCCTCATGACAGCCGTGGTCATTGTGGCCGCGCTATCATTTGTGCCATGGGGAAAACTCACCGGTAACCTGTTGAAAGACTTCAACTTACTCGGCGACCTGTTCCCCTCGGAACAGCCGTCTTACGAAACTCACGAAGAGATCGACCCCGAATTGGCCGCACTCGAAAACGAACCGGAAGAACCGGCCGTCCCTGTTGCCACCGACAGCGTTCACGTGGCCGGGTCCACCAATCCGAACGCCATTCCGCTCGACAGCATCGACGAATCCTTCGAAGCACCGCGCTCGGGCGAGGTGGTCCTCATTGAAGACTACACCCCCGGCGGCAACGGCCTCCACCGCCTGCGCGCCGCACTGTCGCAAGCCTCCGCACGCAACGTGCGCATCGCCGTGGTTGGCGACTCCTACATCGAAGGAGACATCTTCTCCCAAGACATCCGCGCCGCTCTCCAAGAGCGATACGGCGGTAGCGGGGTGGGGTACATGCCCGCTTACTGCCCATTTGCCGGCTTCCGACGCTCCGTGCGCCAGAGCGGCAGTGGTTGGCATGAGCGCGAAATCCGCAAGATGCGCAACCACGACTACCGCATCCTCGCCGGCAAATATTACGTTGGCTACAACGGTGCCACCGCTCGATTCGAAGGCTCCAAATCGCCCGCACACGCCGACAGTTGGGACCGCACACTGGTGCAAGTGGTGGCTCCCGCCCATGGTGGCACCATCACCCTCACCGCTGCCGACGGCTCATCCGCATCGCAAGCCATCGAAGCTTCCGGCGCAGTGCAAACCGTGCTACTAAACGCTCACACCACATCCGTAAAGCTCTCATCCACAGTAGATTCCCTCGTGGTGCTGGGCGTTTACCTCGACGCCAATACCGGCGTGAGCGTCGACTGCATGTCGCTGCGCGGCAACAGCGGCATCGGCCACCGCAACCTGAATGCCGAAATCATCAGCCAAATGCGCCAAACCGCTGATTATGACCTCATTATCCTCGAATTCGGCATCAATGCGCTCAGCTCGAGCCAGTCGGATTACTCCAACTACGCCAAAGCCATGACCCGCGCGGTCCAAGCCATCCAAAGTTGTTATCCCAACTCAGTGATTATGCTTATGGGCATCGGCGACCGCGGCCACAAGCAAAGCGGCGAAGTGGTGTCGATGCGCACCTGTTCAGCCATGGTAGCTGCCCAGCGATCCGTGGCACGCGTCACCGGATGCCTCTTCTGGGACATGCGAGCCGCCCAAGGCGGCGCCGGCGCCGCCATCGATTGGCATCGCCGTGGCTTGGTCAACTCCGACTACATCCACCTCAACCACAAAGGCGGCTCCGAATTCGCCAAAATTTTCATCAACTCACTCAACCTCTCCCTAAGTGAATAAACTAATCTACATTTCATTATTTGTAACCGCCGCTATGATAAGCGTTTGGGCCATGGCTCGCGACGACAGCCAGCAAGACGTGCGCGAAAACCCGCAAATGCAGGTGGGCGACACCCTTGCGCTTCGCGACAACCATTACCCCGCCTTCATCAACAAAGCCGCCAACCACATCGACCTCAACGGCGCCGACTGGAGCGACTTGGCCGTGCGATTCACCTACTGCGACTCGCTGCCGGTCAACGTGGTGCACATCGGCGACTCCCACCTGCAGTGCGACATCTCCACCGACATCGTGCGCCAAGAATTGGTGGCTCTCTACGGCCGAAGCCATGGCCGCGGTCTGGTGGTACCGCTCAAATTGGCCGGCACCAACCAGCCTTACGACTACTCAATCACCTCGCGCTCATCGTTCTCCAAGTCCACCCTGCTCAAAACCCCGTGGACACTCACCATGGGCTTCACCGGCGTGGCTCTTAGCGCCACCACCAACCTCTTCGACTTCTCCATCAACGCCCAGGAAGTGTTCGACCAAGTCACCATCTACTTCTCCGGCAGTGCCCCGGTGGTCAACGCCGTCATGACCGAGTTAGGCCCCGCAGCTTACTACGTGAGCCAACCCACCGAGTCAACCATCGCCATCTCTATGGTCGACAACGTCAAAACTGTGGACCTCTCGCTCGGCGCCGCCAACAGCTCCACTGTTATCCACGGCTTCAACCTCCAACGCGGCGAAACCGGCATCTCCTACCACGTAATCGGCAACAACGGCGCCACTTACAACCATTACAACCGCATCCAAGGCTTCTGCGCCAACACTGCCACCCTCCGGCCCGACCTCATCATCATATCACTCGGCACCAACGAAGCTTTCGGCCGCGTCGTAGCCTCCGAAATCACCGCCCAAATCGATATGTTAGTCAAGACTTTGCGCCGCCACAATCCCCGCGCACAGTTCTTGCTCGTCACCCCCGCCGAATGTCAGCGCCGACAGCGCTCGCGTCGCCGCCGCCGATCGTCCACCTACGTTATCAACGACCGCGTGGCCCAGGTGCGCAACATCATCATCAACTACGCCCGCACCAACCACATCGCTCTCTACGACTGGTACACCGTGGCCGGCGGCGCAGGATCCTCCACCAAATGGCTCAACAATAAACTCCTCAACACCGACCGCATACACCTCACCATGGCCGGATACAAATTGCAAGGCAACATCTTTGCCGATGCTCTTATTAACACACTGATAATCAGCGAATCAACCCCCGAAGAATGAACTCAGCTTTCGATAACTTCAATCTCGCAGCCCTCGGCAATCTGCTCAAATACAACCCCGCCGAACCGCTGCTGTTCAACACCGGACTTTTCTTGGTGCTCTTCGTGTTCTTCATCCTCATCTACCAAGCAATCCGCAACCACGCCACCGCCAAGAAGCTCTTCACCATAGCATTCTCACTGTTCTTCTACTACAAATCCGGTGCCGAATGCTGCTTCATCCTCATCGGCGTATGCCTCAGCGACTACCTCTTAGGCCGCTGGCTGTACTCTTTATCGAGCAACGCCGCGCGCCGCTGCGTGGTGGCGCTCAACGTGGTGGTCAACCTCGGTATGTTGCTGTATTTCAAGTACTTCAACCTGCTGCTCGAAACAGCCGCCACCATCACCGGCAGCCACTTCGACGCCCTCGACATCATCCTCCCCGCCGGCATATCATTCTTCACCTTCCGCTCAATCAGCTACATCGTCGACATCTACCGCGGTAAGCTCGAACCTGAACGCAACCTGCTCAACTACACCTTCGCCCTCACATTCTTCCCACCGCTGTTGGCCGGCCCCGTGGTCCGCGCCGTCGACATCCTGCCCCAAATCCGCGCCAACCGCCCCGCCACACGCGCCATGATCAGCGAAGGCATGGTCCTCATCATGGCCGGACTCATCAAAAAAGTCATCATCGCCGACTACATCAGCGGCAACTTCGTCAACCGCGTCTTCGACAACCCAATGCTCTACTCCGGCGTCGAAAACCTCCTCGGCTGGTTCGGATTCACCTTGCAACTCTATTGCGACTTCTCCGGCTACTCCGACATGGCCATCGGCCTCGCCTTGCTGCTCGGTTATCAGTTCAGGCAGAACTTCAACGCGCCCTTCAAAGCCCAGAACCCCTCCGACTTCTGGCGCCGTTGGCACATCTCCCTCTCCACCTGGCTCCGCGACTACCTCTACATACCCCTCGGAGGCAATCGCCACGGCAAATTCCGCACATACCTCAACAACATCCTCACCATGGTCCTCGGCGGCCTATGGCACGGATCCGGTTGGATGTACCTCCTCTGGGGTGCCTACCACGGCCTGCTGCTCGCCATCCACAAAGCCTTCAAAGGCGTATGGCGCGTGCCCGCCACATGGCTCGGCTCACGCCCCCTACGCGCAGTCAACATTGCCGTCATGCTCTGCTTGGTAGTCTTAGGCTTCGCCATCTTCCGAGCCCCATCGCTCGACAGCCTCGCCGAGATGATCACCCAAATCACCACCAACTTCCGCGCCGACATCCTGCCCCAATTCATCGCCGGCTACCCCCTGATTGTAACAGCTATCATCGCCGGCTACATCCTCCACTACCTGCCCACCCGCCTCAACCAACTCATCACCACCTTCTACGGCGAATGCCCCTCCCTGCTCCAAGGCCTCATCCTCGCCATCATCCTCTTCCTGGTCATCCAAGCCCGCTCCTCCGACCTCGTCCCCTTCATCTACCTCAGCTACTAACCCCCGCCCCCCGTTCGGCGCAGCGAAGCGACCGCCGCATGGCAGGCAGGCGGCCGCCATGGGCATACCCGCAGCTTACCGCAGCATGGCCCAGAATATGCGCCAAAATATCAGAATCAGTAGGGACGCGGCCTGCCGCGTCCGCCCATGCTACGCCTAACTGCCTGATTATTATCACGTTGACGCGGGCGCAGCCTGCCGCGTTCCTACTGATATACCTGCTGCATTGGCTTTTGACACGGATTCTCTCTGCAGCCGGATGGCATCGTGAAAAATCGTAAGGAATCGTCTCTTACAATAGCTTTCGGCATTCGTTGCTTCGTTAAAACCCGCCCCGGATGGCATTGCGGCGGTCACCTTGGATGCGGATGTAGATGGTGCCGGGGGTGGGGGTGGCCACGGGACGACCCAGCAGGTCGATGTAGGTGGGAGCGGTGGCCGGGTCGGTGAGGGTGGGGGCTATGCCGCCGGCGGGGTCGGCGAAGGCGTCGAGCGTCTTTGTCGGTTGGCCGGAGGTGGTGAAAGCGCCTTTGTCATAAGCGTTCCAGTCGAGGGAGGTGTAGTAGGCGGGGCGCCATTGGCCGTCGGCGAGCGGTTCCCAGTAGAAGATACCTAAGCAACGGTCGATGGGCTGCAAGCGGGCGAATAGGTCGGACATCACCTCGTAGCCGAGGTCGGGATTGTAGACGCTGAAGCCGGTCTCGCAGATCATCACGGGGCGGTCGAAGGTTGCGATGGCTTGGCGCACCCACTCGGCTGCGTTGATGTTGCTGTAAGTGGCATCGGCGGCGGAGCTGTTCCACTGCTCCGCGGTGGGATAGTGCGAGATGCCGATGATGTCGACCTTACCCCCGGCAGCAATGAAGTCGCCGAAGAACCACTGCGGCGCGTCGGCGCCGGCGAGGTGCACAATCACATCAGTATCAGGGAATACGCTCTTAACGGCATCGTATCCGGCATTGCTAACCTCGGCATATTCAGCAAAGCGAGCGGCGCCAGCGAGCGACCAGTCGATCTTGCCAAAGTCCCAACAGAGGCCGGAGTTGGCTTCGTTGCCCACCTGCACCCAGCGCGGTTCGATGCCTTCGTTTTTGAGCGCGGACAGCACGTCGACGGTGTGCTCAGCGACGGCCGTGAGCACCTCTTGGCGCGAGTAACCGGCCCAATCCGTGGGCAGAGTTTGGCTGCCGGGATCGGCGAAGAAGTCACAATAGTGGAAGTCTATCATGATGTCAAGTCCCTGATTATGAGCGCGTTTAGCCTTGGCTATCACGTCATCCTTATCGCACCACGCACCGTAGCCGAAGGCAGTGGGGTTAACCCACACGCGCAAGCGCACGGCATTCATCCCGATGGATTTCATCAGCTCAAACGGCTCAACGGCTCGGCCGTCGGAATTGTAAAAAGATTGGCCGTCGGCCTCCATTTCGGTGGCCCAACTGAGGTCGGCGCCGCGCACGAAGTCTTGGCCATTCACGGCCGATGCGGCACACAGAAGAAGCGCGGTAAGCAAGAACTTTTTCATGGTTAGAAGTGTGAAATTTGGTGATTATGAAGGAGTTGCAAGTCACATTCGCGCAGGCCGCTACGTGCCAAGGGGATGGCCTCGTTGTAGTCGTTAAGGTAGATGCGCGGGCGCTCGATGTACGACGGCGAGGCGAGCGCTCGGGTGTAATCCACTGAATCACAGCGGATGCCGGCGAGTGCGAGCATGGTGGGCAGGGCTGCATCGTTGGAGGCCACATCGCAGTTGGAGTGAGCGTGAGCGGCAGCCGTTTGCTCGGGGTACTCGGCCACATACTGCGGCGACAGCCACATCAGCATCGGCACGTGGATTTGGTAGTAAGTGGGCACGGGCGACGAGTGGAGGAATCGTCCGCGGTCGTCGTCGAAGATGTCCTCGCCATGGTCGGAAAAGTAGAGCATCGCCGCCGGACATTCGCAACGCTCCAACATCGTGATTACCGCCTCGAGCATGAGATCGGTTTCGCGGATGGAGTTGTCGTAAGCATTCATCAGGTCGGAGCGGTTGTAACGCTCGGCGTCGGTGTTGTCGTCCTGGGTGAAGAAGGCATGGTTGCGCGGATAGCGGTCGCGGTAGCAGAAATGGTTGCCGTAAGTATGCAGCACCACGAACAGCTTGCCCTTAGCCTCGGTAATTCGCTGTTGCAGCACCGGCAACAGCTCCGAATCGAGGTGCTCACGACCGTCAGCGGTGATGAAAGTGACTTGTTGCGCTTCCTCGCCGAGGTGGTCGATAAACGAGTGATTGCGCGCCTGGTTGGAGATGAAGGCGGTGGCGTATCCGGCTTCGTTGAAGGCCGCCAACACGCCCTTGCTGTTGTAGATGGCCGTGTCGTAATTCTCCACTGTGGCCGCCGAAAGGATTAGCGGCACCGACTTGTGAGTGGTGTTGCTCTGGGTCACTGCCTTGGGATAAACAATAATGTCATCGCGCTGCGACAGCCGCGGGTTGGTGGGGCGGTCGTAGCCGAGCAACTGCCAGTTGTCGGCGCGCGACGTCTCGCCGATAATCAGCACATACACTTCGCGAGCATCGGCCGGGTGGGTGTCCGCCGCATTGAAGCGGAAATCGGCCGACGTATCCTTGAAATGCGAGGTGGCCACACCGCGTTGCACCGCCTTGCAGGTGTTGTACATCACATTCAGCGGAAAGAGCTGACGCTCAGCGCGATACTCGCTGTCGGTAAGCTCGCACGCGCCGTAGAGCGCCACACCCGCAATGAGTATTGGCACACCCAAGCGCCTGATTCGCACCATCATCGCGCGGTCCAACCGCATCTTGCGCTTGCACATCACGATGCCGCCTGCAATCACCGGCAGATAGATGGCGCACACGGTAAGAATGGCCGCCGGCAACGAGCCCAGCAACCGCGTGGCCTCGCCGAAGTTGGTGGTGGCCACGTTGAGGAACATGTCGATGGCGATGATGTTCTCGCCATAAAGAAACATCAGCACAATCTGAAACGCGGCATATATCATCAGCGGTATACTCCACAACACCGTGCGCCCGATCTTGCTGCAACAGCTCACCACCAGCAGGTAAATCCCCATCGGGGTGACGATATTGTTCAAACACGACAACAGCGTGTAGTGCTCGGTGAAATCGAGCCACACATTCGGCACAATCAGCGTCAGGGGTAGCGCCCACGCCAACACCGCCGGCCAATTAACTTTCTTCAGAAAAAATTCAAAACGCTTCATTTATATTAAAAACAACACCCGACTGGCCTCGGCCGAAGCCCATGTCGATGCGCACATTCATATTCTTTTTAAACTCCCAACGGTAGCCGAAGCCATAGTTAGGCAATACATGTTTAAGGTTAAAATTCTCCGGCTTGTCGAAGATGCGCGCGGCTCCCACCCAAGCCACCACGCCCGAGCGACGCCACACTTTCTGGCGCAACTCCAAGCAGACATCGGCCTCGCAGCAGTCGCGATAGCGGTCCTCGAAATAGCCTCGCATATTATAACTGCCGCCGACGCCGGAAAGTTGTGTCCACGGCACATTATCCCACGCCAAGCGCCAGTGGAACTGCGCCGCCGCGGTGCATCCGCGCCACAGACGTTGGTAACCGGCCACAGTCAACTCATTGTAGCTATACCCCGATGTGTTGCCCAAGAACTTCGGGCAAAATATCTGCGCCATGCTCAGCATCACGCCCCGCTGCGGGTTGGTGATATTGTCGCGCGTGTCGTAAGTAAGGCTCAAGCCAACCCCCGGCGACACCGTGTGCTCCGGCAGGTAGGTCCAACGGCCGCCGTCGAACAACTTGTCGGCCTTGACGTAGCTCACCACGGCTTCCGGACCGAAATACAGATGCTTGCCAAAGCGCTTGGCGGCAATGAAGAACGACGACAGCTCGAGGTAGCGAAAATCCGTCTCATTATCATCGAGGCTGCACTGGTCGTAGCCAATACCCCAAAATTTGGTATCGATCGATGCAAATTGCAGCTCATAACTGAGCCACCACGAGTTGCGAAGCGTGAAGTGGTCGCCGCTAACGCCCAACTTAAAGTGAGCCGCCGTGGTGGCATCGCCGAAGATGCTGAAATTCGACGGCGAAGTGAGCACATCGCCCGGCGCAACGGTATACACCCCGGCCGCCAGCAATCCTATGCCCAATTTCGAATCCGATGAGTAATGCGGCCCGCCTATGATGCTGAAATCCAAGCGCCGTCCCGGCTCATTCTTATTGCTTTCATTAAAATAATTAATGACACGCGTGATAAATCCCGGGCGCACGGTATCGCTCTCGGCATCTACGCTGTCGACAGTGTACACATCAGCCTTGGCAGCCCAATGCGCCGCTGAAAATGTAACAAAAACCACAAGAAATCTTAATATCTTTGTCATATATCGGAATTTATTTGCAAAGTAACGCATTTTTTTGCTAACTTTGTAAACCATTTCCCAAAAAGATGAATATTCAGGAAAAAAAGGCCAAAAATCAATTAGCATCGCTGTTGGTGCGCTACGGAGTGCGCCACGCCGTGCTGTCGCCGGGCAGTCGCAACGCGCCTCTGCTTGTGGCGTTGGAAAACAGCTCGGAGCTCACCACTCACATCGTCATCGACGAGCGGTCGGCCGCGTTCATTGCCCTCGGCATGGCGCAGGCCGCCGGCGAGCCGGTGGCCTTGGTGTGCACCTCCGGCACCGCGCCGCTCAACTATGCCCCGGCCGTGGCCGAAGCTTTCTACCGCCACATCCCGCTGGTGGTAATCACCGCCGACCGCCCCTCGGAATGGATCGACCAAGACGACAGCCAAACCATTGTGCAGCCCGGCATCTACGCCAACTTCATCAAGGGAACGTTCGACCTGCCGGTCGACTCGCTCGAAGCTGACCGCCAATGGTACGTCAACCGCACCCTCAACGATGCCCTGGCGCTCGCCACCGCTTCCGCCCCCGGTCCCGTACATATAAACATACGTATAGCCGAACCGCTCTTCCCGCCCGACGATGTGCCGGTAACAGCCTCCCCGCGCGTCATCGGCTGTATGGCCAATAACGATCGACTGAGCGAAGCCAATATCGATGCGCTCTGTCATCAGTTCTCACACTTCTCCTCCGTGCTCATCTTGGCCGGATTCATGCACCACGAGCCGGCGCTGATCGAATCCCTCAACCGCTTGGCCACACTGCCGCAGGTGGTGGTGATGCACGAAGCGCAGTCGAACCTGCACGGCGGCCGCGGCTTCATCGCCAACATCGACGCCACCCTGCGCTGCTTGAGCGCGGATGCGCCCCTCCCGCAGTTGGTCATCACCCTTGGCGGCTCGCTCACCTCCCGCATGATCAAGACCCGCCTGCGCTCAATTGACGACCTCCAACACTGGAGCATCGGCCACAGCTCGCGCGCCATCGACTGCTTCCGCCGCCTCACGCTCCGCATCGCCGGCAGCGCCGCATCCACCCTCGACGCCATCGCCCGGCGTATGCAACCCGTGGGCGACGGCGCGTTCAAATCAGCCTGGCTCGCCGCTTCGGCCGAAGCCAAGCGCTTCGCCGCCGGCTATGCCGCCGCCTCGCCGTGGTCAAACTTCAAAGCCATCCAATCGCTCATCGCACACATCGCGCCCGACACCAACCTGCAGCTCAGCAATGGCACCGCCGTGCGCTACGCCCAACTGTTTGACTATCACCATCTTGCCCACATACACTGCAACCGCGGCGTCAGCGGCATCGACGGCTGCACATCCACCGCCATCGGATTCGCCGCCCTTAGCCCCCGCCCAACCGTGCTCATCAGTGGCGACATGAGCTTTCAATACGATATGGGCGCGTTGGCCACAACCTTCATCCCGCCCACATTCAAAATGGCCGTGCTCAACAACTCCGGCGGCGGCATATTCCGCTTCATCCCCGCCACGCGCAACCTCCCACAGCTCGAACGCTGCTTCGCCGGACCGGTCAACCTGCCCCTACAACAGCTCTGCCATGCCTTCCGCCTCAACTACTTCCGCGCCGACTGCCCCGAAGCCTTAACCGCCGTACTGCCCCAATGGCTCGCCGCCAACGATGCTCCGGCCGTGTTGGAAATCATCACCGACCCCCAAGTCAGCGCCGATACTTTACGCAACTTCTTCAACCCTAAATAACTATGTCACAACGCATTTGGACTCCAATTAAACAATATTCCGACATCCTCTTCGAGTTCTTCGAAGGTATCGCCAAAATCACCATCAACCGCCCGGAAGTGTACAACGCTTTCCGTCCACAAACCAATGCCCAAATCCTCGAAGCGCTCAACTACTGCCGCGAGCATCCGGAAGTGCGCGTGGTGGTGCTCACAGGCGCCGGCGACAAAGCATTCTGCTCCGGCGGCGACCAGCACTACAAGAGCCGCGGCGGTTACAGCGATGAAAACGGTGTGCCCCGCCTCAATGTGTTGGAAATACATAAGACAATCCAATCGCTTACCAAACCCGTCATCGCAATGGTCAACGGCTACGCAATCGGCGGCGGCAACGTGCTCAATGTCATCTGCGACCTCAGCATCGCCTCCGAAAACGCCCGCTTCGGCCAAACCGGTCCGAAGGTGGGCAGCTTCGATGCCGGATTCGGCTCATCATACCTCGCTCGATGCGTCGGCCAAAAGAAAGCACGTGAAATTTGGTTCCTCTGCCGCCAATACACTGCCGCCGAGGCGCTTGAAATGGGTATGATCAACAAGGTGGTGCCCTTCGATCGCCTCGAGGACGAAGTGGTGGAATGGTGCCAAACCATCATGAAGCGCAGCCCGTTTGCCATCCGCATGATCAAGCGCGCGCTCAACGCCGAGCTCAACGGCCAGCACGGGCTGATGGAGTTTGCCGGCGACGCCACCCTCATGTACTACCTCATGGACGAGGCCCAAGAAGGCAAGAACGCGTTCTTGGAAAAACGCGACCCTGACTTCAACCAATTCCCCCAATTCCCCGGCTAACCGACCATGTACGCTGAATGGGCACCGCTCCGCTTGCGGTTTAAATTCGATGCTCGCACCTCGCGCGGCTCGATGGTGGAAAAGCTGACTTACATCATCCGCTTGCACACCGACGACGGCCGCGTTGTGGTGGGGGAGTGCGCTCTCTTTCAGGGACTTAGCCATGACGACAAGCCGGATTACGAGCAGCGCCTCGCCCAAGCGTGCCGCAATCCGCAGCTTGGCTTCAACTCGCCATACAGCTCCATTCGATTCGGCTTCGAAGCGGCCATGGACGCCCTCCAACCTCCCTCCGACGACTTCTCTACCGGCAGCCTCGCCATACCCATCAATGGCCTCATCTGGATGGGCCACCGCGAGGAAATGCGCCGCCGAATCGATGAAAAATTAGACGCCGGATTCCGCGTGCTCAAGATGAAAATCGGCGGCATCGACTTCGAGCAAGAAGTGGAACTGCTCCGCTACATCCGCTCGCGCTACGGCGCCCATGTGCTCGAATTGCGCCTTGACGCAAACGGCTCATTCACAGCCGATAACGCCGAAGAACGCTTGCGCCGATTGGCCGATTTCCACGTCCACTCCATCGAGCAGCCAATCAAGCCCGACCAATGGCCGGAAATGTCCCGACTGTGCGAGTCGGGCATCATACCCATTGCCCTCGATGAGGAGCTAATCGGCATTAACGACGACGAGCGCAAGCACCGAATGCTGCGCACGATTCGTCCGCAATACATCATCCTCAAGCCATCGCTTTGCGGCGGGCTCAACGAGGCCGACCGTTGGGTGCAAGTGGCTGATTCATACGGCATTGGCCACTGGTTCACATCCGCCTTAGAATCCAACATCGGCCTCTACGCCATCGCCCGACGAGTAGCTCGCCGGTTGCCGCAGATGCCGCAAGGCCTCGGCACAGGCCAACTATTTCACAACAACATTCCCTCACCCCTGCAATTGGTGCGCGACACCATCTGTTGCAACCCCGCCGCGCAGTGGCAAATCCCCTCGCTCCAATGGAATCGTTAGCTGAGTTTCAAGCGCAATGGCTTGATGATAAGGACTTTATCGTGGCGCATACCTCCGGATCCACCGGCACGCCCAAGGAAATTCACCTGCCCAAAGCCGACATGGTTTCATCGGCTCGCGCCACAAATCACTTCTTCGGCATCACCGCCGATTCGGTGCTCGCATTGCCCCTGTCAATCGACTACATCGCCGGCAAAATGATGGCGGTACGCGCTTTCGAAGCCGGTTGCCGTCTGCTCCAACTGCCTGTGTCAAACCGCTTTACCATCGCCGAACCGGTCGACCTGCTGTCCGTGGTGCCATCCCAATTGGAATGCCTGCTCGCACAGCCGCATGCGCCCGCCTTGGTGCGAAATCTGCTCATCGGCGGCGCTCCCCTTTCCGACGAGCTGCGCCGGCGCGTAGTTGCAGCCGGATTCAACGCCTACATCGGTTACGGCATGACCGAAACCTGCTCCCACGTGGCCCTTCAGCGCTTGGACGCCGACTGCACATACACCGCCATGCCACAGGTGCACTTTGCCACCGACAGCCGCGGGTGCTTGGTGATCCGCTCCGATCGATTCACCTGGAAAGAGCTGATTACCAACGATGTAGTCCAACTGATTTCACCCACGCAATTCCGCTGGTTAGGACGCGCCGACCACGCCATCAACAGCGGCGGTGTCAAAATCCATCCCGAACAAATCGAAGCCCTCATCCGCGCCCAACTGCCCGACTTGCCGCCCTTCTACCTCATAGGCAAACCCCATGCCACCCTCGGCAGCGAAGTCATCCT
>CAMGBT010000022.1 GCA_946011725.1 uncultured Bacteroidales bacterium | reverse complement strand
TCCATCGCCAATAAATACGGTGTAACAGTGAGCGCGCTGCGTCAAGCCAACAACATCTCCGGCGACCGCATCAATGTGGGCCAAAAGCTCAAAATCCCCGCAAAGAAAAAACGTCGTCGCTAATTGCTTGATAATCACAAACTAACTAATTATACTTGTTATGGATACCGTTCCCTTTGAAAACAATCGCCCCGAAGTGGAGAATCCCGCCGACGTGGATCCCACCTCGCTGCCTGAGAACGCTTTCACCGAGTTGAAACCCGGCGAGGAGTACCGCCCGGTGATGCATCCCACTCGACAGTACCAAGAGGTGACACCTTACTCGGTGATCACCGGCTTGATCTTGGCTGTGGTGTTTAGTGCTGCTGCCGCCTACCTCGGCTTGAAGGTGGGTCAGGTGTTTGAAGCCGCCATCCCCATCGCCATCATTGCCGTGGGCTTGTCGAGTGCACTGAAAAAGAATAATCCGTTGGGTCAAAACGTTATTATTCAGTCGATTGGCGCAAGCTCCGGCGTGATCGTGGCCGGCGCTATCTTCACCCTCCCCGCCTTGTACATTCTCCAAGGCAAGTATCCCGAAATCACAGTCAACTTCCTGCAAATCTTCCTTTCGTCGCTGTTAGGCGGCGTGTTGGGCATTCTGTTCTTCACCCCCTTCCGCAAATATTTCGTAAAGGATATGCACGGCAAATACCCCTTCCCGGAAGCTACCGCCACCACTCAGGTGCTCATCTCGGGCGTGTCTGCCGCAAAGGACAAGGCCAAGAACAGTGGCCAAGCGCTCACACTGCTCATCGCCTCGTTAGTGGGCGGTATCTACGACTACTTGGTGGCCACTTTCGGCGTGTGGGCTGATACCATCACCACCACCGCCACCTCCTGGGGCCAAACCATCGCCGACAAGTTCAAATTCGTGCTCTCGTGCAATACCGGCGCGGCCGTGCTCGGCTTGGGCTACATCGTGGGCCTGAAATATGCCTTCGTAATCTTTGCCGGCTCCATCTTCGTGTGGTGGGTTATCATCCCGCTGTTCGGCACCTACGGCGCCGATGGCGCTCTGTTGTCGCCCGACCAAATCTTTAAAAATTACGCCCGCCTGATGGGTATCGGCGGCATCGCCATGGCCGGCATCATCGGCATCGTGAAGTCGTGGCCCATCATCGCTCAGGCTGTGGGTTTGGCTTCGCGCGAACTGCGCGGCAGCAAGCAAAGCGGCACCACCGTGCGCTGGCAGCAGGACATCTCCATGAAGCACATCACCTACTTCATCTGCATCGCCTTGGTAGTGGTGTTCGTGTTCTTCTGGTTAGGTGTGATTCACAACTTCACTCAAGCGCTCATCGCCTGGGTGGTGGTTACCATCATCTCGTTCCTCTTCACCACCGTGGCCGCTAACGCCATCGCCATCGTGGGCTCTAACCCCGTGAGCGGCATGACGCTGATGACCCTGATCGTGGCCTCCGGCGTGTTCGTGGCCATCGGCCTGAGCGGCGCCAACGGTATCGCAGCCTCGATGGTGCTCGGCGGCGTGGTTTGCACCGCTCTCGCCATGGCCGGCGGCTTCGTTACCGACCTCAAAATAGGTTACTGGCTCGGCACCACTCCCCGCAAGCAGGAGAGCTGGAAATTCCTCGGCACGTTGGTGTCCGCTGCCACCGTGGGCGGCGTGATCCTCATGCTTAACAAGGTGTACGGCTTCTCCGGCGACGCCCTCGCCGCTCCCCAAGCCCACGCCATGGCCGCCGTAATCGAACCCATGATGATGGGCGGCAGCACCGAGTGGGTGCTCTACATCGTAGGCGCTGTTTTAGCTCTGATTCTCAACTTCTTAGGCGTGCCCGCCTTGGCATTCTGCTTGGGTATGTTCCTGCCGCTGCCGCTCAATACTCCCATGCTGGTGGGCGGCCTGGTTTCGTGGTTCGTGGGCCGCAGCAGCAAGGATAAGGAAGTATGCCGTATCCGCGGCGAACGTGGCACTCTGATCGCTTCCGGTCTGATCGCCGGCGGCGCCCTGTTCGGCGTGTTCTCCGCCATCACCATCATGTGCGGCGTGCCCATGCCTTCAGGCGGCAGCCAGCTCCTGGGCGTGATTGCCTACGCGGCCATCATCCTCTATCTCTACTTCGCTTCCTGCGCCGCTCGCAAGTAAGCACCCGTTAACTAATGAATTGCGAAGCTGCGAACATCGCTTTCGTGGCTTCGTAATTCGTTTATAATCAGCAAGATGAAAGCACTCAATCGCGAAATCATGGCGTTGGCCTTGCCGGCCATCGTGTCGAACATCACCACCCCGCTGTTGGGGCTTATCGACGTGGCCATCGTGGGCCACTTCGGCGCGGCTGCCTACCTCGGCGCCATCGCCGTGGGCACCACTATGTTCAACATGCTCTACTGGCTGTTCGCCTTCCTCCGCATGGGCACCGCCGGCATCGCCGCCCAGGCCCACGGCGCCGCCAACGAAGCCGAAGCCTCCGCCACCCTGCGCCGCGGCTTGCTGATGGCCGTGGGCTTCGGCACGCTGCTGTTGGCCTTGGCCGTGCCGCTGTGCGCCGTCGCTTCGTGGTTGCTCCACGTGGAGGGCGAGGTGGCTCCCCAAGCCCACACCTACTTCTTCATCGCCATCGCCGGTGCGCCTGCCGTCCTCGGCACTTACGTGCTCAACGGCTGGTTGCTCGGCCGCCAAAACACCCGCCTGCCCATGTGGGTGGCGCTGATGACCAACGTGGCCAACACCACGCTGTCGCTCACTTTCGTCTTCGGCCTCGGCTGGCGCATCGAGGGCGTGGCCTTGGGTACGGCGCTGTCGCAGTGGCTCGGGTTCGCCGTGTGCCTTATCGCCACCGTGCGCCGCTATCGCCCACAGCCGGTGGCATGGGGCGAGTTGGTGCGCCGCTCCGCCTTGGCGCGCCTGTTCCGCGTCAACGTCCACATCTTCCTGCGCACACTGTGCCTGGTGGCCGTGACCATGTGGTTCACCCGCCGCGGCGGCGAGTTTGGCGTTAACGTATTGGCTGCCAACGCATTGCTGATGCAATTGTTCATGTTTTTCAGCTACTTCTCCGACGGCTTCGCTTTCGCCGCGGAAGCCTTGGCCGGCAAGGCCGAAGGCGCCGGCAACCGTGCCGCGTTGCTCGCCGTGGAGCGTGCCTCCCTGCGCCGCGGCCTCGAAGTGGCCATAGCCTTCACCGCCGTGTACCTGTTGGCCGGACGGTGGATTGTGACGCTGCTGACCGACGTGCCCGAGGTAGTGGCCACCGCCCACACCTTCCTGCCGTGGGCCGTGGCCGTCCCCCTGTGCGGCATCCTCGCCTTCATCTACGATGGCATCTTCATCGGCCTCACTCGCACCCGCACCATGCTCCTGAGCATGTTCTTCGCCATGTTGCTCTACTTCGCCGTCGAGCGCCTGCTCTCCCCATCGATGGGCAACCACGCCCTGTGGCTCGCCTTCCTGCTCTACCTCCTTACTCGCGGCATCTACCTCCGCCTGCGCTTCCCCCATCGCCCATAAAAAAAGCCCCGCCGGAGGCGAGGCCGCTTGGCTACGATGACAACCAAGCAAGATTGGAGCGCCGATACGCGCCATAGATACACATAGAATACCCTATATCACCGAAAGACACCGCAAAATTAACCCCCGCTTGTCCCAAAACACGGCACAATCCCCCAAAAAATACGCCATCCCGCTTTTTTTGCGCTTAGACAAGATTGCGCCGTACTTTCATTTCAACCAAATACTTACATTGATTGGTTTTTGGGGTTAGTTGCGGCAGCGCACGATGCGGATGGTTACGTGGATTTGGTCTTCGTAGTGGGCTTCGGGTTTGATGGCGCTGATGCGGCATTCGAAGCAGCGCGCCCACCCCATTTTCAGGAAGGCGGCGAGTTCGGCATTGTCCGAACGGGGGATGTAGCCGAGTAGGTATTGCTCGCCGTTTTTGCTTTGGAATATTAAGGCGATGGCGTTGGGGTCGATGCCGGCGATGTCGGTGTCGAGTTCCATGATAAGCTTTTTGCCAACTTTGAGTTCGTCCCACACCAAGTCTGCTTCGTGGTAGCGTCGGCCGGCCACGTGTACTTCGTTATAAAATAGGCTGCGTTCTTTCATAATCGTATCATTGAGGGTTTTCGCCGCAAAGTTACATTACGTTTGTGCCAAATTCTGACACAATTTCCAAAAGCCTCGCAAAAATTTCAGATTTTTCGCGCCGAGCCTTGGCTGCCGCGGAGGGCGGGTGCGCTTAGCTGCTGGGACGGGGGCTTCGCTAAAGCTCAGAGCCGCGACAAAAAGGCGGGCGGCCATGCGGGCGCGCGGCCGCTCGGCTTCCGCCTCGCCACAGAACCCAAGGCGGGCGCGGGGTGCTTCCGCCTCGCCACCGGACCGCACCGCGGCGGGGCGCTTCGCTGCGCCGAGCGTTGGCCTTGGCTGTGGGCGCGGGCGGAGCCTTTTTGCAAATGCTCCGAGCTCTTGCTCGGGCGGTGCGGGCTGGCGGGGACGGGTGGGGGAAAAAGAAAAAGACCGCGAGCTGTTGCTTGCGGTCTGGTGTCCGAGATGAGATTCGAACTCACACAGCATTTCTGCCACTACCCCCTCAAAGTAGCGTGTCTACCAATTCCACCACCCGGACGTTGGGAAATAGTTTTTGAAGCATAGAGCGAAAAACGGGACTCGAACCCGCGACCCCGACCTTGGCAAGGTCGTGCTCTACCAACTGAGCTATTTTCGCAGTAGAGAGCCTTAGCGGCTTTTGCGAGTGCAAAGTTACGACTTTTTCTCGAGATAGCCAAATATTTTTGCAAGAAAAATGAAATTTTTTTGAAAAAAGGATAAAAATGTGTGGTGGAGTGAGTTTTTTTTTGTAAATTTGCGAAAAAATATCGCTGATATGAGAAAGTGGTTGATAATGGCGATGGCAGCGTTGATGCCGGTGGCTGTGGTGGCGCAGGATGTTGCGGCGTCGGCGGTGGATTCGGCTGCGGTCGAGATGCCGGTGGTCGGGGCGGCATCGGTGGAGTTGCCAACAGTGTTTGCGTTGCCTTCGTTTGATTATACGCCGTTGCCGGTGGAGGTGGTGGCGCCTGTGATTGCGCCTCTGGAGGTGCCGCCGATGGATTTGAGCGTGAGGTATCACTTTACTCCGGGGCGTGCCGACTTAATCAGTGGCGGCGGCTTTCGGCTTTCGGCGACGGGAGATGCGCAGCGGATGCCCGGGCTGATGGGGGTGGAGTCGGGCGGTTTTCAGGCTTCGCAAACGATTTCGCGGGTGACGATCGCGGTGAACGCGCAGGCGCATAAGTATGGCTTTTTCAATGGCTTTGCACGGCAATTCGGGGTGGGCGGCAGTGTGTCGTGGCAGGTGAACGAGCGTATATCGCTGCACGCGTTCGGCTCGTATTATAGCACGCCGCGGATGTTTATACCGCCGGCAGTGGCCGGGTTTATGGCCACCTCGTCGTATGGCGGTTTTGCTTCGTATAATGGCGACGGGTGGGGGTTTGACCTCGGTGCGCAGAATGTGTACAATCCATCGCTGCGGCATTGGGAGATGGTGCCGATTGTGCGGCCGTATATTGTGATAGGCAACACGCCGATAGGGGTGGATGTGGGGCCGATTATCTATCAGCTGCTGCGGAATGCTATCGGCTCCGGGTCGAATAATCCGACCATCGGGCCGCCTGCGCCATAACGAAAGCCCCGCAACTCAATAGTTGCGGGGCTTTTTTTGGGGTTATACGTGGAAGAATCGTTGGACCATTTGGAGCATGCGGGCGGGGTCGGCTTTGGCGGCTTCGCTTTCGGCGGGGTCGTAGCTGCGGAGTTTGGCGAGGACGCCGTCGATCATGGCGGGGGAGAATACGCCGCGGTCTTCGAAGACGTTGCGTACGCGTTCGAGGCAGTCGGCGGATTGGGCGCAGTCCACGGGTAGCTGGCCGAGGGTGGCGAGGCGGTCGGCGTTGGCGGCGGCGTGGATGTTTACGTCGACGTAAGTGCGGGCGGCCACGTCGAGGGCGTCAGGCATTTCGAAGCCGTGTCGGAGGGCGACGGCGAGGCCGGCGAGGAGTTGGTAGATGTCGGCGGAGCAGTCGGCGGAACGGATTTCGACGGTTTGCTTTCGGGTGGTGTCCATGTCGGCGGGGATGGGGTTGCCGGGGTTGATTTCGTCGCACATGTCGGTTTTGGCGGTCCAGCCTAAGGGCACGCGCACCAGGACGGAGCGGTTGCGGTCGCCCCAGCATACGTTGGTGGGTGCTTCTTGGTGGGGGACAAGGCGGAAGTAGCTGGTGGGGTTGGTGTTGCCGAAGGCGGTGATGGCGGGTGCGAGGTCCATCAAACCGGCGATAGCGCGGCGGGCGTCGGTGGAGATGGCGCGGTTTTCGTCGAGCATGACGTTGCGGCCGTTGCGCATCATGCGCATGTGGATGTGGAGGCCCGAACCGGCTTTGCCGGCGGTGATTTTGGGTGCGAATGTCACTTGGAGGCCGTTGAGGTGGGCGAGGTTGCGGATGACCCACTTGGCGAGCATGATTTGGTCGGCGGCGTCTTCGGCGTCAACGGGGAGGAATTCGATCTCGTTTTGCTCGTAGATGGTGCCGTTGAGGGTGAAGTTGCCCACTTCCGAGTGGCCGTATTTGATTTGGCCGCCGGTGCGTGCGATGTAGCTCATGCAGAGGGTGCGGAAGTCGTTAAACTTGGCGAAGGGGGCGGATTCGTGGTAGCCGCGTTGGTCGGTGGCGGGGAATTCGCCGGAGTCTTCGGCGATGACGTAGTATTCCAATTCGCCCATGGCTTGGAAGGTGAGGCCGGTAAGATTGGTGAACTCGCGGCAGGCCTTTCGGAGGGTGTTTTCAGGGGACGATTCGAGCGGTTCGCCGTCCTTGTTGCAGTAGCTGCAGAGCATGGTGAGGGTGGGGATTTCGGCGAAAGGATCGACGAAAGCGGTGCGGTAGCGGGGCACGACGTAGAGGTCGGAGCTGCCGGCGCTGATGAAGGGGAAGAGGGACGAGCCGTCGACGCGTTCGCCCAGGCAGAGGATTGTCTCGAGGTATTCGAGGGAGTTGATTACGAAGTTGAGGGTTTTGAGGCGGCCGTCGGCGGCGGGGTACATAAAGTTGACCATCTCGATGCCGTTTTCAGATATGAAACGGATGATGTCACCGCGGGTGAACTCGGCGGCGGGCTTGCCTACGAAGGCTACAAGAGCATTTTTGTTGAGTGCTACTTGGGGATTCATGGTATTAACGTAGTGTTAGGAGTTAGTAAGGTATTCGAGTGCAAATATAGTGCAAAACTACCAAACCGCCACACATTTTGATGGATTTAACAAAATTTAATGATTGAGCACGAGGGGGGCGGCGGCTGGGCCCTTGGTGGTGAGGAAGCTATTTTAGCTATTTTAGCTATTATAGCTATTTTAGCTATGGGGAGGGAAAATTTGCGGAAATTTGGTTGGGGGGACCAAATTTTGGTGGGAGGGGTGGGGTTGGGGGCTAACTTTGTGGTGAATTTGCGCGCGGCACAAAAAAGCCTCGGTTTTTGACCGAGGCTGTGTAGCGGGACCGAGAATTGAACTCGGGACCTCCGGGTTATGAATCCGACGCTCTAACCAACTGAGCTATCCCGCCGTTTGCGAGTGCAAAGTTACTACCTTTATTTCAATTAACCAAATTTTTTGCCAACAAAAATGAAAAAATCTGCAAATTTCTCGGTTTTGGAGGCTATTCGCGCTCCAAAAGCGCGTGCAATCGACCTGATTGTGGTGCATTGCACGGCCACGAAGCTGTCGGCCGACGTTCATGTGGCCGACGTCGACCGCTTCCACCGCCAACGCGGGTTCGCCTGCATCGGCTACCATTTCCTCGTTACTTTGGACGGCTCGATCGAGCCCGGGCGCCCGCTGGAACAGGTGGGCGCACACTGCCTCGGCCACAACGCGCGCAGTGTGGGCGTGGCTTACGTGGGCGGTTTGGATGCCCACGGCCGTCCGGCCGACACGCGCACCGCGGCGCAGAAGCAGGCCATGATGGAGCTTTTAGCGCGCCTTCGCCAACTGTTCCCGCAGGCGGAAATCGCTCCGCACTACCGTTTTGCTGCCAAGGCTTGTCCGTGTTTTGATGTTGATAAGGAGTACGCAAAGCTATGAAACACAGCATCTTACTTGGCGCATTGGCGCTATTGACCGCCTGCGGCAGTTCGCGCAAGGCGGAGGAAAGTCACACGGTGGAACGGTATCATCAGCGGGTGACGGCGAGTGTGCGCGTGGCGGATTCGCTGTGGCGCCACCGCGCGTTGGTGATAGATTCGCCGGTGATCGAAATCGAACAGCCGGCTGACAGCACCGCCCCGGCTCGCAAAGTGCGCATCACCGCGCGCCGTGCCGCCCTGACCGAGGCCGCCTCGGCTATCACCACGATAGCCTCCGACTCCGCAGCCGCCACCCGAGCAGAGCGCACCACCGCCACTCGGCAAACCACCGACCGCAGCAATCACTGGCTACTGATAGGCGGATTCATAGCCGTGATAGCGCTTTGTCTGCGTATACTTCGCCGATAAAACGAATAACGAATCTGCGAAATGAATTCGTAACTTCGTTATTCGTTTATTCGTTGAAGCCGAGGCGGTTAGAACTCGTAGTCGACGCAGGCGCGGTTGGCTTTGTGGCCGGCGAGGAGGGCTGCGGCGGCCACGTGGGCGGGGTGTTTGGCGTAGACGGCCACGTCGGCCATGGAGGGGAGGATGGCTGTGAGCACCACGTCCCAGTCTTCGGCGGGGTTGGCGTTGATGCCTACTTCGATGCTTTGGAGCGGTTCGATTACGGCGGGCAGGGCTTCGAGGGCTTGTTTGAAGGCGGTGGCCACGGCAAGGCGTTCTTCGGCGGTGCCGGTGAGTTGGAATGATACGATATGTTTAACCATGGTTATGTTCAAAAAGATGTTCGTTAAGTTTATTGAGAGCGCGTTGCTTGTCGCAGGCGCGGATAAGCATAGAGATATTGTAGTTGGATCCGCCGTAGGAGATCATTCTAACGGGGATGTCTTCAAGGGCTTCGACGGCTTGGGCGCAGAACCGGCTGTTGGAATCGGAGTCGATGTTGCCGACGATGCACACGATCACCATGTCGGAATCGACGGTGACGGTGCCGAAGTGTTTGAGCTCGTCGACGATGGCGGCGAGGTGGTGGGTGTTGTCGATGGTGACCGAAACGCCCACTTCGGAGGTGGCCATCATGTCGATGGAGGTGTTGAAGCGGTTGAATGTTTCGAACACCTTGTGGAGGAAGCCGTAGGCCAGCAACATGCGGCCCGACTTGATTTTGATGGCGGTGATATTGTCCTTGGCGGCGACGGCTTTGATGGTGCCGTTGGGCGGGAAGTTGGCGATGACGGTGCCTTGGGCTTCGGGGTCGAGGGTGTTGAGCAGGCGCACGGGAATGTTGTGCAACTTGGCCGGGAGCACGCAGGTGGGGTGGAGGATTTTGGCGCCGAAGTAGGCCAATTCGGCGGCCTCTTCGAAGTGGAGCTGCTTCACGGGGCGGGTGTGCTGCACGATGCGCGGGTCGCCGGTGTGCATTCCGTCGATGTCGGTCCAGATTTGGATTTCTTCCACGTTGAGCACGGCGCCGATGAGCGAGGCGGAGTAGTCGGAGCCGCCGCGGCGG
Organism: uncultured Bacteroidales bacterium; assembly: GCA_946011725.1. Taxonomy (GTDB): domain Bacteria; phylum Bacteroidota; class Bacteroidia; order Bacteroidales; family Muribaculaceae; genus CAG-873. The sequence goes on along the minus strand of CAMGBT010000022.1, from coordinate 18,972 downwards.
AGGTTGTCGATTTCTCCGTAAGCGTTGCGGCAGATGTAGCCTTGAGTGAGCCACACCTCGGCGTCGGGCTCGAGGGCGAGCAGGCGGTTGAGCCGAGTGGAGATGTACTTCATATCGGGCTCGCCGCCTTCGCCGGTGCGCATGTATTCCAAAGCGGGGATGAGCACCGAACGCACGCCGATTTCTTCGAAGTAGCACTGCATCAGGTTGGTGGAAATCAGCTCGCCGCAGGCCAGGATTTCCTTCTCTTCGGCAGCGGTGAATTCGCCGACGGTGAAGTGAGTGAGTACTTGGAACGTGCGATCCAATTTTTCGCGGATGCGAGCTTTGGTTTCGTCGTTGGAGTAGAGTTCGTCGATGACGGCGGCGTACTTGGCGCGGAGGCGGTTGATGGTGTCTTGCGCGCCGGGGATGTTGCCTTTATACAGATAGTCGGCGATTTCCACCAAGGTGTTGGTGGTGCCGGACATGGCGGAGAGCACCACAATGTTGCGCCCGGAGCGGCGAATGAGCTCGGCCACGTGGCGGATGCGTTGGGGATTGCCAACGGATGTGCCGCCGAATTTCAGTACTTTCATTCTTGTATGAGTTTCTTGTTTTCGATTTTGATGACGCGGCCGGCAAACTGCTCCAGGAGCTGGTGATTGTGAGTGGCCATGATGACGGTGGTGCCGGCGGCGGCGATTTCGTGGAGGTGAGCCACGATTTGGTTACCGGTTTCGGGGTCGAGGTTGCCGGTGGGCTCGTCGGCGAGGATGACTTCGGGCTTGTTGAGCAAGGAGCGGGCTATAACCACGCGCTGCTGCTCGCCGCCGGAGAGCTCGTGGGGCATCTTGTACGACTTGTTGGCCATGCCCACGCGTGTGAGCACTTGCTCGATGCGTTGCTCGCGTTCGGCGCGGTCTTTCCAGCCGGTGGCTTGCAGCACGAAGTCGAGGTTGGCGAACACGGTTCGGTCACTCAGCAGTTGGAAGTCTTGAAAGACAATGCCGATGCGACGGCGCAACATCGGTATCTGCTTGCGGCGAATCGACGGCAGGTCGTAATCAAACACCCGCGCTTGGCCGGTGAGGATGGGCACTTCGGCGTAGATGGATTTGAGCAGCGAGCTCTTGCCCGAGCCAACCTTGCCAATCATGTAGACAAATTCGCCGGGTTCAACAGCGAAGTTCACATCTTTGAGCACCACGTGCTCTTTGCGCAAAATTTCTACTTTGGAGTATTCAATGATGGCCATCTGCTATAAAATATTAAGGAGTAATCAAAATGAGGGTGGCATCGCCGGAGAGCGTCACTTCGGTGTTGGCCGGGATGAGCAAAGTGTGCCCTTGGTTGAGCGGCAGGGAGTGCCGGCCGGCACGCGCGGTGGCATTGCCTTCGATGGCTGTGGCGATGATGAAAGTACGCGCTTCAACCTTGCGGTGGGGCAGGTCCGGGCCGAGAGCCACGCGCTCCAGGTGGAAGTGAGGCGTGTCGGCCAACCGCTCGCCGCGGGGATAGTAATGGTAGTCGTTGATGCAAGTGAAGTCGATGGCATCGAGGGCTTGGCGCTGGTGGAGCTGTCGGAGGTTGCCGTAAGCATCGCGGCGATTGTAGTCGAAGATGCGGTAGGTGATGTCGGAGGCTTGTTGCACTTCCAGCAGCAGGTTGCCGCGGCCGATGGCGTGGACGCGTCCGGCGGGGATGTAGAACACGTCGCCCGGGTGCGTTTCGCACGAGGCCAACACTTGGTCGAGGGTGCCGGCGGCGGCGTGGCGCTTATACTCGCTCTTTGAAATAGCTGTAGAGAAGCCGGGGATGAGGCGCGCGCCCGGTTCGGCTTGGATGATGTACCACATCTCACACTTGCCGTTGCATCCGTGGCGCCGGCGCGCCAACACATCGTTGGGATGCACTTGGATGGATAGGTCGTCGGCCGCGTCGATGAACTTGACCAGCAGCGGCATGCGACAGCCGTACCGCTCCACCACTTCCTTACCCAGCAGCTTGGCGCCCGCTTGGCAGCAGGCCTCCGTGAGCGTGTAACCTTCGAACTCGCCGTTCTCGATGATTGATTCGCAGCCGGGCATAGTGGATACTTCCCAGCTCTCGCCGATGTGGTCGAGCCGAGTGTCTAACCCTTTGAACGCGGACAGCCGAGAGCCGCCCCATGTCACCGGTTTGAGGTACGGTTTGAGTAAAAACGGAATCATTCTGCAAATTTACAACTTTTTTGTCAAACAACGCCCACCGCAGGCCAAGAAAATGCTTTTGCGCCCAAAACTCGTAAAATCTTCAGTCCCACTGACGGATTTACGCGTAAATTCTTCAGCCCCACTGAAGATTTTACGCAAAATCCCGGCGCTGCCGGTGAGCGGGCGGAGCTTTTTTGCAAGTGCGCCGAGCTCTTGCTCGGCGGTGAGCGGGAGGGGAAATGAAAAGCGGCGGCCTTTGGGGCCGCCGCTTTGAGGGGTATGGGGAGGGTTATTCTTCGTCTTTGGTCTTTTCGGCGTATTCTTTGAGGAGCTTCTCTTGGACGTCGCCGGGCACGAGTTCGTAGGATGCAAATTGCATGGTGAAGGATGAGCGGCCGCCGGTGATTGAGCTGAGGGCGGTGGAGTAGGAGGCCATTTCCTTCAGGGGCACTTTGGCGCTGATCTTTTCGAAGCCGTTTTCGCTGGACATGCCCATGATGATGGCGCGGCGGCCTTGGAGGTCGCTCATTACGTCGCCCATCACGTCGGAGGGAACCATTACGTCGACATCGTAAACGGGTTCGAGCACCTTGGGATTGGCGTTGCGGAATGCTTCGGAGAAGGCGTTGCGGCCGGCCAAGCGGAAGGAGATTTCGTTGGAGTCAACGGGGTGCATTTTGCCGTCGTAGATGCACACGCGCACGTCGCGGGCGTAAGAACCGGTGAGGGGGCCTTGCTCCATGCGGTCCATCAAGCCTTTGATGATGGCGGGGATGAAGCGGGCGTCGATGGCGCCGCCGACGATGCAGTTGCACACCACGAGTTTGCCGCCCCAAGCCAAGGGGAGTTCTTGGGTGTCGCGCACGCTCATCTTGAATTCCTGGTTGCCGAAGCGGAAGGTGTCGGGCGCGGGCATGCCTTCGGTGTAGGGTTCGATGATGAGGTGTACTTCGCCGAACTGACCTGCGCCGCCGGATTGTTTCTTGTGGCGATAGTCGGCGCGAGCGGCCTTGGTGATGGTTTCGCGATAGGGGATCTTCGGTTCTTCGAAGATGATGGGGAGTTTATCGTTGTTCTCCACGCGCCATTTGAGGGTGCGGAGGTGGAATTCGCCTTGGCCGGAGAGGATGGTTTGCTTGAGCTCTTTCGACTGTTCCACTACCCAAGTGGGGTCTTCTTCGTGCATGCGGGTGAGGATGGAGTTGAGCTTCTCGGCGTCGGATTCGGTGACGGGACGCACGGCGCGTTGATATTTGGGCGCGGGGAATTTGATGAAGTCGTATTCCCATTCGAGGCCGCGGGCGTTGAGGGTGTTGCCGGTGCGGGAGTCTTTGAGTTTAACGGTGGCACCGATGTCGCCGGCGCAGAGTTGGTCGACGGGTGTTTTGATTTGGCCGCACACGCAGTAGATTTGGGCGAAGCGTTCTTTGGAGCCGCGGGTGACGTTGTCGAGGTCGTCGCCGGCTTTGAGGGTGCCGGACATAACTTTGAAGTAGGATACTTCGCCGATGTGGGGTTCGATGGTGGTTTTGAACATGTAGATGCTCAGCGGACCGTTAGCATCGGGCTTGACTTCTTCGCCGGCGGTGTTAACGGGAGCGGGCATATCGTCGACGAAGGGTACCACGTTGCCGAGGAATTCCATCATGCGGCGCACGCCCATGTCTTTGGCTGCGGAAACGCAGAACACGGGGTAGATGGAGCGGTCGATGAGGCCTTTGCGGATGCCGAGGCGGAGCTCGTCTTCGGAGAGGTGTTCCGATTCGAAGAATTTCTCCATGAGGGATTCGTCGTTTTCGGCAGCGGCTTCCACCAGGGCGCGATGGAGCTCTTGTGCGCGGTCGAGTTGGTCAGCGGGAATGTCTTCCACTTTGGGAGTGCCGCCGTCGGGGCCCCAGGTGAGTTTCTTCATGATGAGCACGTCGATGATGGAGTTGAACGACGGGCCGGTGGTGATGGGGTATTGGATGGGAGTGATGCGCGAGCCGAAGATTTCACGCATTTGCTCGATGAGGTTTTCGTAGTCGGCTTTTTCGCCGTCGAGCTGGTTGAGGGCGAAGATGATTGGTTTATTAAGCGATGTGGCGGTGCGGAAGATGTTTTGGGTGCCTACTTCCACGCCGTATTGGCCGTTGATAACGATAACGCCGGTGTCGGTAACGTTGAGGGCGGTGATGGCGTTGCCCACGAAGTCGTCAGCGCCGGGGCAGTCGATCACGTTGAGTTTTTTGCCGTTGAATTCGGCGTAGAGCACGGTGGAGAACACCGAAGAGCCGTATTCTTTTTCCACGGGGAAGTAGTCGCAGACGGTGGTGCCGGCTTCGACAGTGCCGCGACGTTTTATAACTCCACACTCGAGAAGCATAGCTTCGGCGAGTGTGGTTTTACCCGAGCCTTTGCTACCGAGCAAGGCTATGTTCTTGATTTCGTTGGTTTTGTATACTTTCATGTTATTAGGGTATTGATTCTTTGAGAGGGTTTTTAGATTTGAGCCGCAATTTACGACAATTTTTTGGAATTATCGCTAAAAAAAGATATGTTACACAGCATATTTTGCAAAAAGCTCGAAAAAAGCCATCCGAATAAGCTTCGGCCTACCGACATTGCCGCGCCGGAAATCTCACGCAGATTTAGCAGATTATGGCGGAGGTGGGTGGTCTTTGACGATTTCGAACGATTTTTTACGATTGGCCATTCGGGTGTGTATAAACGAAGAAACGAATGACGAAATAACGAATTTTTTCAACGTAAAACGTAAACGTAGAACGTAGTTGTTCTGTCTTTCACGCAGAAATTTTGCGAGTGGTCGGCAAAGACGATTCCTTACGATTTTTTACGATTGGCCATTCGGGTGTGTATAAACGAAGAAACGAATGACGAAATAACGAATTTTTTCAACGTAAAACGTAAACGTAGAACGTAGTTTTTTTGTCTTTCAGGCAGAAATTTTCCGAGCAGTTGGTAAAGACGATTCCTTACGATTTTTTTTACGATTGGCCATCCGGATGGGGAAAGTTTACGGGAGGATAGGATTTATTTGGTTATTAATCAATCGATTAGCTGTAGTGCCGCGGCTTGCTGCGGCAACACCCGGATGGCGCAGCAAGTGTGTCAAAGCCAACGCGCCATGTATATCAGTAGGGACGCGGCGGCCGTGTCCGCGTCAACCTCGACATAATCAAGCTGTAAGGAACCGCGCCGCGGTTCGTGGTGCGGTGTGGCCGCCTGCGCACCACGTAGGCACTTCGCTTCGGGCGCTTCGCTTGCCCTACGCTACGCGCCAACGTGGTGTTACCTAAAGAGAAACGCGCTCCGCGCGTTCACTCCCGCCGCCGCCCCCACACCCGGATGGCATCGTAAAAAATCGTAAGGGATCGTCTTTACCAACCGCTCTGAAAATTTCGTTCCTTCGTCATTCGTTGCTTCGTTAAACCTCTCAGTGTGTCAAAAGTTACAAATCGGAATTTGGACCGGTGGTTGGGCCATCCGGGTATGCCGCGGCAAGCCACGGCTTTACCTGTTGATGCTTGATTATCAATGGATTAAATCCTGATCTCCTGCTAAATCTCCGGATCTACTGTGGATTGTTTGCTCACTTTCGACAGCACTGGACTTTTATTGTGCCATCCGCTGCGAAAAAATCTGCAAGCCATTTCCTTTAGGTGAGAACCGAGGGGGTGGGGTTAGGAGTCGAAGGGGCGGCGGTCGAGGATGGAGCGGCCGAGGGTTAGTTCGTCGGTGTATTCGAGTTCGTTGCCGACGGCTACGCCGCGTGCGATGCGGGTGATGGCGGGGAGGGTGTCGGGGGCTTCGGCGCGGAGGCGGCGGTAGATGTAGAAGTTGGTGGTGTCGCCTTCCATGGTGGGGCTGAGGGCGAGTATGATTTCTTTGATGGAGCCGGATTTGACGCGGTCGATTAGGGAGTTGATTTCGAGGGCGTCGGGCCCGATGCCGTCGATGGGGGAGATGATGCCGCCGAGCACGTGGTACAGGCCGGAGAATCGGCCGGTGTTTTCGATGCTCATGACGTCTTTGACGTTTTCGACCACGCAGATTGTGGAGCTGTCGCGCATGGGGTTGGCGCAGATGTTGCAGACTTCGGTTTCGCTGATGTTATGGCACACGGAGCAGTAGCGTATGCCTTGGCGCATGTCGATGATTGCTTGGCCGAGGGCGTTGGCTTCGGCGGGGTCGCGTCGGAGGATGTACAGGGCGAGACGGAGTGCGGTTTTGCGCCCGACGCCGGGGAGGCGCGAGAGTTGTTTGACAGCGTTTTCGAGCAGTGAAGAGGCAAATTCTTGGTCCATGGTCAGTGGGTGGTGAGTTGAGCGGGTGAAATTCGGCGCATGCGCATTGAGGTTTTCCAGTGGGGGAAAGAGAGCGAAAGGAGGTCGCCATCGATGGTGGCGGACGCTTCGAAGTGGATGGCTGCGAGCGAGGGTTGAATCCAACGGAGGTCGAAGGCGCCGGGGAAGGTGGCCGCGGAGAGTGTGCCTTTGATTTGGAGCGGCTGCCAATGGTTGGCGTTGGATTCGGCGCCGGCTATATATATAATAATGTAGTCGGAGGATTCGGGGCGGGCTACGGTGGCGATGGTGTAGTATCCGCCGATGGCTGAGATGCCGGGGACGGTGACGCGGTCGAAGTAGGTCCAAAGGCCTTCGGTGGGGTCGGTGGATGCGGCGAGGTATTGGCAGAGCTCATCGACGGATGCGAATGGCGCTTGCTGCGGGTGGGGAAGGTAAGTGATGGAGAAATCGTTGCGTAAAATCTGCGCATCAGAAGGGGCGATGGCTTCGACTGCGCCGCGGGCGGCGATGTCGAACGCTACGGGGATTTCGGCGGAGGCTGAGCGGACGCCCACGGAGAGGAGTGCGCCGGAGGGGGTGACATCGAGCACGGCAGAGAGGCCGAGCTCTTGCGGGTCGTGGAGGTCGGCGAAGTCGTGGACGGCGGTGATGGAATCGCCGGTGGTGGAATGCGTGCCGAGGATGACTTGGAGCGGGTTGTTGTCGGTGAGGCCTTGGCCGAATGTGGTGATTCGGGCGAAGGAAAAGTTGACGGAGTCGAGCTTGTTCCAGCGGAGTTCGACCGATGTTTTGGCGAAGCGTTTTGGGGCGATGCGCAGGTGGTAGTGGAGGGTTTCCACCAAGCCTTCGACGGGGTGCACCGCAGCGGAAGCGAATCCGGCGCACAGGGTTAGGATCAGAGCCGTGAGGATTGCTTTCATAGTTGGGCGATGGAGGCTACGCGGTTGATGAACTGCTGTGGCGGCAGGTCGAAGGGGATGTAGTGGAGTGTGTGGCCGCGGCGCTCCATGCCGCGGAACCATGTCATCTGGCGCTTGGCGAATTGGTGGATGGCGATTTCGAGTTGGCGGAACATTTCCTCGAAGGAGTAACGGCCGATGACGTACTCGGTGAGGTACTTGTACTCGAGGCCGTAGTAGATGAGGTCGTCGGGGTTGATGCCGGAGGCGATGAGGCGGCGGACTTCGTCGACCATGCCGTCGTCGAGGCGCTGGCGGAGGCGGTCGGAGATGCGTTGTCGGCGGATGTCGCGCGGGATGTCGAGGCAGAATGTGACGGCATCGGTGAGCGGGTGGGGCGTGGCCAGACGTGCCGCATCGGGGTGCTCTTGGTAGAATGTGGCGATTTCGATGGCACGGATGGCACGCTTGGCGGTGTCGACGTCGGTGGTGTTGTGGAGCACCTTCATCTGCGCGAGCATGTCGGTTAGTTCGGCGAGGGATCGGCCTTCGAGGCGAGCGCGAAGCTCGGGGTTGGCGGGCACTTCGGGCAGCTCGAGGCCGTTGAGGATGGCTTCGACGTACATGCCGGTGCCGCCGCAGAGGATGGGCAGGCGGCCGCGGGAGCGGATGTCGGAAATGGCGGCGCGGGCATCGCGCAGGTACTCGAAGAGGTTGTACTTATACCCGGCATCGGCTATGTCGATTAGGTGGAAGGGCACTTCGCCGTATTCGTGGAGGTCCTTGCCGGTGCCTAAGTCCATGGAGCGGTAGATTTGGCGCGAATCGGCGGAGATGATTTCGCCATTGAAAGCGCGGGCGCACTGCACGGCGCGGGCGGTTTTGCCGCAGGCGGTTGGGCCGGTGATTACAAGCAAGGAAGTACTCATATGCGGTTGAGAGTGAGGATGTTAGCGAAGGTGTTGATGATTCGGCGGAAGAAGTGGCGGTCGTGTCGGCGGGCGATTTCAATCCAGCGGGCATCGTTGTAGTCGATGTTTGGGATGCGTAAGTCGTTGAGGCAGAACGAGGTATGGTACTCTTCGAGTTGGTATCGGCGGGAGCCGTCGATGTTGTAAGTGCGGCAAGCGATTGAAATGGCTTTGACCACGATGATTTCGAAGGCCAATTCTGTGGAAATTTTGGCGCTGAGAGGGCCGAGGATGTCGTCGAGGGCGAACGACTTGGCCTCGGGCGGAAAAGTGGGGACGAAAGCCACGTAGAGGTGGATGGGCGAGAGGCCGTCGCAGGTGACGCCGGTGAATAGGTAGCGAGTTTCCTCGCAGGCGATTGAGCGCGAGCGGAGGTAGTCGATAACTGACTGTTGGTCAGGGTTTTCGGCGGTGAAAGAGTAGGGTGTGTCCATCGACCCGAACTTGTCGGGCGCGAGGACGGTGCGATTGTCGGCGATGAGGAACACGCGGACGATGGTCTTGCCCTTAGCTCCGACATAAACGGCTGTAATAGAGCGGTTTATGCGCAGATACCGCGCCATCATGGCCGGGATTGATGCCAGGCAGAAGATGAGCGGCGTGAGGTTGAACAGGAGCCAGTCGCGGTTGTTGAAGTTTACATTTATGTAAACATTGTAATAGTACAACCACTGTCCGACGGCCAGTACTACCGAAGTGGCGGCGAGGATGAAGATTTGCAGGTGGTCTTCGTCGGAGAAGAGCTTGAAGAGCGAGTGGATGGGCCATTTCACGCGGCGGTGACGGAGGTAGATAAGCACGGCCACGGGCGCGATGGTGGTAAAGAGGATAAGGCCGGTGATGTATGGAATTTCGGGGTTTGAGAGGTGATTGTCGACCCATCCGAGGTAGTTCAAAAGGTTGATAATCACCATAATGACGGCTGTAATGGCCAGAGATTTGACCACACACCGAGCTATGGCGGGCCTGTTTGTGCCGTAGAACCGCGCGAGCCCGAAGGCTATGAGAGCGATGATAACGGGCATGAGGTGGCGGGAGAAAATGGCGGGCATAAGCATGACCACCACAATCACCACCATCACCACGAGCCAGTTAAGCGACAGCGTGGCAATCATTTGCCGGGGCATTTGATCGCTCAGACGGGGCATGGCTGTTAGAGGTTGCGGTTAAGCCAGTCGAGCATTTTGGCGTAGACCAATGCGCGGCCGTTGCAGAAGTTGATGGAGTGGTTCATGTTGGGGAAGAGCCAGAGATCGCACAGGAGGCCGGCGGCTTGGAGTCGGGAGATGAACTCGAGGGAGTTGTTGGGGTGGACGTTGTCGTCGGCGGTGCCGTGCATAATCAGGAGTTGGCATTGGAGATTTGCGGCGCGGTTGAGCGGTGCGGAAGTGTGGTATCCGTTCTCGTTTTGCTGCGGGGTGTTGAGGTAGCGTTCGGCGTAAACAGAGTCGTAGAATCGCCAGTCGGTGACGGGAGCCACGGCCACGGCAGCTTTGAACGGGCAGGCGGGGTCGGTGGCTACCATGAGGGTTTCGTAACCGCCGTAGCTCCAGCCGAAGATGGCCATACGGTCGGCGTCGACGTAAGGCAACGATGCGGCATAGCGGGCGGCGGCGATTTGGTCGATGGTTTCGTAGTGGCCGAGGTCGCCGTAAACCTGATCGCAGAAGGCGCGGCCTTGGAATCCGGTGCCGCGGGGGTCAACGCAGATGACCACGTAGCCGGCGCGGGCGAATGCATCGTACCAATCGAGGCGCCAGCGGTCGCGGACTTCTTGCGAGCCGGGTCCGCTGTATTGATACATCACGGTGGGATATTTGCGCGCGGGGTCGAAGTTGGCGGGCTTGATGATGAAGCCTTGGAGGGTGGCGCCGTCGGATGTCATGGTGAAGAACTCGCGAGGTGCGGCGAGGGGCTGGAGGCGAGCGGCAGCGGCGGCATTGTCCTGAATGGTGCGCACGCTCTTGCCTTCGTTAGTGGCGAGGGTGTAAACGGGCACGGATGTGCACGAGCTGTGGCACAGGAGCATCCAGCGCATGTCGGGCGAGAACGTGGCTTGCGAATCGCCGGTGGAGGGGGAGATGTCGGTGATGCGGCCTTTGGCGTCGATACGGCGGATGACGCGGTCGCGCGGGTTGGGGGCGGCTACTTGGAAGATGTGCGCGCCGGCGGGGTCGCAGCCGTAGTAGGCGGTGATGTCGTAGTCGCCGGGGGCTATTTGGCCGGTTTCCACGCCGTTGTAATTATATTTGTAGAGCTGATGACGGCCGTTGCGCCAGGAGAGGATCACGAAGCCGTCGGCGCCGAGGTGCAGGTCCTCGTAAGATTCGGGGGTGACCCAGGTTTTGGAGTCTTCCACGTAGATTGACTTGCAGACGGTGCTTTTGGGGTTGACTTTGTAGATTTCGTAGTGGTTTTGTTCGCGGTTGAGCGTGGCCACGATCAGGGAGTTTTCATCGGGCCCGTAGGCTATGGCGGGGATGTATTCGATGCGGTTGTCGGGGAGGTCGATGGTTTTGACCTTGCGAGTTTCCACGTCGTAGCTGTGGAGCGACACTGTGGAGTTGACCTGACCGGCCACGGGGTATTTGTAGCTCCAAGTTTGGGGATAAAGGTCGAGGCCGGGGTTGGGTGAGCAGGAGCCGCCGTAGCGTTGCATGTCGAAGGTTGGCACGGCTGATTCGTCGTAGCGGAGGTAGCAGAGGTTGAGGTTGTCGGGTGCCCAAGTCATGGAGCAAGTGGTGGTGAACTCTTCCTCGTAGACCCAGTCGGGGATGCCGTTGATGATGGAGCCGGGGGCGCCGTCGGCGGTGACGGCCACTTCGCTATTGTAATCTAACTTCTTGATATAGATGTTGTTATCGGCTACAAAAGCCACCATGCGGCCGTTGGGCGAGATGATGGGCGACTGCTGGCGGGGGTGCTGCGCCGAGAGCGGACGGAGCAGGCGCGAGTGAGTGTCGTAGATGTAATATTCGGCGGTGAATGAGCGGCGGTAAACGTACTCGGTGTTGGTCCACACCATCACCTTGGAGGCATCGGCGGAGATGGCGAAGCCGTCGATGAAGTCCAGGCGCGATTCGCGCGTGGTGCCGAGGTCGAGGTAGACTTCGAGCTGGTTGCCGGTTTTGGTGTCGTAGCGCACCACGGAGCGGTGGTCCGTGGCGAGGGTGAGGTAAGAATTGCCGTCGGGCATGTAGGTGAAGTTAGGCACGGATGCCACGCCGTTTTCGGGGTAGACGTATGGCGATACTTGCGCCACCACGGGAGCGGCGGCATAGGCGGCGACGGAGGCGGCAGCCATCATGGCTGCGCATATGATTGCTTTGAGTTTCATTCGAAAAATAGTGAGAGTTGATTAGGGTCGGGTTGATTTTTCTTGCGCTTGGGCTCTTGGTAGCCGAAGTCGGAATCATCGGGGCGAGGGGTGGGCGGGTCCACCGGTTTGCTGTTGGTGAACCATTCGCCGCTCTCGAAACTTTGCTCGATGGCGGAGAGTTCTTCCTCGGAAATTTGGGGCGTGGGCTCTTCGTCGATGGGCTCGGAGATGGTCATGAGCGTGGCCGGCTTGGGTGCAGCGCCTTGGAGCTTGTCGATTTGGCTTTGGAGCTCTTTTTCGCGGATGGCTTGGGCGCGAATATTGTCGGAAATGGTTTTGCGCAGGGCGGTGATTTCGTTGTCGCGGGCGGAGATAGTCTTGCGCAACTGCTTGATTTTCTCCTCCTTAGCGGAGAGGATTTCATCGACTTTCTGCATCTGCGGCACCACCTCGTTGAACTGCGAGAGGGCTTCGTTGGCCTCGGCCAGCTCTTTCTCTTTGGCAGCGAGCTGTTGGCGCGCTTCGTCGAGCTCTTTTTTGGCTTCGGCGAGGCGTTTGCGTTGGTCTTCGAGCATTTCGTTGGCCACGCGGTTTTGCTCTTTGAGGGAATCAATACCTGATTGCATTTCGGCGATGGTTTGGTGTAATTTCTGCACTTCAACCGGCTCGGCGGCGGCTTCGGCGGGCATGTCGGCCCCGCCTTGCACTGAAGCTACGCGCAGACGGTTAACCAAAGAACGCTTTTCGAGGTCGAGTTGTTCGCGGTCGGCTTCGAGTTTGGTGAGTTGCGCTTCGAGATCGTGCACACGGTCGGAGAGCGCGCGGCGCTGCCGCTCGGCGCTGAGTTGGCGCTGCTGAAATTCGTCGCTTTTGCGCTGCACTTCGGCCGACTTGGCTTTGGCGGCGGCGATTTCGTCTTCGAGCTGTTTGCGCGTTTGCTTCCACTGCTGATCGCAGTATTGGCGGGCGGTTTCGGAGAGCGAATCGAGGTACTTTTGGATGTCTTGGTCGAGGGCTTTGCGGATGAGTTCGGCCTGGACTTTGGGATCGACGGAGTCGGCCACGAATTTGGGCAGCGAGTCGTTGAAAATTTGGATTACGCTACCGAAAATTCGTTCCGCGATGTCATGGTCGAACGCGGGCGGGTCGGCCGGCTTGTCGGCCGGTTTATCTTTGGACTCGGAAGCGGCGGGAGCGTCGGCATCGTCGGCCAAGAGTTGGCCTTGATCCGTGTCGGTGTCGGAGCCGAATCCGAATAGTCGTTTTAAAGCGTTGAAAATCATGGTGCTATCAGTGTATCTATGGTTGAGAGTCGATTTCGTTGAGTGCCACGATGCCGGTGCCTTTGCGGCCGTTGATGGCGATGGTGAGGGGGTTAGGGAAGCGGACGGCGCGGATGAAACCGTCGTCGTAGAAAGCGTCCATGGCATCGAGGTGGGCGATATTGTAGCAGGCGGAGGCCTGTTTGGGGCTGATGGTGAAGTATCCTACGCCGAAGCTGGTGAGGTTGTGGAAGAAGTGAGTGCCTTGGCTGGGCTCGATGTCGTAGTTCGATAGGGATGCTTCCACTATGAGGCGCGTGGAAGCGATGTCGGCCCAGTGGACGGGTATGCCGAGGGCGGGGTCGGAGGAGCCCCAACGGCCGGGGCCGATGAGCACATAGTTCTCGCCGGCGGCGGTGAGTTGGGCGTTGAGCTTGTTGAGCAGCGGCACCAGCTGCGGGTTGCGCAGGGAGTCGAAGGTGTCGGGGCGGACGTACACCACCGTGCGGATGCCTTCGATGCTGCCGTTGCCGATGGCGGTGGATGAGCGCAGCAGCAGCCGCTCGGGGTCTACGTCGAGCATGGCGTCGGTGATTAGCTCTTTGCGGTCGATGATGGGGCGGATTTGCAGCCAGTAGATGTGGCCCTTGGCCGCGGCTGAAGCGGCGTTAGGCTCGATGATGCCGGCGAACTCGATTTCGATGGGTCGCTGCATGGCTATTTGGCCCTGCTCGAGCATGAGGTGGATGGCCGGGGCGAGGGGGTAGACGCGGTCGCGCAACACGTTGTTGAAAGTCACCACGCGGCGGCCGCGCTCGCCTTCGTAGTCGAGGAGCATTTGGTCGAGGGCGTTGTAGGTGGAGGTGGTGTAGCGCAGAGCGCCGGTGTTGGCGAAGTCTTGGATGGGACGGTTGACGATGTTGAAGCTGTCGTCGGTGGATATTGGTTGGGCGTTATCCTCCTTGACGGGGAGGGCGCACAGGTGGGTCTGCGTTTGGCGCAGCGCGAGGTCGAGGGTGGAGGTCTGCAACACGTGCTCCGGGTGTAAGGGGCTGAAACGCAGCGCCATACCGCCGTCCACGATGTATTTGCCCAAGCCGATGGCCACTTCGGCCACGCCGTCCTCGGGGAGCTCGTCGCCCAGCGGATAGTAGTTGAGCGAACGGCCCACGCCGCTGAAGTGGGGGAAGTAGTAGCCGTTGTATTCGCGGCCGACGACTTCCTGAATGATTACGGCCATTTTTTCTTGGTCGATGATGTTGGATGTGGCGGCCATGTAGGCTTTTGAAGCGCGGTAGAAGACTGAGGCGTACACGCCTTTGATAGCGTCGGAGAGCAGACGGAGGCGTTCGTAGCGGTCGTCGGTGCCGGGCACCATGTATGTGGCGTAGATGCCGGCAAAAGGTTGATAGTGAGAGTCTTCCAACAGGCTTGAGGAGCGCACAGCCAGCGGCGCGTCGATCACATCGAACAGGGCGAAGAAGTCTTCAACCAACCGCTCGGGCAGGCGTGCGGCGAGGAAGTGGTTGAGGATTTCCTCGTCGGAAGCGTCGCTCAGGGCTATGGGGTAGAGGCGGTTTGTGGCCATGAACTCGTCGAAGATGTCGGTGCAGAGCACCACGGTGCGCGGGATGGAGATGGTGACGCCGCCGAAGAAGTCGCACACGGGGTTCTTCTTGATGATGGAGTCAACGAAGGCCAAGCCGCGGCCTTTGCCGCCGAGCGAGCCTTGGCCGATGCGGGCGAAGTTGCTGTAATGGTCGAAGCGGTCCTTGCGGAACACTGCCACCACGCCGCGGTTTTTCATCTTGCGATACTTCACAATCATGTCGAAGATGAGCTGGCGCACGGCCGGCGCTTCGTCGATGGAAAGCGTGCGGTGCATTTTCATTACGTCGGCCAGCGGGAACAGGGCGCGGGAGTAAAGCCAGCGGGAGATGTCGTTGTGCGAAGCGTGGAGGAAGAGGGAATCGTCGGGGATGTCGAAGATTCGTTGCTGCAGGGCTTTGAGGTCGCGCAAGCGCATGATTTCGCGGCCGGTTTTGGGCTCGCGGATGATGAAGTCGCCGAAGCCGAAGTTTTCCATGATGGCGTCGCCTAAGTCCACGGGGAGCTTCTTAGAGTTCTTGTCGAGGAACACGCCGCCGATGCGGGCCACGTCCACGGCGTTGTCCACTTCGGAGGATTCCACAATCAGGGGGAGGTATGGGTCGCATTTGCGCAGGTACTCGCACAGGCGGATGCCGGCTTTGGGGTCCTTGCGACCGTTGCGCATGAAGGACACGTCGGAGATCACGCCCAACATGTTGCGGCCGAAGCGCTCGTACAGGTCCACGGCTTCTTCGTAGTCGCGGGCGAGCATCACCTTGGGGCGGCCGCGCATGCGCAACATTTGCTCGTGCTCGTTGAGCGCCTCGGTGGAGAACTCGCGCGACTGTTTGAGCAGGAATTTGTAGATGTGGGGGAGGACGGAGGAGTAGAAGCGCACGCTGTCTTCCACCACCATAATCATTTGAATGCCAACGCGGTTGACGTCGTTTTCGGCGTTGAGCTTGTCCTCCAACAGCTTGATGATGGCCAGCAGGAGGTCCACGTTGCCCAACCACGAGAACACGTAGTCGATGCCGGAGAGGTCCTCGTTGCTGAGGCGGCGCGACACCTCCTTGGAGAAGGGAGTGAGCATCACCAAGGGCGTGGACGGGAACTCGGCCTTGAGCGTGTGGCAGTTGGCTATACTCTCGCTGATGTCGGCGGCGGGCATCATGATCACCAAATCATAGCGACCGTTGCGCATGGCTTCGAGGGCCTCGTCGATGTGCGACACACGCGTAACGCGGGGCGGCGAACTGAGGTTGAGCGACACGTACTCGAAGTAAAGTTGCTCGTCAACGCGGCCGTCTTCCTCCATCATGAAGGCGTCATAGCGCGAAGCCACCAACAGCACATTGAAGATGCGCCGCTGCATTAACTTGCTGAAAGCCGTATCTTTAAGGTACAGCTGCGAGAGGGATTGTTCGTTCATTTCGGTTGGCAAACAAAAATATCCACAAATTTACAAAAATTTGCGGATATTTAAGCAATTTTTTGCAAAATTTTTTTGTGGAGAGCGCGATCAAGAGCTCGGGGCGGGTTCAAAAAGGCTGGCGCAACGCCGGAAGCTCGGCTTCCGCCTCGCCACACGACCCAAGGCTGGCGTAGGGTGGGTTTGGGTTGAAAATCGGCTTTTCCCCGCTTTGCTGATAGATTTTGCGAGAAATTTTGTCTTTATTACAAAATTTTCTTTCATACTTCAGAAATTTTTACTAATTTTGAACATTCATTTTTAAACTCCTACATCACTATGTCAAACTCAGCACTCGCTCCCGGTGTGGTTTTGCGCAGCCCCAAACGCGAATATACCATCCGCCGTGTCCTCGGTCAGGGCGGTTTCGGCATCACATATTTGGTCGACACCCCGTTGAAGATGGACAACATATCTTTCAAAGGAAAGTTCGCTGTCAAGGAACATTTCCTGTCGATGTTGTGCGCTCGCGAACCGGGTACGTCCAACATACACTACCTGCCGAACTCCGCCGAGGAGGTGCAGCGTTCGCAGAAGGCTTTCATTGCCGAGGCGCAACGCTTGCAGAAGTTGGGCATCAACCACCGCAACATCGTTGAGGTCAACGAAGTGTTTGAGTACAATAAGACCGCATATTATGTGATGGAGTATATTGATGGCGGTTCGTTGGCTGACTACGTCAAGGCGCACGGCGGACGGCTGTCGTGGGCGGATACAGCACGACTGATACGACCCATCTGTGAGGCCGTGGCCATGTTGCACAGCAACAAGGTGGCCCACTACGACATCAAGCCGCAAAACATTATGATTCAGCAAGATGAGGACGGTCTGCGACCAGTGCTGATTGACTTTGGTTTGGCCAAACACTACGACGGCCAAGGCCAAGCCACCTCCTCAATCGCCGCCGCCGGCTACACACCCGGCTACGCGCCCATGGAACAGTACACCGGCCTGCGGCAGTTCTCCCCGGCCACCGACGTCTACGCCTTAGCTGCCACCATCTGCTTCTGCCTCACCGGCCACGCCCCCGCCAAGGCCGACGAACTCAACCTCGACGCGCTGTGCGACGAGCTCCTCACCGTGGGCGTCGACGCCGCCATCGCCAACGTTCTGCTCCAAGCCATGGAACTGCGCGCCACCGACCGCCCCGCCGATGCCGGCGCCCTGACCGCCTCCCTCTTCAACGGCGCCCCGCTGCAAACTATCCGCAAGCCGCGCTCCGGCGGCGGGGGAGGAGGAACCCCCACCCAAGTCAAAGACCGCCCGGCCACCACACCCGAAACACCCGCGACCGCCCCGCGCCGCCGCTGGCTCGTCCCCGCGGTAGCCGCAGCCGCCGTAGCCCTCACCGCCATCATCTTCTTCGCCACCCGCGGCGGAGACGACAGCGCAACCCCTGACACCGACACCGTCCGCATCACCACCACAGAAACCGTCCGCGTAGAGCATCCCGCCCAACCCGACCAGCCGGTGGCCCAGCAGCCGGTAGCTCAGCAACAGCCCCAAAAGCAAGAAACCACCTCCCCCAACTCCAACCGCCATCAGCAAACCCCACAGCCTGCCCAGCAGCAGCCGGTAGCCCAACAGCATGCGGCCCAGCAACCTGTTCAGCAGCCGGTAGCGCAGCAGCAGAATTACCGCACCACGCCGCGAAACCTCGACCTGCAAGTAACCCTCAACGGCACCAAATACTACTTCTGCCAAAGCGAGTGGAACAACCTAAGTAGCAGCGAACGAGACAGCATCAAAAAGCACAAGCGTGGCGTCGTAATCGATTACAATGGCGTAAGAAGCTTTGTAGTCAAGCTGACAATGGAGCGCCACGGTTGCGGATATGAGTCTGATAATCCTATATACTTCACTTGGGATGAGGCTATGCGCTGGGTAAACAACCTTGGAAGTGGTTGGCGGCTTCCTAATAAAGACGAAGGCAAGGCAATGGCCGACCAGTATAAATCCGTTTGTTCCGCTATAAAAGCCTTCGGAGGCGATAGGGATCCGGCATGTTGGTACTGGACCAGTACAGAATCCAGCGCCTCCGGGGTGTGGTATTTCTATCTTTACGTTGGCGGCGTCTTCTACACCTTCAAGAGTTACCACTACTGCGTGCGTGTTGTTTGCGCGATATAAACCCTTTCTTCACTTTGTCCTTTTTTCCCCTTCGCCGCACTTGTGCGGCGCCCGAAGCAAAGGCAACGCGAACAAACAACGAATCATTTTTCAAAAAAAATTGCAAATGTTAACTGAGGATCTGCCTGTTTACAAGTCAATGTACTCGCTCTTGCGAAAACTGATTTTCGCAAGAGCAATGTTCGACAAAGCCGGCGGCACACGCGTGGAACGCGTGCTCTCATCGTTAACCCCGCAGTGCCCTCGGCGGAGGAGCGAAGCGACGGAGCCGAGGGCTCTGTGGGGACAGGCATCACCCCATCAATGTAACCATGGAATGGTTGCTTAACCGCAGCAAAACCACCTGATTATGAGCTACATAGAGTTATATGCACATTTGGTATTCGTGACTAAGCGGCGTGTCTGCGCTATCTCCGAGGATAAGGAAAAGCCGCTGTTCATATACATCATGAAAGTGATAGAAAGCCACGGATGCAAACTCCTTCGCATCAATGCAGCTCTGAATCACGTCCATTTGTTGGTGAAGTACCCTGCCACTCTGCGCATCTGCGACTTGGTGCAGGAAGTGAAGCGCTCGTCAAGTGTGATGATGAAGAACTCCCTGCGTTTGCCCGGTTTCGAAGGCTGGTCGCACGAATATGCCGCCGTGAGTGTATCGCCCGGTGGACTTGATGCAGTACGCAACTACATCATAAACCAGAAAGAACACCATAAAGTGCATGACTTTTTGGACGAGTACCGCTCTATGCTCAGCGGCGAAAAGTTAGAGCAGTTCAGTGAATCATGGTTCGATCTCTAAAATCCCATAAATCGGCGTAATATTTGGGCATCGGGGCGATTTTTTTG
>CAMGBT010000021.1 GCA_946011725.1 uncultured Bacteroidales bacterium | reverse complement strand
GCAACAACATCGCCGTGGTGGATGCCGCCGGTGCCATCGCCCAGCGCACCCACTACTACCCCTACGGCGAACCGTGGCGCTACCCCGACGGCCAACCATACCTCTACAGCGACAAAGAGCTAACCCGCGCCGACGGCCGCCACGCCTACACCTTCCCAGCCCGCACCCTCCTGCCCAACCTCCCCCGCTGGACCACCCCCGACCCACATTCCGAATCCTATTATTCCGTCTCCCCATACTCTTACTGCGCCGCCAACCCTATCATGGCCATCGATCCATTCGGCTGCGACAGCATTTTTGTATACAAGGATAATTCTATTTCAGCTATAGGTAAAACCTTTGACAATGACCCCAATAGATATCTCGTTAACGATATAGCTTATGACAGAATAAGGCAACTATCAAATAGTCCAGCCGGTATTGCTCCAATGGATAATTCCGAAGATGTTGTAGTTCTGCCGAATAAATCAACTTTATTATTGGTTCAAGAGCAGATTAGGATGTCTAACGAAAACCAATGCGAGCAAGGAGGCCATATATTATCCGATGGAACAATTACACAATGGGATGCTGGCGCAAGATACCGACAAGGTACAGATAGAAACTCTATTACGCCATTCAAAGTCAATGGAGTTTCACACATTAAGACTATAAATGTATTAAGCTATTGGCACATCCATCCAATGATACCCGGTGAACCTGGATTCGGTCAAGCGATTCCATCTATCGCTGATATACAATGGGATACTGATATGCGAAAGTATTGTTATAGAGGCACGACTTTCGTTTGCGGTGGTGCGAATAATGATGTTACATTTTATTTTGGTGGTAAGACTATTCTTACAATACCACTTTATATTCTTCTTGAGAAAACAAAATGAAAAAAATTTTATACATATTGCTGCTCTTTATTTTTGGGGCTATTGAAAGAAGCTGCACTTCATCGAACGAGGCATACTATTCGTTACACCTTTGGTGCGGCCAGGTTGAAGTATCATCCGACCTCAATGCTCAGACAAGTAAGTTGGTTCGATCACTAACCAAACGCAACAATAATGTACTGGTATATTGTGATAACAGAGACTACGTAATTTTAAGTTCCTTTTCAAAAAGCATACGAGGTAATCTATTGAGTATCTACAAGGTAACTGACAAACACACGACTCAATTCGACACCATTTATGACCAGCCGTTTGATTGGATATACTCCTTCAAGGCGGCTCCATATGAAAATGGCTACTATGGCTTTCTAAACTTTGGGCGTCTGGACGGAAGTACAATTATCCTATTTTGCAATGGAGAGGCGCTTGAAGCTATCCTCCCCGAATACGATCAGCTCCAATCAATCGACATTGATACAATCTCTAATTTTTTCTACCGCAACTATGCCCACCTCATATCCGACTATATCTTTGCAAACCGCCATTGGCAATAACACGAACGTACATTAATGACACAATTATTTTTCATGATGATTGCGATGCTTGCGGCAGCAGTGACAGCTACCGCCGGGCTGCGGCTACCATCCGGAGCGGAACAGTTTGGTTCTCTGGTCAATGTGGTAAGTTACTTCCAGCAGGTGAGCAGTGCCGCCGGCACAGGCACTGCCACCCACTTGCAGCGCACGGCTGTGCGCCGCTACACCGGCGCCGGCCACGTCATCGACAACGACTCGGTGCAGATGACCCGCTTCCTGAAGATATTAAGGTGCCAACTAATATAGTTTTGGAAAACTGGATTAATCATGTTGTTTCAATAGTTCAAACAAACTATCTTAATAAATACAACCATGGCAAATATTATTAAACCACTGATAGCCTTATGCTTGGCACTTTATGCCACATTCGGCGTAGCAGCTGAGTCAATCAGCTGTATGATTGACTCTGTACCACGACTTGAAATCAGGCACGGAAGTTGCGCTATAAGTGTGGACACCACAGCTTTTACTATCTCACGCGTGGAAAAAGATGTGGAGTCATCGACACTTTACCTAAAAAGCGCTACAATTCCAACGGCGACTGTGTTGATCTTCCACGGCACGATGTCGATTAAAATGGACATCTGCCAAGGGAATCCGCAGCGTAAGCTAACCGGTGAACGTAAGCAGTTGGGATACGTTGAGCGCTTATACGAAGATGGTATGTTTCTCTATGCCGAAATCTACTCGGCCGATATGCCCAACAATCTGTATGCACAGGCCTATTATGTACCGCTGAAATACAAGGAGGATTTCTTAGCGCAGTGGAGTAATATTCTGTTTTTCAACAATCGGGAAACAAATAATACGCGGCACCAACTTGGCGAGGGTTACACCTTGGTTGCGCCCAATAATGTGCTGAAATATCAAACGTCAAAATCGGTAGATAGCATCACCGGTAAGTTGTTTACTATCACAACGTTGCCTTACACCAACTTTTCCGTTACATACGGCGAATTGCAGCCAATTCAAGCGCCGACGGGAATGACCAAAATCTGTGAATACAACAATGGAAAATACATTACTACTACCTACCGCAATAATCTCTACCTTTATGAAGTGCTTGATATATCCAACCACCTGCGCATCACCATCTCCGGATTGCCGCTACGATATGTCGACGACTATCGCCGGATAATGCACTACATTCTCATCGAAGCTGACGAGAATTACTCATCTGAATGTCGTTGAACAGATATGATACGCGCCATTTCCATATTGATTGTGATGCTCGCGGCGGCGACAGCTGCCGCCGGGGTGCGGTTGCCATCGGGAGCGGAGCAGTTCGGCTCTCTGGACAATGCGGTGGCTTATTTTCAGCGATATTGATTGTTGAAACAAAAAGTGGAAACGCAAGATTATCGCAACAACAAAGAAGATTCTTTAATAATGGTGAATCTGTAACATTCGTTGGAAACAATAAAGGTAATATAAGTTCAAAAAGTTACAATAAAACAACAGTAGATACTTCTATAGAGAGAATCAAATGAGGAAACATACAGAACATATTATCAGCAGAGCGGAAGTCGAGGAGTGGATGGCTGAAAACTATCCTGACTCATACTATGATACGTATCGCGATTGTCAACAATTAAGAATGCCTGAGTTCAAGGCTCTTTTAGCCACTCAAATGGAATGTCTCACTAATCTCGGGTTTAAATATGTAAAAAGCAGGATGTCATATGAAATTGTAGAGGATGACCGCATTTTTACCATCTACTTTAATGCTTTCAGCAAGTATACTGTGGGTGTATGCCTCCGCACTATCATTCAGTTCAAAAGTATCCACAAACTGCTTAAAACGATCCTAAAGAAATATAATCTCGACGTCGGGGATGTATTCACTTGCCTGGATTATCGTATGCCAATTAATCCAAAAGACGGAAGTGAATACATTGACTTAAACTATGCAGAAGAGTTTGTAAAATTGGTCGATGCTGTAAAAGCGATGTTGCCAAGAATTTGCGAGCTGAAGGCCAACTTACATAGCGTCAAAGATTTAGACAGACTATATAATGACCCTCCCTTCTGCGCTGTACCTGGGCGAGTAATATATAACAACTATCCGTGCGGCTGTATGATCGGTTTGATTGCCGCAAAATTGGCAAACAACCCAAATTACGACCACCTCGTACAAGTATATCGTGATTTTTTTGACTCTCTCGTGCAAAAATTCAAGCGTGATGGCGATGATGAAGCAACCATTCGCAATTGGAAAGCCTGCAATACAGATATACTTGAAGCCATTATCGACTACTTCGCAAAAAAGTAACAGCACTCAATCAAACTAATATGATACGAGCCATTTCCATATTGATTGCGATGCTTGCGACGGCGACAGCTGCCGCCGAGAAGCCATACCTCTTCAGCGACAAAGAACTCACCCGCGCCGATGGCCGCCACGCTTACACCTTTCCTGCCCGCACTCTCCTACCCAACCTCCCCCGCTGGACCACCCCCGACCCAACAGGCGAGAATTATACCGTAATTATTGACTTTTATAATCAATCTATAATTATTCAAGCACGTTTCTTTGCCGGTCAATAATGCTTTCTTAAACATCAACAAAGATATTAATCCTGAACTTAAAACAAATATAACAATAGTCAACCCATTATCTCCTCTTCTCAACAAACAAGAATAATTTATGAAACGACTTTTATACATAGTGATAGCCTTGATAACAACTCTGGCTTGTTTATCACAGACTAATAAATACGCAGCTTTTGTTGAGCAATCGAAGTTAGCATATCCCTTATGCATCTACATTGACAGCTTATTTCAGAAAGGTATCTTTGGCGATTCTGCGCACCAATCAATTTGTACCGGTGTGGATGAATCAATCGGTGTTAATTCATATTTGCGCCGCGACGGGACCAAGAATGCGTACTTAGTTGACTTCATCATACCAGATAGTGTTTGCTTTTTAGTAAGCAAGGAGACTAATGTCTCTTATATGGTTACTAATATCTCGTCAATACCGAAATCAATCACTGAAGAAGAATTGCTTACCATCGATTGCGTGTTCCCGATGGCAGATGGTGGTTCAATATCATCAGCCTTACCATTGTCGCTCAACGAAGCAATGTTTGCCGGTAATAGCGCAAGGAACATCCCTGAGCGTGGCCACAACTTTTACACTGTAAGGTGGGCAAAGAAAATTGACAGTAGCTTTGAGTATTTTGACCTTTTTCAACCAAAGAAAGAGAACGCGCCGGATTTCTACTACTTAGTATTAATGCGAGGCGACACATTTACTACCGACCTATGGAATGTTAATGACGAAATACGAGTTCCCGAACCACTTCATTTCATTCCGTCAACATATTATAAGGTTGTTGTTCCAGTTCACATCGGCAAATACCTTGACACTATATAAATAATGACACGATTATTCTCCATAATAATTACGATACTTGCAGCAGTGACAGCTGCCGCCGCGGTGCGGCTACCATCCGGAGCGGAGCAGTTAGGCTCTCTGGACAATGTGGTGGCTTATTTTCAGCGATATTGATTGTTGAAACAAAAAGTGGTAATGCAAGCTTATCACATCAACAGCGAAGGTTTTTTAATAATGGAGAATCAGTTACTTTTGTTGGTAATAATTCCGGATTGTTACGAAATAAAACTACCGATTCTACAATAGCACCCACGAAGATTAGAAGATTATAATATTATGAGCATCTTGAACGATAAGAAGATTTTTAAAATGTTTATATGGGGTAAGCATAAGAAACAGTCAAACGTAGAGAAAATAGTTGTAGACTTGCCGCCTAATTTTCTTTACGATGATCCACGTTGTGATGAAGAGCTGCTCACAACACCGCAATTTGCAGAATTGTTGGGTGCGCGAATGAATTGTCTAATGGACCTTGGTTTTAAATACGTAAAGAGCCGTAAAGCATTTGATATGGTTGATGGAGATCGTACTATTACAGTCGAATTTAGCACAGCATATCAATATGTAATTTGGGTAAAAGTTTTGCTTAAAATTCAGTTTAAAAGCGTAAAGAAAATTTTCAAGACCATTAAGAAAGACTATAATTTCAATCGGGAGTTGAGTTATCTTCCATACTGCCGATATACAGATTTAACACATGTTCTATCTGTAGACGTTGGTTGTGAAAAAGAATTCTATAAGGTACTGAATCACGTCCAATCATTGATGCCAACTATCAAAGAAGGTATTAATGAAATGCGCACAATTCAAGATCTTGATAAGTTGTACAACGAGCCGCCATTCATCGAAGGTCCACGGCGAGGAATTTATAATTTTTGGCCTGATGGTTGTATGATTGGTTTAATTGCCGCCAAATTGGCAAACAATCCAAATTACGACCTCCTTGTACAAGTCTATCGTAACTTTTTTGACTCTCTCGTGCAAAAATTCAAGCGTGATGGCGATGATGAAACAACCATCCGCAATTGGAAAGCCGGCAATACAGATATACTTGAGGCCATTATCGACTACTTTGCAAAAAAGTAACCGCACTCAATCCAACTAATATGACACGAGCCATTTCCATATTGATTGCGATGCTTGCGGCAGCGACAGCTGCCGCCGAGAAGCCATACCTCTTCAGCGACAAAGAACTCACCCGCGCCGACGGCCGCCACGCCTACACCTTCCCCGCCCGCACCCTCCTGCCCTCCCTCCCCCGCTGGACAACCCCTGACCAACTGGCCGAGCAAACCCCATGGGACAGCCCCTACGCCTACTGCGCCGCCAACCCAATCAACCGCATCGACCCCACCGGCGAGAATTATACCGTAATTTTCGATAAAGAAGCGAAGACCGTAACAATCTCCGCAATTATTGGAGCAGGCTCTGAAGGATATGAATATATTGAAGCTGCAATTCGTTTTTGGAATGGGTTTTCTAATCGTTTCGAGTACCAAGGTTATTCCGTCATATTTGATTTACAAGTTGAAAAGGTCCCCATCATTAGGTCCTATTCAGAAGGAACCTCTGTAGGAGCCTATGTTAATACTGATGCCACTAAGTTGAAAAATGGCGCTTACATAGATTATGGCTACCATGAAAAGAACAAAAATGGGCATACGTGCCAAGGTCGAATTATTCGAGTCTTTCATGATGCAAGGAATTACACACAGGTGGCAAAACATGAGATTGGTCACATTTTAGGATTAGAACATTTTGATGGGGGTATAATGACGGCCGAGCAGAATGATGAAAATAGAAGAGATGAAATTTATTCTTCTCATACAACAACAATTATTGAAAATGCAATAACAAATCAAACGCGCCCACATACATTAGAAATTCATAAAGATGCCGGTAGAGGTATTGTTGTAAATTTGCCGGATGATATTAAGATTAAATAGTTAATTTATGCACAAAATATTTTTTATTTTAATAATACTGTTAGGAGTAAATTTGATGCGCGCATCTAATGCACATAATTGGGATGTTCACCAAACTCTCGAACGTGGAAGGGTGGAGCTTGTGGATGGGTCTTCGCCAAATATGACGGAAGCCCAATGGAACTCCGACAACACCCTTAGCGGTGATTATACTCTGCCTACGTCGATGAAAACCATATACTTCGTCGACTCAACATTCATTGATTTCTCTTACGTGCTCATAAGCAAAGCATCCGGTATCAGTTATTTTGTGATTGAAGACTCTATATTCACTAAATTAGATTCACAAATTGAAGAGAATGATCTGGTGAACCACCCAAATGTTTTCATAGATTTCACTACCTATTGCCAGGAGATTATTCCGACAAGACTGATGTTGTCTCTTTTCACTATAATCGATGGGAAAACGGATGTATGCCGAATTAAAAATGTTGAAAGTGATTTTGTAAATTTTGACAAATACATTTTTGATACTAAGCCATATTTTTATTATGTTTGTTTAGTCAGTGGCTATGCACTTCGATGGTCTATTGATAATGTACATGTTGATTTCAAAATTCCTCGCGAGTCCTACATAAAGCCACAATACATTAACGATAATATATATTACCGTGCAATCATCGCTCGCTGACTTTATGGAGCAATCCGATTCAATCAGTTAATAAACATTTATCATGACACGGAAAATAACGATGATACTTTTGTTGGCGGCGGCGGTGGCCGGCGCTGCCGAGTTGCCGCGGCAGCTTTACAATCCGGCGGCGATTAACACGGCGGCTTCGCTATGGGACTTCTCCGCGGCGGAAGAGGCCGCCGTTGCGGCGCGTGTGGATTGCTACGGCGATTCGTTGCTGTGCGAGGACGTGGACGGCGAAATCCGTTGGTATGAAATCAGCGCCGCCGGTCGGCGCTTAGTTAGCCGCGAGAACCGCTTGATGCACTGCGCTTACGGCGATTCGCTGCAGCCGATGAGCGGCGAGAGTGTGCAGTCATTCGCCGCCGTAGGCCGCTATTGCGGCAACCATGACCTGCGGTTGGAAGGTGTCATCACCACCTCGGCACCGGCGGATGGCGCACTGATAATCGCCGCCGGCGACACCATCGCGGCCACTATGGTCACCGAGCGCATGGTCTTCTCCGCTCGCTTAGGCTGCGACGTCTTCGAGCCATTCGCGCCGCTCGATGCCGACACCTTAGACTGCTACACCATCACCCGTCATCGCTGGTTTGCGACACACAGTGCTACCCCGGTGGCCATTATGACCACCACCGAAGCCACCGCAGCAGACGGCTCGCGCACACCCATGTCGGCCACCGCCTTCTGCATCAATGCAGCCGAATTGCCGTGCAGCGACAGCGCCCCCGACAGCCCCATCACCATCACCATCGAAGCCAACACCCTGACCATTGCCCTCGCTCCCGACAGCCAACCCACCCCAATCACCGCCGCCATCACCACCATCGACGGCCTCCCCTGCCTCAGCACCCAATTCACCCTCCAACCAGGCACCACCTACACCCTCTCCACTGTCTCCCTCCCCTACGGCCGCTACATTGCCACCATCTCCACCCCCACCGCCGCCTCCCGCCACTACTTCTCCCACCAATAGAGCCGCGGCAGTGATTTTTCACGGAAATTTTGGCCAAATTAGAAGATTTTTGGCCGGATGTGATGCGTAATTCAAAGAAATTGAGTAACTTTGCAGTCGCAAAAGAAAATTCCCAACGTAATACATATATATGATTAACGCTCAAGACATCAAGAACGGTACTTGCATCCGCATGGATGGCAAGCTCTACTTCTGCATCGAATTCCTCCACGTAAAGCCCGGTAAGGGTAACACCTTCATGCGCACCAAACTCAAAGACGTGGTCAACGGCTACGTAATCGAACGCCGCTTCAACATCGGCGAAAAGCTCGAAGACGTGCGCGTGGAACACCGCCCCTTCCAATACCTCTATCAGGAAGCCGGCGACATGATCTTCATGAACCAAGAAACCTTCGACCAAATTCCTATCCACCGCGATTTAGTGACCGGCGTGGACTTCATGAAGGAAGGCGACCAAGTGGACGTAATCTTCGACGCCAGCACCGAAACCGTGCTCTACGCTGAAATGCCCGCCAAAACCCAACTCAAAATCACCTACACCGAACCGGGCCTCAAAGGCGACACCGCCACCAACACCCTCAAACCCGCTACCGTTGAAACCGGTGCCACCGTGCGCGTGCCCCTGTTCATCAACGAAGGCGAAACCATTGAGGTTGACACCCGCGACGGCTCCTACGTTTGCCGCGTGAAAGCATAATCCCCTCCCCCCATACAAAGCTGAAAGCGTGGATGGCTTGGCCATCCACGCTTTCGCTATTGTAGCTATTATAGCGCGAATTCGGCGCGGACAGCTTCGACCATGTCGGGCTTTTCCCAGGTGAAGAGCTCGACGGTTTGGGTGAAGGTGGAGCCGTCGTCGGCGGTGAAGGTCTTGGTTTCGAAGCGGGGATTGCGGCCCACGTGGCCGTAGGCGGAGGTCTCGGTGTAGATGGGCGCGCGGAGCTTGAGGCGGCGTTCGATGCCGGCGGGGGTCATGTCGAAGATTCGCTCTACGCGGCGGGAGATTTCGCCGTCGGTGAGGTTGACTTTGGCGGTGCCATAGGTGTTGACATAGAGGCTCACGGGCTTGGCCACGCCGATAGCGTAGGCCACTTGCACCAAGGCGCGGCGGCAAACACCGGCAGCTACTAAGTTGAGCGCGATGTGGCGAGCGGCGTAAGCGGCCGAGCGGTCGACCTTGCTGGGGTCCTTGCCGGAGAAGGCACCGCCGCCGTGGGCGCCGCGGCCGCCGTAGGTGTCGACGATGATCTTGCGACCGGTCAGACCGGTGTCGCCATCGGGGCCGCCCACCACGAACTTGCCGGTGGGGTTGACCAGCAGGCGCAGGCCGTCGTCGAACAGTGCGCGGTTGGCATCGGAGAGCTTCTCCATGACGCGGGGCAGCAGGATGTGGCGGATGTCGCTTTCGATTTGCTGCTGCATTTTGGCATCGCACTCCTTTTGCGAAAGTCCTGATTCAGCGGGAGTTATGAACTCATCGTGTTGGGTGGATACCACGATGGTGTCGATGCGCACGGCCTCGCCCTCGGGGGTGTATTCCACAGTAACTTGGCTCTTGGAGTCGGGGCGGAGGTAGGTCATTTGGCGGCCTTCGCGGCGGATGTTAGCCAGCTCCTTCACCAGTTCGTGGCTCAGGGCGAGGGTGAGGGGGATGCGGCGGTCGGTTTCATCGGTGGCATAACCGAACATCATGCCTTGGTCGCCGGCGCCTTGGTCGGCGGGTTCTTCGCGGCGGACGCCGCGGGCGATGTCAGCACTCTGGTTGTGCACGGCCAGCAGCACGCCGCAGGAGTTGCCGTCGAAGCCGATGCCGGGACGGTTGTAACCGGCCTCGCAGGCTGCGCGACGAGCCGTGCCGGCGATGTCGACGTAGGCTTCAGAGCCCACCTCGCCGGCCACGATGATTTGGCCGGTGGTGACCATGGTTTCGCAGGCCACGTGCGATTGGGGGTCGCGAGCCAAAAATTCGTCGAGGATGGCGTCGCTGATGCGGTCGGCCACCTTGTCGGGATGGCCTTCAGATACGGATTCGGAAGTGAATAAATAATTCATAGCCAATCAATTAATTGTTAATAAAAAAGCCGCTCACGGTGCGGTTACCGGTAAGCGGGCGATTTGGCCAAGCGCCACAGCAAAGCGAAGCGCAGCAACGCCAAGCGGGCGATATGCAATTTTAGCATTTTTTCGAGTGGTTGCAAGCAGCCAAATCTGTCCACATTTTTCGGCTGCAAAGTTACAAAAAAATTCGCACCCGGCCAAACTTTCCCCCAAAAAACTTTCGCAATCGCTTGCGAAAGCACGGCTCTTTCATTTAAACTTCGGTAATCGCAAATAGCGGCTAAACGAATAAAACGAATCAACGAATTAACGAAGAAATATTAAAAATTCGTTATTTCGTACTTCGCTTCTCCTGCATTTTTACATTGTTTCAAAATGTCCCCAATTTTAGGACAGCATTGGCAGAAACCGTCCCCAAATTCAGGACAATTTTAGCAGAAAGTGTCCCCATTTTTAGGACACATTCTGAAAAAATTGAAAAAAATGCAGAATTTTGGAGAAAAATTTGCACAGTTCGGAATTTTGTCGTAACTTTGCAGCGGGTAAGTCCTACACGACCAGCTCCCCGAGAATCCCCCAGGTCCTGACCGAAGCAAGGGTATTGGGTTGTAGCGGTGCGATGTAGTAAGCTTACCCTTTTTTGTTTGACTTCTTAACTTAACTTTATATAGCTATGCGCTCTGCCGACGAACTTAGCGGTTGCACGCTTTTAGGCAACCAAGGCACCCGTTATGCCGATAATTACAGCCCCGAGGTGTTGGAGACTTTCCCCAACAAGCACCCGGAGAATGAGTATTTGGTGACCTTCAACTGTCCGGAGTTCACCACCCTCTGCCCCAAGACGGGCCAGCCCGACTTCGGCGAAATCATCATCAATTACATTCCCCGCGAGCGGATGGTTGAGAGCAAGAGCTTGAAACTCTACCTGTTCAGCTTCCGCAACCACGGCGACTTCCACGAGGACTGCGTCAACATCATCATGAAGGACTTGGTGAAGCTCATGGACCCGCGCTACCTCGAAGTCATCGGCCGCTTCATGCCCCGCGGCGGCATCTCTATCTACCCCTTTGCCAACTATGGCGACAGCGAGCACCAAGACTTGGTGCGCCAACGCTTGCTCGCCGCTTTCCCCGTAAGATAAGTTATGAAAGACGCCCTGATTGTGGTGAGTGGAGGCATGGATTCCACCACCTTATTATATGAGTACGCCGACAGCATCGCCTTGGCGGTGACCTTCAACTACGGCTCGAACCACAACGCCCGCGAGATAGAGTGCGCCCGCTATAGCTGCGCCCGCTTGGGCATCGAGCTGGTGGTGGTGGACATGCCCTTCATCGGGCAACTGTTCAACAGCTCGCTTCTGAGCGGCGCCGAGGCCATCCCCGAGGGCAATTACGA
Organism: uncultured Bacteroidales bacterium; assembly: GCA_946011725.1. Classification (GTDB taxonomy): domain Bacteria; phylum Bacteroidota; class Bacteroidia; order Bacteroidales; family Muribaculaceae; genus CAG-873. The sequence continues at coordinate 17,071 of CAMGBT010000021.1, read as the reverse complement.
CGACGAGAACATGCGCTCCACCGTGGTGCCGTTCCGCAACGGCATCATGTTGGCCGTGGCCGCCGGACTGGCTGAAAGCCGCGGTCTGCGCCGTCTGATGATGGCCAACCACGGCGGCGACCATGCCATCTACCCCGACTGCCGCCCGGGCTTCGTCGACGCCATGTCGCGAGCCATCGCCGAAGGCACCTACGAGGGCATCACCATCGATGCCCCCTACACCAACATCACCAAGACCGACATCGCCCGCCGCGGCGCCGCCTTAGGTGTGGACTACGCCCACACCTACTCCTGCTACAAAGGCGGCGAGCACCACTGCGGCCGCTGCGGCACCTGCACCGAGCGCCGCATGGCCTTTGCCGAAGCCGGCGTGCCCGACCCCACCCTTTACGCTGAGTAAGCGGCGCGGAAGCGCCCTGCGGCAGCCTTGGGTTCTGCGGCGAGGCGGAGGCCGAACTGTAGCGCGCGGAGCCTTTTTGAACAGGCTCCGCGCTCTTGCTCGGCCGGCGCGGCGGTTAGAAATCGCGGGCGATGATGTAGTCGAAGATGGAGAGGAGGGGGGCGGTGGCCAAGTGGTCGCGCTCGAGGTCGGCCAGGATGTCGGCGGCTTGGGCGCGGAGTTCGGCCATGCGATGGTAGGCGTAGTCCACGCCGCCGTTGTCGCGGGCGAAGGCGATGAGTGTGGCGATTTGTTGCTCGGAAAGTTGGTCGGCTTGCACCATTTTGAGCATTTCGGCGGCTTGGGGTAGGTCGGGGCGATGGAGCACGTGGAGCAGCGGCAGGGTCACTTTGCCTTCGCGCAGGTCGTTGCCGGTGGGTTTGCCCACAGTGTCGGGGTCGTAGTAGTCGAAGATGTCGTCACGGATCTGGAAGCAAAGGCCGAGGAGTTCGGCCACGCGTTCCAACTTGGCGGTGGCGGCGGCATCGGCGCCCACGGCGTAGCAGCCCACTTGGGCGCAGGCCACGAACAGCGAGGCGGTCTTGAAGTTGATTACCTTGAAGTAGGATTCTTCGGTGAGGGTGTGGCGGCGGGCGTTGTAGATTTGATCTATCTCGCCTAACGACAGCAGTTTACCTAAGTTGCCGATGGCTTGGACGATGCGAAGGTCGGCGGTGTCGAGGGCGCGCTGGAGGGCGGTCGACACGAAGAAGTCGCCCACGAGCACGGCTATGTGGTTGTCCCACACGGCGTTGACGGTGGGGAGGCCGCGGCGGAGCTTGGCTTCGTCCACCACGTCGTCGTGAATGAGCGAGGCGTTGTGAAGGAGTTCGACAGCGGCGGCCGCGTTGAGCACCTTTTCATCAATGTTCGGGTTGAAGATTTTGGCGCAGAGCATCACGATGATGGGGCGGATTTGCTTGCCCTTGGTGGTGAGGTATTGCTCTATCACGGTGTCCATCAACGGGTTAGCGGATAGCAAGTTGGTGCGGATAACCTGATTCAATCGGGCAATATCCGCTGCAAGAGAAAGTTTGATGGACTCTAAGGCTGTCATTTTTCTAAAATATTGTGAAAAATTACAAAAAACTGCAGATACTGCCAAACAAACAGCCCAAAATGAAAAATTATTAAAACTTCAGCCACCGATAGCCCCCCCCCAGCCCCCCTCAGTGGTTGAGATTTAAACCCTTGCGTTGATGCCTCGCCGGAGATGAATCCGGCAGAAAATTTGTGGTTTTTGGCGATTTTTTTGGCGGTGTCGAGAAAAATGATTAAATTTGCCTTTTGAACTATGGAACACGTTGATGACATATCTTTGCGCCAAGCGCAAGCGGCTGTGGATCGGTGGATTACCACCGTGGGCGTGCGGTATTTCTCGCCGCTGACCAACATGGCCATCCTCGCCGAGGAAACGGGCGAGGTGGCCCGCGTGATGGCGCGCCGATTTGGCGACCAGTCGTTCAAGCCGGGCGAGCAGGACACGCTGGCCGACGAGTTGGCCGACGTGATGTGGGTGGTGATGGCCATCGCCAACCAAAGCGGAATCGACCTCTCGGAGGCTTTCGCACGCAACCTCGCCAAGAAGACCACCCGCGACGCCACCCGCCACATCAATAATCCTAAGCTTCACAAACCCTCTGAATAATAACTCTTTACACCTCTATAGATATGAGCGAAATCCACTCCGATAAATACACCGACGCCATCGCGCGCAGCAAAGTCACCTCCGACGACGCCCTCGTGGCCGAAGCCGTGGCCAAAATCGTTAACGACCACTTCGAAGAGAACAACAACTTGGACGTGTACAAGTTCTTGTTCAACACCATCGACCTCACCACCCTCAACGGCACCGACTCCAACCAAAGCGTGTCGAACTTCGTGGAACGCGTCAACGCATTCGACGAAGAATACCCGATGCTCAACAATGTGGCCGCCATCTGCGTGTACCCCAACTTCGCGCAGACTGTGCGCGCCGTGCTGGAAGTAAGCCGCGTGAAGATTGCCTGCGTGAGCGGCGGCTTCCCCGCTTCGCAAACTTTCAGCGAGGTGAAGGTGGCCGAGACCGCCTTGGCCATCGAAGGCGGCGCCGACGAAATCGACATCGTGTTCAACCTTGGCAACTACTTCGACCACGACTACGAAGCCGTGGCTGATGAGATCAGCGAGCTCAAAGAAGTGTGTCGCGATCGTCACCTCAAAGTCATCCTCGAAACCGGCGCCCTGCGCACCGCCGCCAACATCAAGGCCGCATCGGTGCTGTCGCTATACTCCGGCGCCGACTTCTTGAAGACCTCCACCGGCAAGGGCTACGAAGGCGCCACCTTGGAAGCCGCCTACGTCATGGCTCAGTGCATCAAAGAGTACTACGCCGCCACCGGCATCAAGGTCGGCCTGAAGGTGTCCGGCGGCGTGAGCACCACCGCCGATGCCGTGCGCTATTACACCATCGTCAAAGAAGTGTTGGGCGAGGAATGGCTCTCAAATGAGTACTTCCGCATCGGCGCCAGCCGCTTGGCCAACAACCTTCTGAGCGACATTTTAGGACAAGAAACCAAATTCTTCTGATATGAAAATCTGGGTACACCTCAACGGTCAGCAACAAGGCCCCTACGAATTTGAGCAGCTCAAAAGCCTGCCCATCACCCCTCAAACACCGGTGTGGTACGACGGTTTGGCACAATGGACCGTGGCCGGCGTAGCGCCCGCCACCTCGATGCTCTTCCAACCGCAGCCTGCGCCCGCGCCCGCACCCGATCCGCAAGCCGCACCCGATCCGCAAGCTGCGCCTGAACCGCAAGCCGCGCCGCAACCGGCACAGCCGGCACAGCCCGCGCCGCAGCAGCCCCAACCGCAAGCCGCGCCCCAACCGCAGCAATGGCAGCAGCCGCAGTGGCAGCCGCAACCCCAGTGGCAACAGCCACAGCCCCAGTGGCAGCCGCAACCACAATGGCAACAGCCGCAGCCGCAATGGCAGCCGCAACCGCAGCCCCAGCAGCAGCCCCAGCAGCAGCCCCAGCCCCAGCAGCCGCAACTCACGCGGCCGGCTACCTACATCGTGTGGTCCGTACTGCTCACCATCTTCTGCTGCTCGCCCATCGCCTTGGCCGGCGTGATTTTCGGCGTGATGAGCTCATCACGCTACGATGCCGGCGACTACGGCGGCGCCAAGTCGATGTCCACCGCCGCCGCGTGGATGCTCATCCTCAGCATCGCCTTAGCCCTGTTCACCGCCCCCTTCGGCTTCAGCCTCTTCACCGGCTGCATATAGCCCGCGGCGTTGCAACGGCCCTACTATTAAAAAGCGAGGCGCCTCGGCCGGTTGGTCGAGGCGCGCTTTGCTCAAAACTAAACATGATTATTTCCGTAACACAATTACCACTGCAAAGTTAGCCATAATTTTGCCTCACGACAATACCCAAAAATGAGTAAAAAGCGGCGCGCGGCCGCGGGGGTACGTCGGGCGCTTCCGCGCCGCTCGGCTTCCGCCTCGCCACCGAACCGCACCGCGGCGAGCGCTTCGCTGCGCCGAGCCAAGCGGCCGGCAGCGCGCAGCAGCAGGGCTGCAGGCGAGCGGCGGGCGGGCAGCCGCGGGCACGCGGAGCCTTTTTGCACATGCGCCGAGCTCTTGCTCGGCCTGCACGGTGGGCGGCAATGCGGGCGGGTTAGGCGTAGAGGTCTTCGAGGAGGAGGCCGGCTATGCGGAGGCCGAAGATGGCGGTGGTGTGGGCGAAGGTGCCGTTGGGGGCGCCTTTGCGCAGGGCGGGGTCCGCGCCTGCGGCGGAGTCGGCGAGGAGTTGGCCGCGATTGGGGATGGTTTCGGGGGAGTAGATGCAGCGGAATTTGCGGGCGGGGCGGCGGCCGGTGCGTTTGAAGTGTTGGCGGAGGGCGCGGGCCAGCGGGCAGCCTTGCACTTTCCAAAATTCGGCCACGGCGATGCGGTCGGCGTGGAGTTTGCGGGCGGCGCCCATTGAGGAGATGAGACGGGCGGTGGAGGCGGTGGCTCGCTCTATGAGCAGGGCCTTGCATTGGAGGGTGTCGATGGCGTCGATGACGTAGTCGAATTGGTTGAAGTCCCAGCTGTCGGCGGTGTCGGGGCTGTAGACGTCGGTCACGGCTCGCAGGTCTATGTCGGGGTTGATTTGGCGGAAGCGTTCGGCCAGCACTTCCACTTTGGGGCGGCCGAGGGTGGCGAGGGTGGCCGGGAGTTGGCGGTTGATGTTGGAGATGGCCACAACGTCGTTGTCTACGATGGTGAGATGGCCGATGCCGGAGCGCACCAAGGCTTCGGCGGCCCAGGAGCCGACGCCGCCCAAACCGAAAATGACCACGCGGCAATGGCGCAGTCGTTGCATCATCTCATCGCCGGCCACTAACCACAGCCGTTGGAACATTTCAGCGTACATATCCGAAAAATGGAGAACCGACAGCGGCGACAACCCGTTGGGAGGGCTGCCGCACGGCCGTCGGTTCTTTATAGATTAGATATCTTCTTCGATGGAGAATTCTTCGTCGGGGAGGGTGTCGTCGAAGTCGGCTTCGGCGGCGAGTGCTTCGGTGGAGGGAGTTTCCTCTTTCTTGACGGCGCGAAGCTTGGGACGGGCGTTTTTCTCGGCCTCGCCCAGGGCGGCGAAGATTTTTTGAGCGAGTTCGTCGGCGAGTTCGGGGTTATCGTCGATTACGCGCTTGGCTGCGTCGCGGCCTTGGGCCAACTTGGCGCCGTTGTAGCTGAACCACGATCCGCTCTTGGTGATGACGCCGTATTCCACGCCGAGGTCGATGATTTCGCCGGTGCGGGAGATGCCTTCGCCGAAGAGGATGTCGAATTCGGCGCGCTTGAAGGGAGGTGCCACTTTGTTCTTGACCACTTTGACGAAAGTGCGGCGGCCCAACACGTCTTCGCCGTCTTTAATCGACGAGCGCGAGCGGATGTCCAAGCGCACGGAGGCGTAGAATTTGAGGGCGTTGCCGCCGGTGGTGGTTTCCGATGGGCCGAACATTACGCCGATTTTTTCGCGCAGTTGGTTGATGAATATGCAGCAGGTGTTGGTGCGGGAGATGGCGCCGGTGAGTTTGCGCATGGCTTGCGACATGAGGCGCGCTTGGAGGCCGACGTTGCGGTCGCCCATTTCGCCTTCGATTTCGCTCTTGGGGGTGAGGGCTGCCACGGAGTCCACCACCAAGATATCGATGGCCGAAGAGCGGATGAGTTGCTCGGCGATTTCGAGTGCTTGCTCGCCGTTGTCGGGCTGGGCCATGAGCAGGTTGTCGATGTCCACGCCGAGCGATTGGGCGTAGAAGCGGTCGAAAGCGTGCTCGGCATCGATGATAGCGGCGATGCCGCCTTGACGCTGCGCTTCGGCGATGGCGTGGATGGCCAAGGTGGTTTTACCGGAGGATTCCGGGCCGAAGATTTCGATGATGCGACCGCGGGGATAGCCGCCCACGCCGAGGGCGTAGTCCAAGCCGATGGAGCCGGAGGGGATTACTTCCACGTCTTCGATGGAGTCGTCGCCGAGTTTCATCACCGCGCCGCGGCCGAAGTCTTTTTCGATTTTGCCCAAAGCCTGAGCCAAGGCTTCGCGACGGGCCGCTTGGGGGTCAACGGCAGCCTTGCCTTTGCGAGTTGATTCTGATTTTGCCATAGTATATAGTTTTTAATTATTTTCGATTTCGATGCAAAGTTAGCGGGGAATGTGCGCAACATTTATTCCCACCTCGATAAAATTTTGTTAAAGTAGATAATGGAACGAACATTTTTGTAATTTCTCCGTTATACTATCACATAGCAAAATTACTTTTTCCATTGCAAGAAATGTGATAATGATTGGTTTATTATCCGATGTGGAAACTCCGGGAGGCGTTTCCACATTTGGTTTTTATGGGGTAATGACACCGCGGAAGCGGAGGGTGGTACGTTCGGATGAGGATGCGGTGGCGCCGCGGTAGCGCACTTTGATGTCGCGGTTGACCTCGCCGGCTTGGCCTTTGACCAAGTAGGTGATGGTGATTTTGCCGGAAGCGCCGGGGGCAATGGGCTCCACGGGGTACTCGGGGCGAGCGCAGCCGCAGCCGGTGCTGACCGACAGAATGGCCACCGGCTCGTCGGCGGGGTTGATGAACACGTAGTCGTGCACCACTTTCTCGGTATCGGCCGAAATGGAACCGAAGTCGAACACGGTGCTTTGGAACTGCAACTTGGCGGTTTTGTGGCCGGCGGAGAGGGTGCCGGTGCATAGTAAAGCGAGTAATATCAGTAAGATACGAGTCATTGTCAGATTTCTTTGGCGCTGAAATAGCGGTTGAGCACGTCGCGCGCGGCGATGAACGATGAGCGGCGATTGTTTTCCACCTCGCGGTCGAGGCGTTGGAGCATGGCGGCGATGTCGGGGTCGTTATAGAAGTGCGATTTTAGTTGTTCGTCGATGGTTTCGTACATCCAGTAGCGGGCTTGCTGCCGGCGTCGGCGCTCGAAGTAGCCGTTGTCGGCCACGAAAGCGAAGTAGCGGTCGATCATGTCCCACACCTCGGTGATGCCCAACTCAAAGTAACCGGAATAGCACAGTACTTCGGGCTTCCAGCCGGATGCGGCGGGCGGGAACAGCTGCAAGGCGCTGCGGAACTGCGCCTGGGCCAACTGTGCGCGCTGCACGTTGTCACCGTCGGCCTTGTTGATGACGATGCCGTCGGCCATCTCCATGATGCCGCGCTTGATGCCTTGGAGCTCGTCGCCGGTGCCGGCGAGTTGGATCAGCAGGAAGAAGTCCACCATGGAGTGCACGGCGGTTTCACTCTGGCCCACGCCCACCGTTTCCACGAATATATTATTGAAGCCGGCGGCTTCGCACAGCACGATGGTTTCGCGGGTTTTGCGCGCCACGCCGCCGAGCGAGCCGGCCGAGGGGCTGGGGCGGATGAAGGCGTTGGGATGCACTGAAAGCTTCTCCATGCGGGTCTTGTCGCCCAAGATCGAGCCGCGGGTGATTTCGCTGGAGGGGTCGATGGCTAACACTGCCAACTTGGCCTTGGGGTCTTGGAGCACGTGCAAGCCAAACACATCGATGGATGTGCTCTTGCCGGCACCCGGCACACCGGTGATGCCGATGCGGCGCGAACGGCCCGACGAGGGCAAACATTTTTCGATAACCTCTTGGGCGCGAGCGTAGTGGTCGGGCAAGGTGGATTCCACCAAGGTGACGGCACGCGACAGCATGGTCATATCGCCTTTGAGGATACCCTCAACCAATTCGCCGGCCTCGGGGATGGGCTTGCGGCGCGTGCGCCGCAGGTAAGGATTCACCACCGGCGGCTGAGCTACGCCGGCATTGACTGTCAGGCCCGTATATTGAGAATCATTTTCAGGATGTTCCATAATAAAAGATGAGGTGTTAGGATTAGTTTGGCGCGAAGCAAACCGCGCTACCGCAAAGTTACCAAAAAAATCCGAAATAGCATCGCTTTTCGCCAAAAAAAAGCGCCGCGGGCTTCGCTAAAGCTCAGAGCCACGACAAAAAAGCGCCGGGCGCCCACCCTTTATTTTGCTAAAACACCCTCCAAACACCACATTTTAGCAAAATAAACACCCTCTATTTTGCTGAAATCCAACCAATACAGCGGCATAGTGCAAAGCGCTCTCACTGCCGATGCCTTCTTCAGCTGAGCGTCGGCGGTGAGCAAATGCGTGGCGATAAAAAAGGACGCTTCGCGTCCTTTTTTATTATAGATCCGGGTTTCGGTTTGGCATGGTAATTGCGATTTTCCAGGATATTGTTGATATATAGCCATCACAGCCCCAGTCCTTTGAGCGGAAAATGCCGTTCCATTTTCTGTAGTCCGCGCCCATCCATGCGCTCAAGGAGTAACGAAGATAAAGTGTAGTATTATCGAATCGTTTGGGATGTTCCAATTTCCAAACCCAGCTTTGACCGACCTTAATAGTGTTGATGGAAATTTGTGCAGGTGAGTAGAAAGTGGCTTTATTTTTCCAATCGACGTCATAGTTATGGTTTGGTGCACGATATTCCCATTTGCAGTTATTGCCAAGAGTAGCATCATCGCCACATTTCGCAGTAATTTTGATGTCGGGGATAGAATAGGATTGCGAAACACTTGCAGTAATGCCCCAGTTATAATTTAGTGTAGGTCCTGAGGTAGTTAAACCGGCATTACCACCAAAGCTATAGCCTGAAGAAGAGCTGTAGGTTGTAGAGCCAATAGTGGTTTCAGGCGAGAAGTCTTGGAGTATCAGGCCATCGTTTTGTGTTACATAATTACTCCAACCGGCTCCTTGTAACATTCGGTTTTGTATGGTAAGTCCATAGAGATATAATCCTTGGTGGTCGTATTTGCCTGTGCTCCAGCTGCCAAGCCATTTGTGGGAGTTGTTAGCCCAAACTACTTGGTCAAACAGGTAGTAGTCAGTATCTTGGTCGTAACTATAAGCTACATAGATTCTTGTAGTGGTGGTAAACACAGTCTGACGGTCTTTCAGGGTTTCCCAGATTTTGTCGGAACATTTGTCCTTCCACCACTCGCTCACACCGTGCGCCCATGTGTTAGTGACTGACTGGGCGTGTATAATGTCGTCCATACTGTCGCGGCTATTGGCAATGATTTGTTGCTTGCGAGCCTCGCGCCACTGCTCGGGGATGGTGTTTTCGGTCATCCATTGAGCCAATGGGTCGGCGATTGTACCGGCGAAGTAGGGAGTAAGCGGCTGCTCATCACAGCCTTCGGTAACGCCTTCGGTTTGCTGATTTACCGGAGTGGTATTTCCGTCCTCATCTACTTCGGTACCCTCGTGGAAGGCCTGATATTCCGAGCCTTCTTCGTCAAAGATGTCATTGAGTTTGTAGATGTCGAAGTGCTTGTTGAAGGCATAGATGCCGTAAGCCTCGTGGTCGTCGTGTTCTTCCATCGGGTCGTCGATTTCATCCAGACCTAAACCACGCTCCAACACGCGGAAGCTATACGGAGTCGGACGGTCCATGATAATCATGCCACCGGCATTGTAGAAGTCTTTGATTTGGCTCATAGTTGCTTCATCGAGATCGTCAATGCCTACTGCAGTGAGGAGTACGGCGTCGGCTTCGCTATAATCGAAAGCGGCCGGGCAACGGCGAATGAGCGCCAAACCCACGTCGCTTATGCCGGAGGTCGACGGCACAAAAAGCGGCACCTTGGTAGTAGTTTGCATCAGGTCTTCAGTGGCGAGGTCGGGAATTTCGTAGACAGCGTCAGTATTCTCATCCTCTTCGATTGGAGGGTCATCATCGTGGCACGATGCCAGCATGCCGCTGAGCGAAACAGCGAGGGCCATGCAGAAAATGTTCAGAAAATATTTTTTCATATTGGTAAAAAATGTTGAATGTGCAAATTTATGCAATTTTAAGCCAATATGAGTAATAATAAGTGCGTGAAGATGTAGCATTAACGGCTACACTCTGTAATGTGCGTGTAACAATTAAGTGTAACGATTTGGGATAACCCTGTTAACCAGCCATTTACATAGCCGTCATCAAAGAAAGCCGCCGCCCACGCACCCGTCCCCGCTTATTTTGCTAAAATACCCTCCAAACACCACATTTTAGCAAAATAAGGGGCGTAACTTAGTGGTGGGGGTTGAGAGGGTTCTACAAAAAATAGTGCGTAATACGCACTATTTTTTGTAGAATGGGGGATTTGAGGTGGATTTATAGAAAATCAGTGCGTAAATTTACGCACTGATTTTCTGTAGAAGGGGGATTAGTTGTCGATGGCGTCGACTTCGAGGGGTTGGTTGATGATTTCGTGCCAGGGGAGGCCCTGCTTGGCGAGGACTTCGAGGAATGGATCGGGGTCGAATTCTTCGACGTTGTGCACGCCGGGTTTGACCCACTTGCCGGTGAGGAACATCATGGCGCCGGTCATGGCGGGCACGCCGGTGGTGTAGCTTACGGCTTGCATGCCGGTTTCGCGGTAAGCGGCTTCGTGGGAGCAGTTATTATAGATGTAGTATGTGAGGGGTTTGCCTTGTTTGTCGATGCCGGAGATGCGGCAGCCGATTGAGGTTTCGCCGTGGTAGTTTTCGCCGAGGTCTTGGGGGTTGGGGAGGACGGCTTTGAGGAATTGGAGGGGAACGATTTTGACGCCGTTATAGTCGATTTCGTCGATGCGGGCCATGCCGATGTCTTGGATCACGCGCAGGTGGGTGAGGTATTCTTGGCCGAATGTCATCCAGAAGCGAGCGCGGCGGATGGTGGGATAGTTGAGCACGAGCGATTCGAGTTCTTCATGGTAGAGGAGGTATGATTCGCGCGGGCCGATGTTGGGATAGTTGAGCGGCTGATGCACTTCGAGGGGACCGGTAGTAACCCATTGGCCGTCTTTGTAGTAGCGGCCGTTTTGGGTGATTTCGCGGATGTTGATTTCGGGGTTGAAGTTGGTGGCGAAAGCCTTGCCATGGTTGCCGGCGTTGCAGTCGACGATGTCGAGGTAGTGCATTTCGCCGAAGTGGTGCTTGGCAGCGTAGGCGGTGAACACACCGGAGACGCCGGGGTCGAATCCGCAGCCGAGGATGGCTGTGAGGCCGGCTTTTTCGAAGCGTTCGCGGTAGGCCCATTGCCAGGAGTACTCGAAGTGAGCTACGTCGCGGGGCTCGTAGTTGGCGGTGTCGAGGTAGTTCACGCCGCATTCGAGGCAAGCATCCATGATGGTGAGGTCTTGGTAGGGCAGAGCCACGTTGATCACCAAGTCGGGGTTGTGGCGGCGGAAGAGAGCCACAACTTCTTCCACGTGGTCGGCGTCGACGCGGTCGGTGGTGATGTTGGGGGCGCCGATGGTGCGAGCCAGGGCGTCGCATTTGGCTTGGTTGCGCGAGGCCAACACGATTTCGGTGAAGACCTCGGGATTTTGAGCACATTTGTAGGCTACGACGGTGCCCACACCGCCTACGCCGATAATGATGACTTTAGCCATTTCTGATAATTGTTTGATTTTATTATTGATTGTTATTGATTTTCGAAGTATGGTTTTGGCGTGCTACACATATGAAGGTGAAGATGCCTAATGCGATGAGCAGTAGGGTGTTGCAGCCGAGCACCAAGTTGGCGAACGCGCCGGCGCGTGCTTGCTCGAGGCCATAGATGCCAAGGGCGAAGATCACGGCCCATTGCCAGGGGCCGATGCCGCCGTTGGATGGTACGCCCATGGAGATTGAGGAGAGCACGAATGTGAGCAGCACGGCGATGATGCCGTGGTCATACACGATTTGGGCGGTGAAGTCGAAGGCGAAGAAGGCCACCAAGAGTTGGACGAAGTAGCACCCCCACACGGCCACGGTGAGCAGCAGCCACAGGCCCTTGTGCTGCATAGTGGCCAGGGCGGCGAAGCCTTGCCAGAGTTTGCGCAACTGGGCTTTGGCGGCCACCAATGCGGGATGGCGGCGGAGCACCACGAACATGGTGATGGTTACGGCGATTGCGGCCACCACCCCGAGCCAGAGCCAGGGGGAGGTGAGAGTGGCCACCACGGCGCGGTAAGTATTCTCATTCTGAGCCAAGTAGGCGCCCACGCCGGCCGAAGCCACCACGAAGGTGAACACGGTGAGCAGGGCCACGGTGACAGTGTCGGCCAAACGGTCGGCCACCATGGAGCCGAACACCTCGGCAAACGAGGCGCCCGAGCGGCGTGCCACATAGTCGGTGCGCCACACCTCGCCCAGGCGGGGAAAGACCAGATTGACGGCGTAGGTGCCGAAGATGCTGAGGGTGAGCGTCCACAGCGACACCTCCACACCCAGCGCCCGCAACTGCAAGCGCCAGCGCATGGCGCGGAACACGTGCGACAGGATGCTGATGCCCATACCCAGCAGGATCCACTGCGGACGGCACTCGCCCACTATCACGGCCCACATGGTGCCGAAGTCGATATCGCGGAATAGCAGCCAGCACAGAGCCACGCTCACTGCCAGCGGAAACACGTATTTCATCGCGGTCGAAACCACGCTATTTTTGCCTTTTTCTTTCAACTTTTTTCTAAAAATTGGTATATTTTATCCTAATATTGGCCTTTTAAGCATTTTTTGCACCGCAAAGTTAGTAATAATTGTGCACTTTGCGATAATTTTAACTAACTTTGTAAAAAATTTTCCTCAAAAATATGAAACACCGATTGCTTTTGCAAGCCATGGCGCTCTCAATAGCCGTCAGCGCCGGTGCTCAAATCAACTCCTCTACCGACCCGGGAGCTATGCTTTTGGGTCGCCAAATGTATCGCAACGGCTGCTACGCGGCCACGGACAATTTGTCCGGCGAATCGAATCTTCCATTCATCGACCGCGACGCAGCACGCGCGGCGGCGTGGGATCGCTGCATCGCGGCTTACGCCGATGCCGATGCGCGCGCCGGCGAGTTGCTCACCTCCTTTATAGAATCTTATCCGGCAGCGCCGCAGCTGTGGCAAGCGCGGCTGCTGCTGGCCAACACGCGTCTGAGCGAAGAGCGATGGGGCGAAGCCATAGCCCTGTACGAGCAGTTCGGCCCGGGCATGCTCAGCGCTTCGGGCGAAGCCGACCTTAATTACCATCACGCCTACGCGCGGCTGCGCGTGGCCGAATGGGACAAGGCCGAGCAACTGTTTGCCACCGTCAAATCCGACGCCACCTACGGCGATGCAGCCCGATTCTACCTCGGCTACATCTGCTACTCGCGCCGCGAATACGATAGCGCCCTACCCTACTTCGAATCGGCCAACCGCCGCACCAACCCCGGCTATGCCGCACCGTATTACTTGGCTCAAATCTACTTTGCCAAAGGTAATTACGACAAGGCCATCAGCGAGGCGCGCGCCGTGATAGATAATCCCACGGTGCAGGCGCCGGAGTTCGTGGCTGAAGCGCACCGCATCGCCGGCGAATCGCTCTATGCCAAAGGGCGTGAGGCCGAAGCCATCCGCCACCTGCGCAAGCACAGCCAACTGGCCGAGACGCCGCAGCCGTCGGCGCTCTACATCCTCGGCGCTTATGAATATAACCAAGCCAACTACCAAGAGGCTGTGGACCTGCTCACCCCTGTGAGCGAGTGCGACAACGCCATGGGCCAAAGCGCCTACCTGTTCATCGGCGAATCGCTCATGCGCCTGGGTCGCAAGGACGCCGCGTTGATGGCTTTTGACCACGCGCTCCACATGGACCACGACCGCTCGGTGCAGGAGGCCGCTTTCTATAATTATGCCGTGGCAAAATACGCCGGCGCCAACATTCCGTTCGGCTCGTCGGTGGCCACCTTCGAGGAGTTCTTGCGCCAATTCCCCATGGGCAAGTATGCGCCCGCCGTGCAGGAGTACTTGGTGGCCGGTTACCTCACCGATGGCGACTATGCAGCCGCGCTGACCTCCATCAACCGCATGCACAAGCCCGGCGCTAAGGTGCTGGCTGCCAAGCAGCAAGTGCTGTACGCCTTGGGCAACCGGTCGCTGTCGACCGGCGACGCGCAGGCCGCCTTCACTTACCTGAGCGAGGCCACCGACTTGGCGCAGTACAATGCCGAGGTGGCCAAGCAGGTGCAGCTCTCCTTAGGCGAAGCCCTCTTCCGCCTGGACCGCTACGAGCAGGCGCAAACCGCCTTCACCGCTTACCTGCGCTCGGCCGCCAAGAGCGATGCCAACTACCCGCTGGCACGCTACGACCGCGGCTACGCGCTGTTCGCTCAGAAGAAGTACACCGAAGCCGCCGTGGACTTCCGCGCCTTCGTCGACGCTCCCGGCTCGCTGGGCAATGTCATCGTGGCCGACGCCCTCAACCGTCTGGGCGACGTGGCCTACTACACCGAACACTTCGACCAATCCACCGAATACTATCGTCGCGCTTTCGACCTCCACCCCACCGCCGGCGACTACCCGCTGTTCCAGCAAGGCATCATCGCCGGGTATAACCGCGACTACTCGCAAAAAGTCACCATCCTCTCGGGCATGATTGAGAAGTTCCCCACTTCGTCGCTCATCCCCGACGCGCTGCTGGAAATCTGCGAGGCTTACCTGCGGCAAGGGCGCAATGCCGACGCCATCGCCACTTACCGGCGCTTGGTGGCCGACTATCCCGCCACCGAGCAGGGCCGCCGCGGCTACGTGCAGTTGGCGCTGACGCTGCTCAACACCGGCGACCGCTCCGGCGCCATCGAGGCGTACAAGCAAGTGGTGCGGCTCTATCCCACCTCCGATGAAGCACGCACCTCGATCGAAGCACTGCAGCGCATCGCCGCCGAGGACGGCACCTTGGGCGAGCTGCAGCAGTTCCTGGCATCGGTGGAGAACGCACCGCAGCTGGATGTGGCGCAGAACGACCGCCTCACCTTCGAAGCAGCCGAACAAGCGTACATCACTCAAGCCAGCACCGCCCGATTGGAGAAATACCTCACAGACTATCCCGCCGGCGCTTACCGCTGCCAAGCGATGGCCTATCTGATGGAGGCCGCCGAAAAAGCCGGACGGCCGGCCGACGCACTGCGCTATGCCACCGCCATCGTGGAGCAGTACCCCGACACTCGCACCGCCGAGAACGCGCTCTGCATCAAGGCGCAGTCGGAGCACGCGCTGGGTTACGGCGAGGAAGCGCTCGCCACATGGCAAGAATTGGAGCGCCGCGCGTCGTCGCCCTCGCTGCTCAACAGCGCCCGCGTGGGCATCATGCGTGTGGCCCGCGACCTGGGCAATAGCCAACTGATGCTCAGCGCATCGGAAGCCCTGCTGGCTTCGTCGACCCTCGGCTCGGAGGTGCGCAACGAGGCCATCTTCACCCGCGCTATGGCTCACCATCTGACAGGCAACGAAACCGAAGCCCGCGCCGGCTGGAAGGAAATCGCCGACCAAACCGACGACCTCTACGGTGCCAAGAGCGCGTTCTACTATGCCAACTCGCTCTACGAAGGTAACCGCCTGAACGACGCCCTCACCGCCGTGAACGCGCTTATCGACTCCGCCACTCCCCACACCTACTGGCTGGCTCGCGCCTTCATCCTGCTGAGCGACATCTACATCGCACAAGGCAAGACCTACGAGGCGCGCGAATATCTGCGCTCACTGCGCGAAAACTATCCCGGTACAGAAACCGACATTTTCCAAATGATTGACCAACGCTTAAGCACTTTAAAATGAAACTCTCCGCATACCTTGCCGCCGCAGCGCTGATGTGCGCCGCCACGGCCACCGCCCAAGACCTCTCCACCGAAGTGCAAGTGGACCGCACCATCGAGCCGGCCGAACGCGCCGCCACTCGTCCCGCCGGGCTCTTCCCCCAACTGATGCTGCCCAAGGCCACTCCGGTGCAGCTCAATACCGCCAACTACACCGCCCTGACCTCGGTGGAGCGCACCTTCCCCCTACTCTATCCGCAGGCCGACCCGCGCACGCCCGTCAACAACGGCTACCGCGGCTACGCCATGGCGGGCTATCTGCCCACGTTCAATGTGGGCATAGCCGCCGGCTATCGGCCCATCCTCAGCGACCGCATGGTGCTCGATGTCTACGGCAACTTCCGCGGCGAAAGCTACGAGCCCGAAGGCCTCAAGAACAGCTTCAACGGCGGCGGCATCGGCTCCGACTTGCTGTTCAAACCCAATGCCAACTCCACCCTCACAGCCAACGCCTCTGTTGCGCTCGACTCGCACAAGGTCTTCGCCGGCCTGTACAAGCAATCGCGCACCAACGGGCAAGTGGGCGCCGAGTGGACCTCATCGGTTGAAAGTCTCGACTACCACGCTCGCGCCGGGGTGCTGTTCAACTCCTACGGCGATGTGTCGTCCGACTGGCAAAAGACCGGTCCGGCCTTCGGCATGAGCGAGCAGCTGGTTGACTTAGGCGTAGGCGCCGCCCTGCCCGTTGACGACAACGGGCACGTGGCCCTCGACCTCGGCTTCAACTTGCTCCACCAAAGCTCCGACACCCCAAAATTGGAGGGCGAGGACAATTCCGTGGGCATCGTGTACGTAACCCCCGCATACCGCCTGCGCAACGGCGCTTTCTCCGCCAACATTGGCCTGCGCCTGGACCATGCCACCGGCAACGGCTACAACCTCTGCATCTCGCCCGACTTGCGCTTCGGCTGGGAACCCGCCAAAACATTCGCTGCCGAACTGTCATTCACCGGTGAGCAGCGCCTGCAGCCTATGGCCGAACTGTCGCAAACCGTGTCGCAATATTTGTTCGCCACACAAATAAATAACTATGTAGCACGCCGATTAGGCGGTGAACTGCGCCTGCGCGTAGGCCCATTCCAAGGCTTCACCATCGAAGCCTTCGGCGGCTACGACGGTGTCGACAGCTACCTCATGCCCGACCTCTACCTTCTGCACTTCGACCCCGCATTTGCCGGTGTCAGCATCGACCCGCTTGCGTCCTTCGCAGCCGAGGACATCAAAGGCTGGCACGCCGGGGTGAACTTCTCCTACGCCTCGCGCCTGTTCGACGCCAACTTAGGCGTGGAAGCCGCTCCCTCCGACGGCGACAAGGCCTACTACCTGCGCCGCGACCGCGCCCAATACGTGTTCACCGCCGGGGTGCAAGTGCGCCCCATCGACAAGCTGGAAGTGGGCGTTGGCTATGAGTTCCGCAACCACCCCCTCCGCAACAACAACAAAAGCCACGCGACCCTCCGCAGCC
>CAMGBT010000020.1 GCA_946011725.1 uncultured Bacteroidales bacterium | reverse complement strand
GCGGAAGCGCCCCCGCGGCAGCCTTGGGTCCTGTGGCGAGGCGGAAGCCGAGCTGCGGCGCGGGCGGAGCCCTTTTGCCAGCCCCGCCCACCCCAAAAAATCGTTCCTTCGTCCTTCGTAGCTTCGTTTAACCCACCGCCCACCGCCTCGCCACCCCTCGTCCGCTCGAAAAAATTTGGCAAAATGCAATTATTTCCGGGATTTTTTGTTGAAATTCCGGAAAAAATTCGTATCTTTGCACACTGAAACAGCCAAAGAAAGCCTTGACCGGGCCTTGACAGCATTGTAATTGCGTGATTGTTAGGAGATAATCGTGCGATTGCGTGGTGTTTAGGTGTGGAATGGGTATGGAATTTGAAAAAACAATTAAACTAAAATATATGGTATCATTATCCATCATCCTTGGAATCACAAGCAACGGCACCTTGGCCGTCACTGCCCTGCTCACGGGCGTGGCTCTGGTGGCGCTCGCTCTGTGGATAGCCGGCTTAATATCGCCGCGCTCGTTCAACCCCCAAAAGGGCGAAGCCTACGAATGTGGTATCCCTACTCGCGGCGAAAGCATGTCGCAATTTCATGTAGGATACTACCTGTTCGCAATCCTGTTCCTTATGTTCGATGTTGAGACTGTGTTCCTGTTCCCCTGGGCCGTACGCATGAAAGAACTTGGTGCTGAAGGCCTGATCAGTATCGCAGTCTTTTTTGGTGTTTTAGTTTTAGGCCTGGTTTACGCCTGGCGGAAAGGAGCTTTGGAATGGAAGTAACTTGCAAAAGCATGCCCTACGAGGCATTCAAAGATAACGAGTACATCGAATCACTCGTAAAAGAGTTGCAAGAAAGCGGCACCAACGTTGTGGTGGGCGCTTTCGACAAACTCATCAACTGGGGGCGCTCTAACTCGCTCTGGCCGCTCACCTTCGCCACCAGTTGCTGCGGTATCGAATTCGTGTCGCTTGGCGCGGCTCGCTTCGATATGGCCCGTTTTGGCTGGGAAGTTGCTCGCGCCTCTCCTCGTCAGGCCGACTTCATGATGGTTGCAGGCACCATCGTTAACCGCATGGTGCCCGTATTCCGCCGCCTCTACGACCAGCTGGCCGAGCCCAAGTACGTCATCGCTTGCGGCAGCTGCGCCATCTCCGGCGGCCCATTCCGCCGTAGCTACCACGTGGCCAAAGGCATCGAAGAAATCGTCCCCGTCGACGTGTTCATCCCCGGTTGCCCCCCGCGCCCCGAAGCCATGATCTACGGCATCATGCAGCTCTCGCGAAAACTCAAAGTCGAAAAATTCTTCGGCGGCGTCAACCGCCAAGAGAGCCGCGAAGAGTTCTTTAAGTCTCACCCCATCGCCGCCGATGCCGATTAAGGCCGTCAGTGGTAAGTCAAACCTAATATCAAGCCTCAAACATTTCCTATTATGGCTAACATTCAGGACACGATCGCTAAGAAGTTCCCGGCCGCCGCTTTCGCCGCCGACAACTCGGCTATCCCCCAAATTACCATCGACGATGCTAACCTCCACAGCCTCGCCCTGTGTCTGCGCGACGATTGCGGTATGGACTACCTTGTCACTATCGTCGGCGTCGACCACGGCCAATCGCTCGGTGCTATATATTATTTAATGTCTACCACCACCCACGAGCTCTGCTCCGTGGCGGTAAGCACATCCAACCGCGAACACCCGTACATCCACTCCGTGGCCGACGTGTGGCACATCGCCGAAATCTTCGAACGCGAAGTTTACGACTTCTTCGGCATAATCTTCGTCAACAACCCCGACATGCGCCGCCTATTCCTCTCCATCGACTGGAAAGGATTCCCCCTGCGCAAAGATTACGACGACCAAGACCCCAAACTCAACCCCATCTCCATCGAAAGCGAGCGCCAAAGCGACTTCACTGACGTTTACGTCGAGAAAAACGGCAAAGTGGTCAAAACCGAACGCGCCATCTTCCAACCCGACGACTTCGTGGTTAACATCGGCCCGCAGCACCCCGCCACCCACGGCGTGCTCCGCTTCCGCACTGCTGTCGACGGCGAAACCATCAAGAAAATCGACGTCTACATGGGCTACATCCACCGCGGCGTCGAAAAACTCTGCGAAAAACTCAACTACCCGCAGACACTCCACTTCCTCGACCGCCTCGACTACTTCAGCGGCCACAACTACCACCACTGCCTCTGCAACCTCTACGAAAAGGCCGCCGGCATCGAAATCTCACGTCGCGCCAAGGTGATCCGCGTGCTCATGGACGAGCTCGCTCGCATCGCCTCCCACTGCTTGTTCATCGGCACTTACTGCATGGACCTCGGCGCCACCACAATGCTCTTCTACACCCTCCGCGTGCGCGAACAAATCCTCGACATCATGGAGAAAACTTGCGGCGCCCGCATGACTTTCAACTACCCCTGCATCGGTGGTGTGATGCAAGACCTCCACGAAGACTTCGTTAAAGACGTCAAGGCCCTGCTCGCCGTCCTCCCCGCAAATATCAAAGAATACAACAAAATCTTCACCGGCAACGTCATCGCCAAGAACCGTATGGAAGGTGTCGGCACCCTCTCGCGTGAAGACGCCATCGCCTACGGCGTTACCGGCCCCTCCGGCCGCGCTTCCGGCTGGGCTTGCGACGTGCGCAAAACCCGTCCATACTCCATCTACTCCGAACTCGACTTCGAAGAATGCCTCGCCACCGAAGGCGACTCAATGGCCCGCTTCAAAGTCCGCATCGCCGAAATGGAGCAATCAGCCCGCATCATCGAGCAACTCATCGACAACATCCCCGAAGGCGAATACTGCGTCAAAGTGCCCAAAGTGCTCAAACTCCCTGCAGGTCAATGGTTTGAAATGGTCGAAGGCTGCCGCGGCACTTTCGCCATCTACCTCGAAAGCGACGGCGGCACAAAACCCGCTCGCCTCAAAATCGCTCCGCCTTGCTTGCCCCTGGCCGCCGTCGTTGACCACATCACACAAGGCAGCAAAATCGCCGACCTTATCACCATCGGCGGTTCCCTCGACTACATTGTCCCCGATATGGACCGTTAAACCGATAAACCACTCTGATTATGGAATATTCATTTGCTAATCTCACCGGAGCTTTCCACAACCTGCTGCTCGACACCCTCGGCATCCCCGGTTGGCTCACCACCACCATCGAGTGTGTGCTTATCGGCTTAGGCATGCTGTTGGCATACTCTCTGTTAGCACTCTTCTACATCTACTTCGAACGCAAAGTCTGCGCCGCTTTCCAATGCCGCCTCGGCCCCAACCGCGTCGGCCCATTCGGCTTGCTCCAAGCTATTGCCGATATGTTCAAAATCCTCATCAAGGAGTTGATTCACCTCAACCACATCGACCGCTTCCTCTTTGCGCTCGCTCCCTATCTGGTGATCATCGCCTCAATGCTTTGCTTCGCCGTCCTCCCCTGGGGTAACGGCCTGCAAATCATCGACTTCAACATCGGCATCTTCTTCCTCCTTGCTTGCTCCTCAATCGGCGTGCTCGGCATCCTGCTCGCCGGTTGGTCGTCCAACAACAAGTTCACCCTCATCGGCGCTCTCCGTTCCGGCGCACAGATGGTCAGCTACGAACTCTCTATCGGCATCTCCGTTATCACCATGGTTTGCCTCGCCGGCACCATGAACGTGCCCGAAATCGTTCAAGCTCAAGACCACCTCTGGTTCATCTTCTCCGGACACGTCCCCGCCCTGATCGCGTTCATCATCTACATCATCGCCGGTACCGCCGAAACCAACCGCGGCCCGTTCGACCTTCCCGAGGCCGAATCTGAGCTCACCGCCGGTTACCACACCGAATACTCCGGTATCCACTTCGGCTTCTTCTACCTCGCCGAATACCTCAACCTCTTCATCGTCTCCGGCGTGGCCACACTCCTCTTCTTCGGCGGCTGGATGCCCCTCCACATCCCCGGATGGGAAGGCTTCAACGCTGTGATGGACTTCATCCCCTCAATCATCTGGTTCATCGCTAAAGCCGTGATTATCAGCTTCGTAATCATCTGGTTCAAGTGGACTTTCCCCCGCCTCCGTATCGACCAACTCATGGCTCTCGAATGGAAGTACCTCCTCCCGTTCGGCCTCTTCAACCTCGTGCTCATGACCTTGGTTATCACCTTCGGTTGGACTCTCTAATTCGCTAATAATTAACCCTCCTTATACGCTGAAAAACAATGAGCGAAAACATTGGCAAAATTGCACAAGTAATCGGCCCGGTGGTCGACGTGGCCTTTGAAGGCGAGGGCAACGCTCTGCCCCCTATCTACACCGCCCTCAAAATCACCCGCGAAGACGGCTCTGAACTCATCCTCGAAGTGGAGCAACACATCGGCGAAGACACCGTACGCTGCGTAGCTATGGAAAGCACCGACGGCCTGCGCCGCGGTATGCCCGTAGTTAACCTCGGCCAGCCCATCTCGATCCCTACCGGCGACCAAGTCAAAGGCCGTCTGATGAACGTTATCGGTAACGCCATCGACAACCTCCCCGAACTTAGCCGCGAAAACACCAAGCCTATCCACCAACCCGCTCCCTCTTTCGAAGACCTCACTATCGGCACCGAAATCCTCTCTACCGGTATCAAGGTTATCGACCTGCTCGAACCATACAGTAAGGGCGGCAAAATCGGCCTCTTCGGCGGCGCCGGCGTAGGCAAAACCGTGCTCATCATGGAGCTCATCAACAACATCGCCAAAGGTCACGACGGCTTCTCCGTGTTCACCGGCGTCGGCGAACGTACCCGCGAAGGTAACGACCTGCTCCGCGAAATGATTGAATCCGGCGTTATGCGCTACGGCAAAAAGTTCGAAGAAGGCATGGAAAAAGGTGAGTGGAACCTCCAAGACGTTGACCTCAAGGAACTTAGCCAGTCGCAAGCCTCACTCGTGTTCGGCCAGATGAATGAACCCCCCGGCGCACGTTTGCGCGTGGCACTGAGCGGCCTTACCGTGGCCGAACAGTTCCGCGACCAAGGTGCCGGCGGTAAAGACGTACTCCTCTTCATCGACAACATCTTCCGCTTCACCCAGGCCGGCTCCGAGGTATCCGCTCTGCTGGGCCGTATGCCCTCCGCAGTAGGTTACCAGCCCACATTGGCCTCCGAAATGGGTATGCTCCAAGAACGTATCACCTCCACCAAGAACGGCTCTATCACCTCCGTGCAAGCCATCTACGTGCCCGCCGACGACCTTACCGACCCCGCACCTGCCACCACATTCTCCTTCTTGGACGCTACCACCGTGCTCTCGCGTAAGATCTCCGAACTCGGCATCTACCCCGCCGTTGATCCCCTCGAATCCACCTCGCGTATCCTCGACCCCAACATCGTGGGCGAAGACCACTACAACACTGCCCAAGCCGTTAAGCAGCTCCTCCAAAAATACAACGAGCTGCAAGACATCATCGCCATCCTCGGTGTTGACGAACTCTCCGACGAGGACAAACTCGTGGTAGCTCGCGCTCGTCGCGCTCAACGCTTCCTCTCGCAGCCGTTCCACGTGGCCGAACAATTCACCGGCCTCCCCGGCGTGATGGTCCCCCTGAGCGAAACAATCCGCGGCTTCAAGATGATTCTCGATGGCCAAATGGACAAATATCCCGAACAAGCGTTCCTCAACGTCGGCACCATCGACGATGCCATCGCCAAGGGCGAACGCCTCTTAGCCGAAGTGTAGTAAACCATTATCCAACCATTAACAAAACATCAGCACCATGACACTCAAAATTATTTCGGCGCAAGAAATCGTGTTCCAAGGCGAAGTCACCTCCGTGACTCTCCCCGGCACCATGGGCGCTTTCACCGTGCTCAATAACCACGCCTCCCTGGTGTCGACCTTGGCCCCCGGCAAAATCACTTACACCGATCAATCCGGCGAGCAATCCCGCCAAATCCAAGGCGGTTTGGCCGATGTCGACCATAACGTAGTGTCTGTTTGCTTATACTAATATCAGCCATGAACCGTTTGCTGTACATCTTCATCCTGTCGCTGGTTGCCCTATTCCCCGCCGATGCTTTTGCCTCGGAAGCCGAGCAGGGCGGTAGCGGCGTCGATGCCAAAGAGATCATCTTTGAGCACCTGGGCGATGGTTATGGTTGGGAAGTGCCTTTCAACCACCACGTGCGCATACCCCTGCCCGTTATCGTCAACGGCTCCGACGGTTGGCACGTCTTCTCATCGGCTCACCTCCAACATGGTGAGGCTTACACCGATGGCTCCGCCACTTTCGTCATCGGTGGCGAAGACAGCGACTACAAAGGCAAAGTGGTTGAAATCGTCAACGGCCAAGAAGTGCGTCCCTTCGACATCTCTATCACCAAAAACGTCTGCGCACTGTTCATCACAGTCGCCCTCGTTTTCGGCCTGATGATGTGGCTCGCTTCATTCTATCGCCGCAACGGTATGAAAGCCCCGCGCCGCGGTCTCGGTGCCATCGAAGCATTGCTCACATTTGTCTACGATGGCGTCATCAAGTCGATCCTCGGTCCCGACGGCCGCCGCTTCGCCCCATATCTGCTCACCGTGTTCTTCCTCATCTTCTTCATGAACATCCTGGGTCTGATAGTGGTATTCCCCGGCGGCGCCAACCTCACCGGCAACGTGGCCGTTACCCTCACATTGGCTACCCTCACTTTCTTAGTAACCAACGTCTTAGCCACTAAACACTACTGGCTCGAAATGTTCTGGCCAGACGTGCCCGTGTGGCTCAAGTTCCCCCTCTTCCCCATCATGCAGCTCATCGAGGTCTTCGGTATGTTCACCAAGCCCGCCGCGCTCACCGTGCGTCTGTTCGCCAACATGATGGGCGGCCACATGATCGTGCTGGTGCTCACACTCCTCATTTTCATCTTCTCCGGCCTTTTCGGCGCCGGGGTAGGGGCCGGCACCACCGTCATCTCTATGGCATTCTCCATCTTCATGCTGTTGCTCGACTGCTTGGTTAGCTTCATCCAAGCGTACGTCTTCACCATGCTCTCAACCATCTTCATCTCTCTGGCTCAAGTCCATGGCCACCATGAACCTCAAGCCGCTCACTAATCCGTATACAATAATCAAAAATATCAAACTCTAAAAACGTTTAAAATTATGTTAGCAATCTTAGCTCAAGCAGCCGAACAGGCTCTCAATCTCTCGGGTGTTGGCGCATGCATCGGCGCCGCAATCGCTGCAATCGGTGCCGGCATCGGCATCGGCAAAATCGGTGGCTCCGCCATGGAAGCTATCGCTCGTCAACCCGAAGCTGCCGGCGACATCCGTAGCTCCATGATCGTTATCGCCGCCCTTATCGAAGGTGTGGCTCTCTTCGCTGTGATCGTTTGTATCCTTGCTCTGTTCGTATAATCTACGCCAACTCCATAACACAGTACAATGGAACTATTCACTCCTGATTTCGGCCTGGTCTTCTGGATGTTCGTGGCCTTCGCCGTGCTCTTCCTCCTCCTTTGGAAGCTCGCTTGGCCCGGTATCCTCAAAACCGTCGATTCACGTGCCGACCTTATCGACAAGGGAGTGGAATATGCACAACGCGCTAAAGAGCAACTCGACAACGCTCGCGCCGAAGCTAAAGGCATTATCGACGAAGCACGTCGCCAACAAAGCGACATGATTCGCGAATCCGAACGCCTGAAATCACAACTCGTGGAGCAAGCCCGCTCCGAAGCTAAGGACGCCGCGCAACGAGAACTGGACGCTGCTAAAGTGCAAATCGCACAGCAACAAAAAGAAGCTGAACACAAATTCCGCTCACTTGTCAGCGAGTTAGCACTCGACATCGCCGCCAAGGTCGTCGAAGACAAAATGAAGGACAACTCTGCCCAATCTGAACTCGTTAACCAACTCCTCGACAAAATCGAAAGCAAAAACTAATATCTAATGAACGAAGGATTAATCCCGCGCCGGTACGCCAAGGCTTTATTCAAAGTCGACTCTGTGCGCAATTCTGCAAACCGCTCCTATGAGTTGATGAAACAACTCTGCGATGCTTTCAATGCCAATGGTCAGCTCGCCGATGTAGTCAACAACCCCTTTGTTGACAACACCGACAAACTCGCCCTGCTCAGTAGCGCCGCCGGCGCCCAGGCGCGGGACAATACCTTCGCCGACTTTTTGCAACTCCTTGTCGAAAATCGTCGGGTGGGAATCATTCTCCCGATCGCTATGGCCTACATCGACATCTTCCGCAAAGCCAACAATGTGCGCTGCGTCGAAGTCGTTGCTGCCGCTCAGCCCGATGCTCCCACTCTCGATCGCATCAAAGCTGTGATCGATAACTGCATCGGCGATGCTTCCATGGAATTTTCTATCCGCATCGATCCTTCCATCATCGGCGGATTCATCATCAACATCGACAACGAATGCCTCGACGCGTCGATTCGTAATCGGTTCAAAGAGATGCGTCTCACCCTGCTCAATTAATCCCAACCTTAACGCTATTTGCCCACAATGATAAATCCAAGCGAGATTTCTGAAGTTTTAAAACAACAACTCGAAAGCGTTAACTCAAAAGTTAACTTCGAAGAAGTAGGCCAAGTGCTCGAAGTTGGCGACGGTGTCGCTCACGTCTATGGCCTGGATAACGTCTTAGCCAACGAATTGGTAGAATTCGAAAACGGCGTCAAAGGCGTAGCTCTAAACCTCGAAGAAAGCAACGTTGGTGTGATCCTGCTCAACAACGTTAACAAAGTCACCGAAGGTATGAGCGTGCGCCGCACACGTCAAATCGCTTCTATCCCCGTGGGCGAAGGCCTCCTCGGCCGCGTAATCAACGTCCTTGGCGAACCAATCGACGGCCGCGGCCCTATCGATGGTAAACTCATCCGACTCCCCCTCGAGCGTAAAGCCCCCGGCGTTATCTACCGTCAACCCGTTAACCAACCACTCCAAACCGGTATCAAAGCCGTCGACTCCATGGTCCCCATCGGCCGCGGACAGCGCGAGCTCATCATCGGCGACCGCCAAATCGGCAAAACTGCCATCGCCATCGATACCATCATCAACCAACGCAAAGAATTCGAAGCCGGCAAGCCCGTTTACTGCATCTACGTAGCTATCGGTCAGAAAGCATCCACCATCGCTGCCACCGTCGAAACCCTCCGCCGCAACGGAGCCATGGACTACACCGTCGTTGTGGCCGCTTCCGCTTCTGACTCCGCTTCCATGCGCTACTACTCCCCATTCGCCGGCGTCGCTATCGGCGAATACTTCCGCGACTCCGGCCGCGATGCCCTTATCGTATACGACGACCTCTCCAAACAAGCCGTCGCTTACCGCGAAATCTCCCTGATTCTCAAGCGTCCCTCCGGCCGCGAAGCTTACCCCGGCGATATCTTCTATCTCCACTCGCGCCTGCTCGAACGCGCTGCCAAAATCATCAATAACGACGAAATCGCTTCCCGCATGAACGACCTGCCCGAAGCACTTCGTCCCGTAGTAAAAGGTGGTGGCTCTCTTACAGCGCTCCCCATCATCGAAACTCAAGCCGGCGACGTTTCCGCTTACATCCCCACCAACGTAATCTCAATCACCGACGGCCAAATCTACCTCGAAACCGCCCTCTTCAACCGCGGTATCCGTCCCGCCATCAACGTCGGTATCTCCGTATCACGTGTAGGTGGTAACGCCCAAATCAAATCTATGAAGAAGGTGGCCGGTACCCTCAAAATCGACCAAGCCCAATTCCGCGAACTCGAATCATTCACCAAATTCGGCGGCGACATCGACGCCGTTACCGCTCGCGTTATCGACAAAGGTCGCAAAAACGAACGACTCCTCATCCAACCCCAATACCATCCCGCAGCCGTTGAAGACCAAGTGGCAGTTATATACTGCGGCGTTAACGGCCTGCTCGAGAAAGTCCCCGTGGAACGTGTAGCTGACTTCGAAGCTCAACTTCTCCAACTCCTCCACGCTAAATACCAAAAAGACGTGCTCGATGTGTTAGCCGCCGGCCAACTCACCGACGATGCCACCGCCAAGCTCCGCGAAGCCGCCGCATCCGTCTCTGCTCAATTCGCTTAACTCATTTGCTAACTAATATCACCCGCAAATGGCAACTTTAAGAGAACTAAAAGGACGCATCGGCTCGGTAGCCTCCTCGGAGAAAATCACCGGCGCCATGAAGATGATTTCTTCGGCTAAGATGCACAAAGCCGAAGGCGCCCTCCGTCGCCTCCAGCCTTACCGTTCTACCATCGAAACCATCATCGCCAACCTCCTTTCGGCCGATGTACCCTTCACCTCGCCGCTGGTCGAAGCTCGACCCCTGCAGCGGGTGACCTTAGTCGTGCTCGGCTCCGACGACGGCCTCTGCGGCGCTTACAACGCCAATCTGGCCAAATTCGTCGAAGCTCACATCGACCAACTCTTCGCTCAGCACGGCTCCGACCTGCTGGTCGACGTAGTTGCAGTCGGCCGCAAAATGGCCAAAGCATGCCAACGCCTCGCTGCCGCTAACATCAACGTAATCGATTCCGCCGAAGTCAACTCCAAGAGCGAAGGCGACGAAGTCAAAGCCTTCGAAGCTAACCTCCGCGCTCAATTCCTCTCCGGACAAACCGACCGCGTCGAAATCCTTTACATGCACTTCCGCAGCGCCGGCAAGCAAGTAGCCACCGCCGACACTTTCCTGCCTATGTCGCCCGCCAACTTCTCCGCCGATCGCGCCTCAGCCTCCGCTCGCCCATACCTCTTCGAACCGAATGCCGCCGACATCTTCGCCGGCGTCCTCCCCATGTACCTCCTATCCATGGCTCAAGAAGTATTCATCGAAAACCGTGCATCCGAGCAGGCCGCCCGCGTTATGGCCATGCAGAGCGCCAACGACAACGCCAAGAAACTCCTCGATCAGCTGCGTTTAGAATACAACAAACTCCGTCAACAATCCATCACCACCGAACTCCTCGACATTGTCGGCGGTCAAGTGCGTGATTGACACAAATCCGAATATAAACCATCTACATAATATCTAACAAATGGGTAGTGTAAAAGAATATTTCTCATCTTTGGGCTCCGGCTTGGCATCTCTGCTGAAAGGCATGCAAGTCACCGGTAAGGAGTTCATTACTCCTAAAATCACCGAACGTTACCCCGAAGATCGCGACACCTACAAATGGCCCGACCGTTTCCGTGCCATTCTTACGCTTAAGTACGATGCCGAAGGTAACCATAAGTGCATCGCTTGCGGCACTTGCGAACGCAATTGCCCCAACGGCACCATCACCATCGAATCCAAGATGGTCGATACTCCCGCCGGCACCAAAAAGAAAAAACTCGCTCGCTACATCTACGACCTCGGTAGCTGCACGTTCTGCCAGCTCTGCGTCACATCGTGTCCTACCGATGCCCTCGAATTTAGCAACGACTTCGAACAAGGCGTATTCACTCGTTCAAAACTCGTAAAACAACTCAACTATCTCCCCGAAAAGCCCGAACCCGAGCTCACCGAGGAGCAAAAAGCTAAACTCGCAGCCGAACGCGAAGCCAAAATCGCCGCAGCCAAAGCCGCTGCTGCCGCTAAGGCTGCCGCCAAAGCCGCCGCTGAACAAGCGCCCGCCGCAGCCGCTCCCGCCGCCGCAGCCCCTGCTGCAAACGATGCCGCAGCAAAAGCCCTCGCTGCCGCCGCCGGCGACCCCGAAAAAGAAGCTAAAATCAAAGCCGCTTTAGAACGCGCCGCAGCTCTCAAAGCCCAGCGCGAAGCCGCTAAAGCCGCTCAAACCGATTCAAAAAACCAATAATTATATGGAATCAGTAGGAAGTATCATCTTGTACGTGGTTGTCGCCGCTGCGATAATCATCTTCTCGGTACTGGCTGTGACCACTCGCAAAATCCTGCGTGCTGCCACTTACCTGCTGTTTACACTGTTCTCCACCGCAGTAGTCTACTTCATGCTCGACTACCAATTCCTCGGAGCTGTGCAAATAGCCGTGTATGCCGGCGGTATTGTCGTCCTGTTCGTCTTCGCAATTTTGCTTACGTCGCACCCGGGCCACTCTTCCGAGCGCCTCGCATCTTCCCGCGTCGCCCTCGGTTTGATTGCTTCGCTGGCCATGCTCGCCGTTGCAGCTTACTCGCTTTTCACCCGCTGCACCCTCTTCAACGCTGCTCCCGAACTCACCCCCGAGCAAGCCGTTGATATGAACAAGATTGGCACTGCCATCCTTGGCACCGGCGACGGTCAGTACCTCCTCCCTTTCGAAGCAATCTCTGTGTTATTGCTCGCTTGTATAATCGGTGGCATCGTCGTTGCCCGCAAACGCTAATTCGTTATGGAACTGAAAGCTATCTTTTACCTCATTCCGTCGCTGATTATGTTCTGCTGCGGCCTTTACGGCTTTATCACCCGTAAAAATATGATTGCAATGCTCATTTCGCTCGAGCTTATGCTTAATGCCGTCGATATGAACTTCGTTATCTTCAACCGCTTCCTTTTCCCCGGACAAATGGAAGGTATGATGTTCACCCTCTTCGCCATCGCTATTGCCGCTGCCGAAACCGCTCTCGCAATCGCTATTATTATTAACGTGTTCCGCTGGGTTAAGAACATCGACGTGCGTGAACTTAACAAAATGAAATTCTAATTGTCATGAGTCCGATTATCCCCTTGCTGATTCTTGCTATCCCCCTGACGATGTTCCTCTTCTTAGGCATCGCCGGATGCAAGCTCTCACACAAAACCGCAGGTGTGCTCGGCACTCTTGGCATGGGCACCACCTTGGTTCTTGCTTACCTCACAGCTTTTACCTATTTCTTCGACCCCCAATTCATCAATGAAGCCGGCGAACGTATCCAGCAGGTGCTCTTCGACCAAACTTGGCTCCACCTGTATGATAACCTCTCAATTAACCTCGGTTTCTTGATCGATCCCATCTCTGCCATGATGCTCGTGGTTATCACCACCATCTCATTCATGGTACACCTCTACTCTCTTGGCTATATGCACGGCGAAAAAGGCTTCCAACGCTATTACGCCTTCCTTTCGCTCTTCTCTTTCTCTATGCTCGGTCTGGTTGTCGCCACCAACATCTTCCAAATGTACATCTTCTGGGAGCTCGTAGGTGCATCATCCTATCTGCTCATCGGCTTCTTCTACACTAAGCCCTCCGCAGTTTCAGCATCCAAGAAAGCATTCATCGTTACCCGTTTCGCCGACCTCGGCTTCCTCATGGGTATCCTCGTGCTTAGCTACTACACCGGCACATTCGACTTCATCCGCATGACCTCCGACCCCACTTGGGTACTCGCCTCAACCGGCGGCGCCACCTTCATGGGTTGCTCCGTCCTCACTTGGGCGCTTGTGCTCATCTTCACCGGCGGTATGGGTAAATCGGCTATGATGCCCCTCCACATCTGGCTCCCCGACGCCATGGAAGGCCCCACTCCCGTGTCTGCCCTCATCCACGCCGCCACCATGGTCGTTGCCGGCGTGTTCCTCGTGGCTCGCATGTTCCCTGTTTACATGATGGAAGAAGCCGCCACCACCATCGTCGTGGTTATCGGCGCCCTCACCGCCTTCTATGCCGCTATCGTCGCTTGCACACAAATCGACATCAAACGCGTCCTCGCCTTCTCCACCATCTCACAAATCGCTTTCATGATGGTGTCACTCGGCGTGGCATCCGCCGGCGGCGGGCAAGTTGAACACCATGGCCTCGGTTACATGGCTTCAATGTTCCACCTCTTCACACACGCCATGTTCAAAGCACTCCTCTTCCTCGGAGCCGGTGCCCTCATTCATGCCGTGCACTCCAACGACTACACCGCCATGGGCGGCCTCCGCAAATACATGCCAATCACCCACTGGACATTCCTCATCGGTTGCTTGGCCATCGCAGGTATTCCCCCATTCTCCGGCTTCTTCTCCAAAGACGAAATCCTCAGCGCTTGCTACGCTTGGAGTCCCTTCGTAGGCGTTTGGATGACAATGGTTGCAGCACTCACCGCGTTCTACATGTTCCGCCTTTACTTCCTCGTATTCCACTGGGAAGAACACAAATGCGAACATCACACACCGCACGACGCGCCCATCACCATGTCGCTTCCCCTCATTTTCCTCGCTGCCGTGTCAATCGTTGCCGGTTTCATCCCCTTCGGCCACTTCGTAACATGGAACCGCGAAGCATATGACATCCACCTCGACTGGACCATCGCCGGCTCTTCAATCCTCATCGCCGTGCTCGCCATCGCATTCGCTTGGAAAATGTACTACCGCAAAAACGACCTCCCCGCCAAGTTCCGCAAAGCACTCCCCAACCTCTGGGATTGGTGCCTGCACCGCTTCTACTGGGACGAACTCTACATCTTCATCACCCACAAAATCATCTTCGGCCTGGTTTGCCGTCCCCTCGCTTGGTTCGACCGTCACATCATCGACGGAACCATGGATGCCTTCGCTTCCATCACCAACCGCGCTTCCGACGCCATCAAACCCCTCCAATCCGGCCAAGTACAAATGTACGTGTGGGTATATGTGATCGGCACCCTGCTCCTCGGCGCAATTACCGTGATTTGTCTCATCTAATAGTGCCAACCATTTAATTAGCAATTCGATATGTTTTCAAATATATTAATCTACTTCGTAGTCATCCCACTGCTGATGCTCGGCGCACTCTTCCTGTGCCGCAACATCAAGCAAATCCGTGCGGTGGCCGTGGTCGGCTCTATTGGCTTGATTGCCCTCAGCGTTTACCTGCTGGTGCAATACCTCGCCTTGCGCGCCGCCGGTGCTACCGCCCCCATGCTCTTCTGCGATAGCTGGACATGGTTCGAACCCCTCAACATCCACCTCGCCGTGGGTGTCGATGGCATCTCAATCGCCATGATCCTCCTCTCATCTATCATCGTCTTCGCAGGCTCTTTCGCCTCCTGGACCATCGCACAACCCAAAGAATTCTTCCTCTGGCTGATCCTCCTCTCCACCGGCGTCTTCGGCTTCTTCATCAGCATCGACCTCTTCACCATGTTCATGTTCTATGAAGTCGCCCTCATCCCCATGTACCTCCTCATCGGCGTCTGGGGCTCCGGTAATAAGAACTACTCAGCCATGAAGCTCACACTCATGCTCATGGGCGGCTCCGCATTCCTCATGCTCGGCCTCATCGGCATCTACTACCACAGCGCTCCCGAAGGCAGCCAACTCACCTGGAACCTCCTCGAAATCGTCAACAACAACGCCATCCCGCACGGCTGGCAGCAGTTCCTCTTCCCCATGACCTTCGTAGGCTTCGGCGTCCTCGGCGCTATGTTCCCCTTCCACACTTGGTCGCCCGACGGTCACGCTTCCGCCCCCACAGCCGTGTCAATGCTCCACGCAGGCGTACTCATGAAGCTCGGCGGCTACGGCTGCTTCCGTGTAGCCATCTACACCATGCCCCAAGCCGCTCACGAACTCTCCTGGATCTTCCTGATCCTCACCGGCATCTCCGTGGTTTACGGCGCTTTCTGCGCTTGCGTCAAGACCGACCTCAAGTACATCAACGCCTACTCCTCAGTTAGCCACTGCGGCCTCGTGCTCTTCGCCATCCTTATGCTCAACACCACCGCAATGACCGGCGCCATCATGCAAATGCTCTCACACGGCCTCATGACCGCCCTCTTCTTTGCACTCATCGGTATGATCTACGGTCGTACTCACACCCGCGAAAT
This sequence comes from uncultured Bacteroidales bacterium, assembly GCA_946011725.1. GTDB lineage: Bacteria > Bacteroidota > Bacteroidia > Bacteroidales > Muribaculaceae > CAG-873. The sequence goes on along the minus strand of CAMGBT010000020.1, from coordinate 17,268 downwards.
CACCAAAATGGGCGGCCTTATGCAAATCATGCCTTACCTCTCCGTTTGCTACGTCATCGCAGGTATGGCCTCCCTCGGCCTCCCCGGCCTCTCAGGCTTCGTGGCCGAAATGAGCATCTTCGTCGGATCGTTCCAAGCCGGTATGGCTGACTTCCTCGGCGGCAACGGTTCGCTCCGTCTCGTATTCACCTTAGTAGCTTGCTGCTCCATCGTTATCACAGCAGTTTACATCCTGCGCGTTGTAGGTAAGCTCCTCTTCGGTCCCGTACAAGACGACCACCACCGCTCACTCACCGACGCCACATGGTGGGAACGCCTCTCCACAGTCACCCTCATCCTCTGCGTGGCTGCAATCGGCTGCTTCCCCAACTTCTTCAGCGATCTTATCAAATTCACCTTCTCGCCCGACATCTTCGCAGTGCTCGGCATGAACTAATTTAGCTATAGATTATGGACTACTCTCAATTTTTAGCCATGAAGCAGGAAATCGCCATCCTAATCGTATTCCTGCTGGTGTTCATCTATGACACCTTCATGCCCCGCTCCTCTCAGAAAGGTCTCCCGGTGTTCACCACCATCCTCATGCTTGCAGCCACCGCATTCGGCATCGCCGGTAGCTTCTGCTCCTGCTGCTCCGCCGCTACCGAAGCCTTCGCAGGCATGTACGAAACCTCTGCCGTAATCATCGCCATCAAAAACATACTCAACATCGGTATGGTAATCGTGCTCATCCAATCAATCAAATGGGCCAACGGCGAACTCATGATTATGCGTCGCGGCGAATTCTACGAACTGCTCCTCGTTACCCTCTTCGGCATGTACCTCATGATTTCAGCACGCCACTTCCTCGTATTCGTTATCGGTCTCGACTGCGCATCTCTGCCCCTCGCAGCTATGGTCGCTTTCGACAAAAACCGCTACGAAAGCCACGAAGCCGCCGTCAAATACATGCTCACTGCCGTATTCTCCTCAGCCATCTTCATGATGGGCCTCTCATTCGTTTACGCCCTCAGCGGCTCACTCTACTTCAGCAAAATTTACGTAGCCTTAGCCTCCGAACACAGCACCATGCTCATCGTAGCATTAGCATTCGTCATCTCCGGCGTCGGCTTCAAACTTTCGCTCGTACCGTTCCACCTCTGGACCGCCGACGTTTACCAAGGTGCCCCCACCTCCGTAACTTCCTACCTCTCGGTCATCTCCAAAGGCGCAGCCGCTTTCGCTTTCATGGTCATCCTCTCTCAAGTCTTCGGCATTTGCTACTCACAAGTCTGGGAATGGATGCTCTACGCCCTGATTGTCCTCACCATTACAATCGGTAACCTCTTCGCTATCCGCCAGCGCAACATGAAGCGATTCCTCGCATTCTCATCCATCTCTCAAGCCGGTTACATCATGCTCGGCATCATCGCATACAACGCCCTCGGCGTCGCAGCCATGATGTTCTACATCCTCGTTTACATCTTCTCCAACCTCGCCGCCTTCGGCGTAATCGGAGCAATCGAAAACGCCACCGGCAAAGTCTCCATGGACGACTATCGCGGTCTCTATCGCACCAACCCCCGCCTGGCATTCACCATGATGCTCGCAATGTTCTCCCTCGCAGGTATTCCCCCCTTCGCAGGCTTCTTCTCGAAGTTCTTCATCTTCACAGCTGCTCTGCAAGGCGCTTCACCTGCCATCTACGTCCTCGTGCTCATCGCTTTGATCAACACCATCATCTCCCTCTACTACTACCTCCTCGTGGTCAAAGCCATGTTCATCAGCGAAGAACAATGCGTCATCCCCACCTTCCGTAGCTCCTGTGGCGAACGCATCGGCATGTGGATCTCCCTCGCTGGTGTAATGCTCCTCGGCCTGGTAAGCTGCATCTACAGCTACCTGATTATCACCGCCGCCAACAGCAACATCGCCACCTTCTTCATCCGCTAACCAACCCTCCATCCAAATCCCCCCGAAGGGCTGCGCCACCCACCACCGCGCAGCCCTTCCTTTATCCTTCCCCGCCGCCCGTCCGCTTTCCGCCCGAGCAAGAGCTCGGAGCGGGTGCAAAAAGGCTCCGCGCCGCCCGCTGCCCCGCTCCTGTCCGCCTTCCGCCCGAGCAAGAGCTCGGAGCGGGTGCAAAAAGGCTCCGAGCCCGCCCCGCTGCCCGCAGCCGGGCAGGCTCGGCGCAGCGAAGCGGGCGCCGCGGTGCGGTTCGGTGGCGAGGCGGCAGCCGAGCGGCGCGGAAGCGCCCGACGCGCGTCCGCTGTGGGTTCTGTGGCGAGGCGGAAGCCGAGCTGCTTCCGCCCGCATGGGTCGTTAAAAATCGTCAGGAATCGTCAAAAGCCGCCCGCCGGCTTGCCGCGAGGGCGCGGAGCTTATGCCTCCGGGATCAGTTGCTTCTTTTTGATGCGGTATTTCATGGTGCGGAAGGCGCCGGCCGACAGGCTCATCGTCTCCTGCACCTCCTCGTTGGTGCGGCCCTCGTGCACAAGGATCATAAACACCTTGTGGATGGCGCTGAGGTTATCGTACTCTGTCTCAAGGTGTTGCACAAATGCCAAGTCCACCACCTTGTAGTATTGCACAAAGTTTTCGAAATCTTCCTTGTTCCATCTTACCGTCTTCCCGCCGTTTTGCAAGTCGGTATAGTGCCGGCGCCCGAGTGACAGGATCTCCGACTGCTTCTTTTGCAGCACCGAAATGCGCTTGCGCAGTTCCTCCACCTGTAGCTCCGCCTCCTTGCCGCTCTGCTCCAGAGTGCTGATCTGGCGGGTGTAAGCGTCAACCAGTGATTGACTGTCGGAAATCAGCCGGCTTAGGCGGTTGTGCTTCATCCGCACATAAACCACATACCCCACGCCCGCGATCACCAGCACCAGAATCACAATGATGGCCGCAAACGTTTTGCGCTCCATTTTCCGCTTCACCTTCTGCTCATCGTAGCGCAACTGAAGTTCCTGAATCTCAGCCGTTTGTCGGCGGCGTGTGAGCGTGTCGGTGAGCGCCACCACCTGCTCATTGATTTCGCACGCCTCGCGGTATTCGCCCATTTGGTAGTACTGCGTGGCGATGGCCTTGAGGAAAGTGATACGGTGATACAAGTTAGGCGTCTGCAGCGCAATCTGCCACAGCCTGTTGGCCTCCTCCATGTCGCCTTCGCGCCCGCAAATCACTGCTAATGAGCAAAATGCGTCGGCCAGCGGCATCACCTCTACCGACTGATTCAGATACTCCTTGGCGATGGCATTCTGCCGCTTGCGCATGTAGAAGATGCCGATATTGGCCAGCGAGTACGCCCGCAGTTGCGTCGGGCCATAGCTCGCGTACTGCTTCAGCTCGTCGATGTATTCAAACGCCCGCTCCGTGCTGTCCTGCATGTCGTAGATCGACGCTAACAGGTTGCAACTCATGGCCAAGCGCTCCTTGTCGTTGGTGCGGTGTGCCGTGGTGTACACCGCGTTGGCATAGTGATGCGCCAGCGCAAAATTGGCCGTCACCGCGTTCACCTTCGCCAGCGCTATCCACGTCTCAATCATCAAACTGTCCAAGCCGTACTCCTCGGCCAGCTGCTCCGCCTGCTTAAGGCAGAGTAGGGCGCTATCGTTTTGCTCCGCTTGGTAATGCCGCACGCCCTCATCGAGGTATCCCTTGGTAGAGGCGTACCCCATAGCACTGTCATCGCCGCAGCTAATGGCGGTGCACAAGCCAATTACAGATAGTATGAATGCGTAAATAGAGCGCAACATGGCGTAGGATTATTTATTTGCAAATTTACAAAAAAATCACGACATACCGCCCATTTTCTCCTACAAAATCCGCCTCCAAGGCGCATTTTCCTCCATTTGAGCGCCGAAATCAGCCTCCAAAATTGTCACAATTTAGCGTTACAACGCACCAAATTACGGCAGATAACCACCTGTAAATCAGCTTTGTGACGCCAAAGCACGCTGTGACATGCCCCCAACAAACCTTGCCCGAAAATTTGGCGCAAACATCCTTTTCTATTAACTTTGCGAACAAAAAATAACCCTAACAAAACATAATTCAATTTTTATGAACAAGTTTACTGAACGAATCATGTCGGTAGCAGTGGCGGTATCGCTGTCGCTGACCGCCTTCTCAGCCCGAGCAGCCGCCCCGGCCGAGATGACATGGACGCGCACGTGGTACGATGCTGTGCAATTGCAATGGCAGCCACTCACCCAAGGTGAACCCGCCGAGGTGGGTATTGATAATTGGAGCCCCGCGTTCTCCTACTACCTCAGTCACAGTAACGCCTATGTATTGGGTAACAGCGTATACTGTGGTTACAACGTTATGTGCCGCTTCGCCCTCGATGGCACCTATCAAGAAGCCTTCAACATCGACGGCCTCGACGACGTGTGGAAAACTACCACCGACGGCACCTACTGCTACATGATCGAGTTCGAACGCCGCGGCATCTTCGTCGTTGACATCGAACAGCACCAAATCGTGCGCGTGATTCCTACAAACCAGTTCATCTACTTCTTGGAATACCTCCCTTGGCTCGATGAAGGCCGAGGCGGCTTTGCCGTGGGCGACTATACCCACCTCTACTTCATCGACATGAAGGGCACCATATTGGATGGCACCATCGATTTCACCATCAACATGGACGGCCAGGTCATCTGCCAAGACATCACCGTAATCGGTAAGCACCTCTACGCGCTGGCCAACGCCAACACACACAACCGCATGGTCTACGAATACGACCTCGACCAGCTCGACTTCACCGGCAAAACATTCGACCTCCACGACTTCGTGGGTCAAGCCGGTGTGGAAGAAGTCTACTATCCCCGCACCATCACCCATTACACCGCCGGCGATGGGCAAACCTACATGATGTTCGTCGACTACGATGGCATCAACTTCAAAGCCGCCTCCGTGCCGGTTATTACCGACGCAGTCAGCCACGATGTGGCCGGCTACAACATCTATCGCAACGGCCAAAAGATTAATGCCGAACAGTTAGCCCCGCTAACTTACTCCTTCACCGACGATAACGTGCCCCAACAAGGCGAAACCTACCAATACCAGCTCCGCGCCGTTGACAATCAAGGCGCCGAAGCCGCTGTGGCCAACGCCTACGTTACCCTCGACGACACACACGCCCTCCCCGTGGTTGAAGACTTCAACTACTCATACCCCCTGTTCGTAGAGTTCAATCGCCTCCCCGATAGCTACATGGAAATCGACTGCGGCCAATCCTCCCCGGCTTGGAAAGTAGCGGCTAACGGCAGTGATGGCGATCGCATCATGCAATACTCCCACGGCCAAGATTTAAGCTTCGCTCAAACCCTAATCTCGCGTCCGCTCAAAGCCGCCGCCAACGACAACGTGAGCATCGCATTCTACTACTCCGGCAATAACTACATGCAAGGCCTGGGCGAAGAGCGCATGAACCTCGACGTACAGGTGGAAGGCTCCGACGAATGGGTCAACGTAGGCAGCGTTACCTACATCGCCCAGTACGGCAAGTTCACCAAAGCCATCTTCGACGCCACCGAAGCCGTCCAAGGTCGCGAATTCCGTTTCCGCCTGCGTGCCTCCGGTGTGGAAGGCGCTCCCACCGACTACAACTGGCAAATCACCCGCGTGGCCGCTTGGGCTTCCCACAACGCAGCCATCGCCGGCACTGTCACCTACGCCGGTCAGCCCCTCACCGCCGCAGTTGACCTCACTGCCACCCTCAAACAAATCGGCACCACCTACACCACTACCACCGATGCCGCCGGCATCTTCGCCTTCGACGAAATTCAGAGCGGCGACTACCTGCTGACAATCACCCGCAACGGCATGTCCTTCTCCACCGAAGCCACCTTCGATGAAGACAACTCTAACTACACCATCAACTTCCAAGGCGGCCGACTCTCCTCCACCACCGCCGCCATCGAGGCCACCATGAGTCCGCGCAGCAAGCGCTCATTCCAAATCCCCGTGGCTAACCAAGGCGACGCTCCCGCTTCACTCTCCGTGGCATTCGTCCCCACCGGCGATGTATCCCTGCCCGAATTCGGTAGCATCGAAGCCGAAAATCAATTTGCCGTTGCACAAACCTTCAACCTCACCGGCTACAACAACAACCAACTCTTCTACCTCAACGGCAAATACTATCAGAAGAGCAGCAACTACTCCGCTTTCGAACTCAACGAAATTGACCAACAGGGCAACGTCGTGGCCACCGTACCCCTCACCTTCGAAACCGAAGGCGCAGCCTACACCATCACCGGAGTATACTCCACCGGCTCCCAACTCTACGGCTATGTCCAAGGCAAGTCCTGGTCAACCCCCAAAGAGCTCGCTTGCATCATGCCCATCGACCTCGATGCCAAGTTGATTCGCGACACCCAAAAAATCAACCTCGATGAATCCATGATGAACATCACCGCCATCGCCTACAATCAGCAGAACGAAAGCTTCTACGTGCTTTCAAGCGGCGTAATCAACCGAATCAACGCCGACGGCTCTATCGCTGAAAGCTTCAAACTCCCCGACGCAAGCTATCGCTCAATGGCATTCGACAACTACACCGTAGGCGGCCCCTACCTGTGGATGGTGAAGACCAACTACTCGCCCGCCGGTTACATCATTGGCAAGTTCTCCTTCGAAAACTCCTCCATTGTTGAAACATTCGAAGCCAACAATCTGCCCGATTGCGTCTTTGCTAATGCCAACGGCATGCTCGCGCCCTCAAACGCCTTCGTGCAAGCATCCACCGACGTAGTCCCCGGCTACCAGTCGCTCGTCTTCCAGCAAGCCTACAGCTCGCGTACCGGCCAAAGCGGCTCCCAAATCTACGTGCTCAAACTCTACCCCACCGAAACTTGGCTCACCATCACCAACGCTCCCTCCGCTCTCCAAGTGAACGAACAAGGCGATATTACTTTGGATATCAATACCGACGGTCTCGCTGACGGCCAACAAAAGCAGTGCAACATTGTCATTTCATCCAACAACCTTTGCTCGGATGTGATTGTGCCGGTTACCCTCACCTTCGACATTAACGCTGAATCCGATTACCCCGGTGCATCAAACCTCGCAGCCGCAGTCTCCGACAATAATCAAGCAGTCCAACTCACCTGGGACAGCGCTGCCACCGCCAACGAAGTCAGCCGTTACATCGTGGTGCGCAACGACAAGTACTATGCCCAATGCGAAACCGCCGGTTATCTTGACGCTTCGCCCATCTTCGGCACCCAAACATATCAAGTCCTGACCGAGTATGCCGACGGCACTTCCGTCGCTTCCGACATCATTGAAATCGACTTCGACGGCACCAATTGGGGCGCACCCGTCAACAATCTCACCGCCTCCACCGCCGATAACAACGTCACCCTCACCTGGAACATCACCCCCGCCTACCGCCATGGTATCTACAACGACTTCCAATCCGAAACTCCCTTCTCCATCGAACCCATGGACGGCTGGACATACATCGACGGCGACGGTGCTTACACCTTCTCTAACAGCGTAATCGACTACGAGCATGAAGGCGAACGTATGGCCGCCATGATCTACTCCCCCACAACGACCGCCCCCGATGCCGATGCCGACTTCGCCTCCGAACCCGAAGGCAGCCAAATGCTCGCATTCACCTCCGGCAATATCGAACAAATCACTAACGATGATTGGGTAATCTCGCCCCGCCTCGACTTCGACGGCACCCTCGAAGTGTCATTCTGCATCCGCACTCGCAATGCCGGTTACGGCACCGAGCTCCTCTCCGTGGAATACTCTATGTCTGACAATAACGTTGAAAGCTTCCAACGCGCTTCTCTCATTTCCACCAACTCCGCCGCTTGGCAATACTACTCAGTTGAAATCCCCGCCGGCGCTCGCTACGTAGCCCTCCACTACATCACCCGCTACATCTACCAGCTCTTCGTCGACGACCTCTACATCGGTCAAAAAGGCCAATACTCACCCATGGTTGGTTACAACGTGTACCGCAACGGTGAAAAACTCACCCTATACCCCATAGTAGCCAACTCCTTCGAAGACCTCGACCTTGACTTCGGCACCTACACCTACACCATCGAAACCGTCTACGAAAACGGCGCCACCGGCGAAGCCACTGCCACCGTCACCATCGAAAACACCGGCATCATCAGCCCCGATGCCGCCCAACCCACAATCCGCGTGGCCAACGGCATCCTCACCGTCAACGGCAGCTTCGACCACCTCGCCATCACCACCGCCTCCGGCATCCTGATGGCCCAACACCCCGCCGCCACTGACTTCGCCCTCCCCCTGACCGACTTCGCCCCCGGCATCTACGTAGTAACCGTAGAAGCCAACGGCACCACCCAAGCCGCCAAAGTGATTCTGACAAAATAAACTTAGTAGGATTATTTAGTTAATAGACCGTAGAAGCCCGGGAAGGCGTGAGCCCTCCCGGGCTCCGCATTTTTCCCTTTCGCGTCCGCTGTGGGTCCTGTGGTGAGGCTGAAGCCGAGCAGCTGTTGCCATGCGGTTTAACCGAAAGTTAACCGCGGTGAAACACTTTTGAAATCTTTTAGCGCTAACTTTGCCGCAGATTTCAAATGAACTTAATATGATTAAAAAACTGGTAATTGCTATGATGGCTCTCGTGGCTGTGGGTGCGCAAGCGCAAGAACTGCCTTCGCCCGACTCCATCAGCCCCGCGCAGGTGTACTTCCAAAAAGGTAAGCTCCACTTCCGCTCCAACGATGGCCGCTTCCACCTGTGGATGGACAACCGTGTCAACCTCGAAGCCGCCGTGTACTCGCCCACCGAAAGCGTGGACAATCTCACTTCGAAACTCAACAAAGACTTGGAAAACGACGACGGCCAATTCCGCTTCAGCAACGGCGTGATTGTGCGCCGCGCTCGCCTCGGCCTCAAAGCCGAATTAGACAACTGGTTCGCCGAATTGGACGTGGATTTCGCCTTCAACGAGGTCGAACTCAAAGATATGTTTCTCGGTTACCGCTTCAACGACCACTGGAACGTGCGCTTCGGCAACTTCAAAGTGCCCATGAGCATGGAGCGCCTCACCAGTTCCAAATACATCACCATGGCTGAGCGCCCGATGCCCGTAGAAGCCTTTGCCGACGGCCGTTGCCTCGGTTTGAGCGGCACCGGTTGGGGCCGTGGCTGGTGGGCTTCCGCCGGCGTGTTCGGCCGCAGCGTCGACATCATCCAAAAGGAACGCAACCGCGGCTCCGATGGCTGGGCTGTGGCCGGCCGTGTGGCTTTCTCGCCCATCAATACCGACCTGATGACCATCCACATCGGCGGCTACGCCAACTACCGCCGCCCCGCCGGCGACGGCGCTTCCGACCACATGGTCCTCTTCCGCACTCTGCCCGAAAGCCGCGTGGACCATCGCCGATTCGTCCAAGCCGAGGTTGAGAACGTCGACAACTATACCATCTTAGGCTGGGAGCTCGGCTTCCGCTACGACAAATTCCTTGCTTACGGCGAATACGTGTTCAACACCATCGCCCGCCACGGCTACGAGAACATGCATCAAATCTCGCTGCGCAACGCCCAGTTCAACGGCTGGTATGCCCAAGCATCCTACATGATTCTCGGCTCCAACCGCCGCTACTCTCCCGACGACGCCGAATTCGGCCCCATGACCGTCAACCGCCGCGGCGGTAACCTCGAACTCGCCGCCCGCGTAAGCAATATCAACATGAACGACTGGCACGACAGCCGCGCTTACATCACCGGCGGCCAAGCCACCTCATGGTCCGCCGCCATCAACTGGTACCCCTCTTCCAACTTGGCACTCGGACTCAACTACACATTTATGAACAACGACAAGTATGCCGACAGCAAAGGCCAAGTGACCCAAAACGGCCAAAAGCTCAGCGTGGCTCGTCCCGACGGCATCGACTTCAGCATCTTCCAAATGCGTGCAGTTATCTCATTCTAAACTGATTACACAATGAAAGCTATCACATACACCCTTATGGCCGTGGCCTTGATGGCCGCCACCACCACCGGCTGCAAAACCGACGACGAACCAGTGTGGCCCACCGAAGAGCCCACACCTACGCCCGATCCCACCCCCGGCGAAGAACCTTCGGCCCCCGGCACCGCCGCCATCCGCTTCAACGAACTCAACGGCAACAAACCGCAGAAGTTCATCGAACTCTACAACACCTCCGACGCCACCGTCGACATCGTCGGCATGACGATCATCAAGAACGGCGACGAAGTGGTTTACGTGGCACCTGCCAACACCCAAATCCCCGCCCACGGCTTCCTCGTGCTCAATTCCGATGCCACCGACTGCTCCATGGGCTTCACCGCCGGCCTCTCCGCCAAGAAGTCGCTCCGCTTCGACCTCCAAGCCCCCGACGGCAAAACCATCGACACCTTCATCAACCCCAGCGCCGCCAAAGGCCAAGTGTGGGACGAAACCGACCCCGTGTACAATGGCGAAAACACCAAGCAAGCCTACGGCCGATGCCCCGATGGCTCCGGATCCTGGTACATGATCGACCTCACCCCCGGCGCATCCAATAACTCTGCCTTCAAAACCACTGAAATCAAATGGTAATAGATAAAATAGGTATGAAAAGATTCTTTACTTCAATTATGATTGTGGCCGCTATGGCCACCGCTGCTAACGCCGAAGTGGTGTTCTATGAGTCGTTCAACAACCTCAAAGGCCAAGGCGGCAACGACGGTTACTTCGACAACTCCGCCGACGGCACCGTGGAAGTTGGTGCCGAAGACCTCCTCGAAGCAACCCTTTTGGACAACCAAGAAGGGTGGGGCGACTTCGTCAAAGTGGCCATCTGCAACCAATGCGTGCGTATCGCCGCCAAGAAGAACCCCGGTTCCATCACCCCTCCCGCCTTCCCCCTCACCGGTGAAGCTGCCATCCTCTCCTTCAACGCCGCCGCTCAATTAGCCGACGTAACTACCCTCCACATCCAACTCATCGGCGAAGGCACCCTCCAATACGGCGAGCAATCCGGTTCGCTCATCGACATCGAGCTCCCCGCCACCGTTGAAGGCGAAACCGTATTGGCCAACCAACAATACGAAATCGCCATCACCGGCGTCGACGGCCAGTGCCAAATCCAATTCTACACCGAGTCATCCTCCGATGCCAAACAACGCGCCTACCTCGACGAAATCAAAGTCACCACCGGCCAAGACAGCGCCATCGACATCGAAGACGACTCCCAACACGCCCCCGTAATCTACACCCTCGGCGGTGTGCGCATCTCCCCCGACCAAGCCCACGGCGGCATCTTCATCATCGACGGCAAAAAAATCCGCAAATAAAAGAAAAACTGCTTCAACCACCGACGGCAGACCCCCACCGGGGGGCCTGCCGTCTCCAATCCACCCCCGCCCACCTGTATGGACGGCGGCCTGCCGCGCCCGCCCGCCGTCAGGCTGGTTGTCGTGGTGAGGCGGAAGCCGAACAGCCGCCACCTGCGTCCGGATGGCCGCCTACGCGCGGAGCGCGTTTCTTTTTAGATAACACCACGTTGGAGCGGAGCCTGCGGAGCGACTACGTGGTGCGCAAGGTACTGAATAAAAAGGATTCGTGTGGATTCGAGTGATTCGTGTTCGCTCCCCACCTCCGCCCAAATCGGCGGCGCGGCTGGAAGTTAACCGAAAGTTAACCGCAGTGAAATACTTTTGAAATATTTTGGGCCTAACTTTGCACTCGAAATCAATGTCATATCCAAAATATGTGCTCTTACTTTGCTAAATCACTATTAATTTGTAGTTTAAGCTTTATTTCCGCCACCATGGCGGCTCGCGAAATCAGCGGCTGTGTGATAGATGCCGCCACCGGCGAGACCCTCATCGGCGCTTCAATCACTGTCAAAGGCTCATCACAACAGGGTGTGGTCACCGGGTTGGATGGTTGCTATTTCATCAACACTGCCGATGCCGCGCCCGTGCTCATTTGTTCGTACATCGGCTTCCAGTCGCAGGAGAAGACCGCCACTGAATCGGTGGTGGACTTTGCGCTGAGCGAGAGTGTTACCGCCTTGAGCGAAGTCACCATTACCGCCCGCGCGCACTCCTCCAACGAGGCCGGCGCCCGCCTCATCGAACGCCACGCCGCCAACGTGGTAAACGTGATGAGCGCCCGCGCCATGGAGCTGTCGCCCGACGTGTCGGTGGGCAACATCATCCAACGCATGTCGGGCGTGACCGTCGAACGCAACTCCAGCGGCGAAGGTCAGTACGCCATCCTCCGTGGCATGGATAAACGCTACAATTACACCTTAGTCAACGGCGTCAAAATCCCCAGCCCCGACAACAAGAACCGCTTCGTGCCCTTGGACCTCTTCCCCTCCGAGATTCTCTCGCGGTTGGAGGTGAACAAGTCGCTCACCGCCGATTTGGAAGGCGACGGCATCGGCGGCGCGGTCAATTTGGTGATGAAAGACGCACCGTCATCGCGCCTGTTTGCCGCCAACCTCAGCACCTCATACAACGCCCTGTTCTTCGACCGCGACTTCCAGAGCTTCAACACCGGCGACATCGCGGGCCAATCGCCAGACGAGCACATGGGCAACATCGGCAACAATCGCGTCACCGCTAACGACTTCAATATGACCAACTTGCGCGTGACCTCGCGCCGCCCCTTGCCCGACCTCTCCGCCGGCCTGTGCTACGGCGACCGCTTCTTCGCCAACCGCTTCGGAATGTTGCTCTCGGCCACCTACCAAGGCATGCACCGCGGCAAGGACATGGATTACTATGACTACACTTCAGCCACCGGCGACTACGAGCGCCGCACTTACTCCGATTACAAGCAGCGCTTGGCTCTCCACTCCAAATTCGACTATGCCATCACCCCGCAGCACCGATTGATGTGGTACAACGGCTATCTGGCCATGAGCGACGACCAAGTCCGCCTGGCCGAGGGCGAGCAGGAGAACAACATCCGCATGCGCCACAATGTGCAGGGCTTTTTCAACTCAACCCTCACCGGTGAACACAACTTCTTGGACTCGCGCCTCAGCCTCGATTGGAGCGCCGTCTACTCGTATGCCAACAACAAGACGCCCGACAACACCCTCATCAACCTCCAAGGCTCGCACATCCAAACGCGCACTGCCGCCACCCGCCGCTGGGAGCACAACTCCGATCGCGACTGGGCCGGGTACCTCAACCTCTCCTACCTGCTCTCCTCCGACCTCACACTCAAACTCGGCGGCATGTACCGCGACAAGTCGCGCACATCGTTCTTCAACGAGTACACCTTCGACTCCGCCACCGGCACCGACTACTACCAAGTGTACGGCACCGACTGGACCAACTTCGACCAAATCCAACTCACCCCGCGCGAATACGGCAACGTGGGCGATCCGCTCAACTACGACGCCACCGAGCGCATCGGCGCCGCCTTCGCCATGGCCACCTTCACCCGCAACCGCTGGGAAGCCATCGCCGGCATCCGCGCCGAGCATACCAACCAAGGCTACACCTTGCGCTATCCCCGCAGCGTCGATGGCTCCGGCGAGCAAAACTACTGGGACTTCCTGCCTGACCTGCACCTCAAATACCACTTGGCCGACAACATGAGCCTCCACCTGAGCTACGCTCGCGCCATTAACCGCCCCAGCTTCTTCGAAATCGTGCCCTACAGCATCATCAACGAAGAGTACAAGGAGAAAGGTAACCCCCAACTGCAGCACACCGTGGCCGACAACATCGACTTCCGCTGGGAATTCTTCCCCGGACAGAGCGAGCAAATCATGGCCGGCCTATTCTACAAACACCTTCAGAACCCGATCGAATACAGCCTTGTCAACGAGGGTCAAGACACCTACTACGTGCCCCTCAACCTCGGCGACGCCAACAACGCCGGTTTGGAAATCGACCTGTTGAAATACTTCCACTCCTTCGGCATCAAGTTTAACTACACCTACACCTTCTCGCGCATCACCACCGACAAGCGCACCATGCAGGGCAACGACATCATCACCGTGCGCCAGAATCGTCCGCTCTTCGGCCAAGCCGCCCACGTGGCCAACCTCTCGTTGCTCTACCGCAACGACCGCCTCGGCCTCGATGCTCAGCTCACCGGCAGCTTCATCGGCAAGCGCCTGGCCGACATCTCCAACTGGTACGACAACGACATCTGGGAGAATGAGTACTTCCGCATGGAGCTGTCAGCCGACAAGTCGTGGAACTGCGGCCTCAGCCTCTTCGTCAAAGCCACCAACCTGCTCAATCTCCCCTTGGTTCGCTACATCCACCAAGGCGAACACACCGACGGCGTTGACGCCGTGCGCTACCGCGGCAACGTGCTCGAACGCAAGGAATGGTACGGCCAAACCATCACCATCGGCTTCCGTTACAAAATCTGATTAACTACCAAACTTCAATAAAAAACTATGAACATTACCAAGAAATCATTGCTGATGCTCGCTATGGCTGCCGCTCTGGTATGCTCTTGCAGCGACGACAACGACCAACCCGAACCCACTCCCGAACCCCAACCGGGAACCTCTGTCGACCAAGAAATTACTGACACCGAAATGCGCATGTGGGGCACGCTCAAAGCCGGCACGGTGCTTAACCTCGACCGCCATTTGGTGGTGCCCGCCGGCAAGTCGCTCACCATCGAAGAGGGCGTGCAAATCATCGTCAGCACCGCCGGCGTGGGTGTGAACCACACCCCGGTGGAAATCACCGTCGACGGCAACCTCTACGCCATCGGTTCCTCGGCCAAGCCCATCCTCTTCAGCGTGGATCCCTCGCTCCGCACCGAAGCTAATGCCGTCAAAGGCTTGTGGGGCGGCATCGTCGGCACCGAATCCTGTGCCGAAATGGTGCTCGACAACGTAATCATTGAATACACCGGCGCCGAAGTCATCGAAGGTTCGCCCGCCGCCACTGCCGGCATCTACACCGCCGGTGACGACGCTTATCCCCAAGTGACCACTAACAATATCAACGGCAAATACGTAGTGACCAACTCCACCATCCGCTACGGCGCTTCCGACGGCATCTACTTCATGGGCGGCAATGCCATCGTCACCAATAACATCTTCGCAGCCAACGGTGCCACCGGCGGCGAAGCCGTCAACTTGAAAGCCGGCGTCGTAGCCGACGTGGCCGGCAACGTGATGTTCTCGCCGAACACCAACGGCCTGAAGCTCTCTTCCTCCGGCCAAAGCGAAACTCGCCCCCAAGCCAAGGTCAACGCTTACAACAACACCATCATCAACGCCGGCTGGCGTCGCGATGGCGAAAAAGGCGGCTCAATCTACGTGGAGAAGAACATCCTTGTTAACATCGTTAACAACTTGATTGTCAACTGCAAATTCCGCGCCATGACCCCCAAATACACCGACCCCAACAAGACCGATGGCGGCTACGACGACAAGTCGGTGATTGACTACAACTTCTACACCGGCGGCACCCAGGCAGTGGAAATCACCGGCGAAGCCACCGTGGGCAATCCCCTCGAAGGTTACAACCAAGGCAACAAGAACTACAACCCCGCTGTCGACACTCACAGCATCATCGCTTCCGTCGGCAACCCCATCGAACCCGGTTTCGTTAACTTTAACATCAATACGGTGCCTCTCACACAATATGTGTTCAATTCCTCATGGAATTTCGGTCTCAAATCCGGCGCAGCAGCCCTCAGCGGCGCTAACGGCACACTCACTCCCTACTTCGCCGGCGGCCTGCTGGTAGGCACCACCACCTATTCTTCACCTGCCGTTCAGCCTTACTTCGGCGCACTCGGCCATAACTGATTGTTATGAAGCGAATTACACTTATTGCGGCACTGCTGCTCAGCTTCGTGGCAGCTTCCGCCCAGCTCTCACTTTACCTCGCTAACGACCTCGGCCGTAATGGCTACTATCAGCAGAAGCAAATCGCCGAGCTGATGGGCACCATGGCCGAGGAGGACGGCCCCGAAGCCGTGCTCGCCCTGGGCGACGTGCACCACTTCGAAGGTGTTGCTTCGGTCAACGACCCCCTGTGGCTCACCAACTTCGAGCTCATCTACGACCATCCCGAGCTGATGATTCCCTGGTATCCCGTGTTGGGTAACCACGAGTACCGCGGCAACACTCAAGCCGTGCTCGACTATGCCCACGTCAGCCGCCGCTGGAGCATGCCCGCCCGCTACTACTCGCTCCGCTTCGAGGACGACGGCACCACCGTGCGAGTAATCATGCTCGACACCACCCCGCTTATCGACAAGTATCGCAACGATTCCATCACCTATCCCGATGCCCACCTCCAAGACGCTGACGCTCAGCTCGCTTGGCTCGAAGCCGAACTCGCTGCCGCCACCGAGGACTGGGTCATCGTCGCCGGCCATCACCCCGTGTATGCCGACACCTCCAAGGATGAATCCGAGCGCACCGACATGCAAGCTCGGGTAGGGGAAATACTCCGCCGCCATCGCGTGGACTTCTACATATGCGGCCACATCCACAACTTCCAACACATCCGCCCCGCCGGACAAAAAGTGGACTATGTGGTCAACTCCTCCGCCTCGCTTTCCCGCACCAAGGTCAAAGCCGTAGAGGGCGCCCAATTCATCAGCGGCGAAGCCGGTTTCGCCCGCCTCACCGCCACCGCCACCACCCTCACCCTCGACCTCATCAACGCCGAAGGCAAAACCCTACACACCATCACCCATAACAAATAAACTTTAGCAAAGAAGTAGCAGCCGCCCGGAGTGCCTCCGCGCGGCTGCTTTGCTATTTATACAGTGATGTTTGGCGATGGTAGTGATTTACAAACCGGTCGGATTGATTGGCAAGTATGGCTCACAGTGCATTTATCCACAGCGGAATATTTCCGAAACGATACCGTCTAACTGTTCTTTGATTTGGCTGAATTCGCAATTGAGGTCGAGAGTGCGATAGTAGATGGTGTTGCCATCGCGCCATTTCATTTGGCCATTGGGGGATATTTCTTCGTCGGTTTTTGCATACAAAAGCATGCCATCGGTAGTGCCGGAGTGATACCTGTCATGGTTTAACACGTATGAAAGAATTTGGTATTGATTGTTGGAATGGATAGTGCGCTTATCGAAATTCGCAGCCATGGACGATGTATAATACTTTGCATCAATAATGAGCGTCCGTCCGTTGTAGCTAAGGAAAATGTCTGTTTGCATAATGGGGAGAATAGAAGTCGTAGATTCCTCCTCAATAATGTTCCAGGGAATTTGCTTGGCGCACGGCTTTAAACTCTAAAATCCCATAAATCGGCGAAATATTTGGGCATCGGGGCGATTTTTTTGCCTCGATGCTTGATTTTTAGCCAGAT
>CAMGBT010000019.1 GCA_946011725.1 uncultured Bacteroidales bacterium | reverse complement strand
CTCGTGGTGTCTGCCGGTATCCTGATGGGCTGGGTGCGGAAATAACATTTCTCTGATTTATTAACCTTGTGGTATCATGCTTGTGGGGAGTGGTTGCCCGGGCGCGGAACAGCGGGGGCGGCGGTGGCTGGCGGGGTGGGGGGATTAGGGGAGGGAGAGGTCGGGGTTGGGGGCGAACCAGCGGTCGAGTTGGGCGTCGGCGCGGGCTTCGATTTTGGGGGCGATGCGGTTGGACATTTTTTGGATGAGGACGCCGATGGAGATGGCTTCGTCGAGCCAGCCTAATAGGTGGGCTTTGGCTTTGATGAAGTCGATGGGGCGGATGAGGTAGGCGAGGGCGGCGCGGCGGACGCGACGAAAAGGCCGGCGGCGGGGCGGGCGCGCGGCAGCTCGGCTTCCGCCTCGCCCCAGAACCCGCCGCGGGTGGCTCTTTTTTGAGGAGTTATGCGGGGGAAGGGAGGCTTCTTGGCAAATTTTCAAAAAATTTGGGTCAAGCCATTTTACGTTTTGAAAATGTTTGTATATTTGCGGCGAAATCGGCGGCCCGGCCGCGTTATTACTTAACCTCAAAGCTAATATGACTCAAACGGAACCGACATTATCATGGCATCGCAAATTGCGCAAGAATTTGGCCCTTGTGTTCGACGATAATTTGAAGACACGCAAGTGGAAAAACGTGGTTGACTACACCATCATCGGCGTGATTCTGCTGAGCACGGTGGAGATTTTTCTATGTACCTTCAATATCACACCGCAGTGGCGCACGGCGCTGTATTGGGTGGACGTGTTTACGCTGGTGTTCTTCACCATCGAGGTATCGCTGCGCATCTGGGTGGCGCCGGAACTGTATCCGGAGCTGAGCGCGAGCAAGGCGCGGCTGCGGTATATTCTTAGCACTCAGGGGCTTATCGATGTGGTGTCAACGTATCCGTACTATCTGCAGTGGCTGCTGCCGATGCCCATCAGCTGGATCAAGGTGCTCAGGTTGAGCCGCACGCTGCGCATTTTCCGCGTGAGCCGCTATATGAAGTCGTGGCGCCTGCTGGTGAGCGCGGTGCGCGAAAAGCGGCGCGAGTTGCTGATTTCGATGCAGTTCTTGATTGTGGTGACGTTCATATTGTCGATCATACTATACTTCTGCGAGCATGAAGCGCAGCCCGAAGCGTATTGCGACGGCTTCAGCTCCGTGGCGTGGTCGTTTGCGCAATACATCGGCGACCCGGGCGGCTTCGGCGACACGCCGCCCATCACGCCGTTTGGCAAGGCCATCGCCTGCATCGTGGGCCTGCTCGGTATCGCCATCGTGGCCGTGCCCGCCGGCATCCTCGGGGCCGGCTTCACCGAGGCCATCGAGAAGGAGAGCAACCGCGAGCAGCTGGCCGAAAACCGCGAGAAGTTGCGCTTGAGCTTCCAGACCGTGCTCGACCGCCCCAGCGGCATTCAGGTGGTGCCGCCGTATCGCACTCTGGCCCACATCCAGTCGCGCCAATGTATGACCGCCGACGACATTATCGAGACGGTGAACGTGACCCCCGGCTACCGCTTGGTCAACCTCTCCGCCACCATACCCATCGACAAGAACCCGCTCGACAATCTGGCCGTGGAGCACTTTGCGTTCAACCGCCCCTACGGCATGCTGATCGACCGCAATTCGCCCTTTACCATAATCGCCCCGGCCAGCTTCGTGGACGACTGTACCGTGTTCTTCGGCTACTATCTGGCCCGCATCGGCGGCTTCAACTTCGTCAGCCGCGAGTTCGGCAAGAAAGCGCCCTACCGCTCGTTCTACATAGTGCCGGCGGGCGAGCCCGAAGAGGGCTTCGAGGAGTATCAAAAAGACTTGGAGATGCTGCTGGCGCGGCCCGGGGCGTGGTCGCTCACTTACATGATAGCCAGCGGCGCCAACGAGCCGGAGTATCCCACCCAAGTGCATTTCGGCACCGGCAATCCCAAGGGTGTGACCACCACCGGCGACCTCATCACCGACAAGCCCCGCTTCGAAGAGTTTGTGGCCGACGTGGCCCCAACTTTGGAGGAGAAATTCGGCGTGAAGTCCGATACCGGCAAGTATCACGCCTCCCACTCGCCGCGCATCAACCTGCGCCTGCTGCATCGCGTGCAGCCCGGCAACGACATCCTCATGCGCATAGCGTGGAGCGCCGCGCTGTGGGACACCAATCGCGTGGCCATAGCCCAAACGCTGGCCGACGCCATCAACCGCAAGATCCTCGGCCTGCCCGGCAATCCCGACGACCCGTCGCTGAAGACAAAAGTCATCGGATACGTATGAAAGTATTAATCACCGCCTTCGAGCCCTTTCGCGGCGATGCGCAAAACTCGTCGCAACTGGTGCTGGAGAGCCTGCCCGAGAGGGTGGGCGAGGTGGAAGTGGTCAAGTGCGTGTTGCCGGTGGCATTCGCCCACGCGTCGGAGGAGGCCATCGCAGCCATCGAACGCGTCCGGCCGCAGGCGGTGGTGTGCTTGGGGCAAGCCTCCACGCGCGCCTGCGTCAACCTCGAACGCATAGCCGTCAACATGGCCCACGCCAACAATCCCGACAACGCCGGCGCCAAGCCCTGTCGACAGCCGGTGGTAGCCGGCGGCCCCGACGGCATCTTCTGCAAGCTGCCTGTCGACGATTTGGCCCAAGCCGTGCGCGCCGCCGGCTACCCGTGCGCAGTGTCAAACACCGCCGGCTTGTATGTGTGCAACACGCTCTACTACAGCCTGCTCCACCGCTACGCCGATGTCCTGCCCGTGCTCTTCGTCCACCTCCCCTACGCCCACCAACAAGCTGCAGCCAAGCCTGCCGCCACTCCGTCGATGGCCGTGGCAAGCATGAGCGACGCCATCGCCGCCCTGCTCGCTGCCATAAGCGCGGCCGAACGCTGATAGCCATTCCCTTAGCCCGATTAGCCGGCTTTCCGGTGCGCATAGAGATTGCCGTTTAACGGCAATCTCCAAGGCGGTGCGCCGGTTCGGGTAGGCACAAAGAAAAAGGAGCATTCTCACGAATACTCCTTCTCCCATTCATCACATTATGTTAAAGTTGTCAGTATTCTCTCTTTGGCTAAGGAATACTGATAGTATAACGTTTAAAATCAAAAATTGTTGTGTAGCGACTGACAAATTTTGTCACATTCTTTTTGCCACTCTGCCGACTGTGCATCGCTCGGCATGCGCCAATCTCCTCTGGGTGAGAGTGTTACGCTGCCAATTTTGGGTCCGTCGGGCAAGCAACTTCTTTTAAATTGTTGCGAAAAAAATCTTCGAATAAAGATTTTTAACCATTTGGCGATGGTGGATTCGTCGAATTTTTCGGCGAAAGCGCCTTTGGCGAGGTGGAAAATTCGGCGCGGAGAGTAGCCGAAGCGCAGCATGTAGTAGAGGAAGAAGTCGTGCAACTCGTAAGGGCCGACCAAGTCTTCGGTCTTTTGGGTGATGTTGCCTTGCTCGTCGGCGGGGATGAGCTCGGGCGAGATGGGGGTGTCGATGATGTCGAGCAGAGTGTGTGCCACCTTCTCGTCGGCCAGCAGGGTGACGAAGTAGCGCACTAAGTGGCGCACCAAGGTCTTGGGCACGCCGGCGTTGACGGCGTACATCGACATGTGGTCGCCGTTGTAAGTGGCCCATCCTAAGGCCAGCTCGCTGAGGTCGCCGGTGCCGAGCACCATGCCGCCCACGGCGTTGGCCACGTCCATCAGGATCTGCGTGCGCTCGCGTGCTTGCGAGTTCTCGTAGGTGACATCGTGCACGGTGCTGTCGTGACCGATGTCGGCGAAGTGTTGGGTTACGGCCTTGGCGATTGAGATTTCGCGGATGGATATGCCGAGGGCTTCCATCAGGTCGAGGGCGTTGCGGTAGGTGCGATCGGTGGTGCCGAATCCGGGCATGGTGATGCCGTGGATGCCGCGGCGGTCGAGGCCTTCGAGGTCGAAAGCGCGCACCGCCACCAGCAGCGCCAGCGTGGAGTCCAAGCCGCCGGAGATGCCCACCACCAAGTTGCGACAGCCGGTGGCGCGCAGGCGCTTGCGCAGCCCGGTGGCCTGCAAGTGGATGATCTCTTCGCAGCGCTCGGCCAAGTGCTCGCTGTCGGCGGGCACGAACGGCAACGGATTCACCTTGCGGTTGATCATCGGCACGTCCTCATCCTTGAAATAGCATGGCAGGTTGCCGGAAATCACATCGGAGGCGAGGACGATGCGCAGCGAGCCGTCCACCTCGCGGGCGGCGCAGTCGGCAAAGGTCATCAGATGGCGACGGTCGCGCTCAATGGCGTGCAGATCTACATCGGCCACAGCCAACTTGCTATCGGCGCAGAAGCGGTCGCTTTCGGCCACGATGCGGCCGTTTTCGCAGATGATGTTCTTGCCGTCGAACACCAAGTCGGTGCTCGATTCGCCGAAGCCGGCCGAAGCGTACACATAGTCGCACAGGCAGCGTGCCGACTGCTGGCGAAGCAAGTCGCGCAGGTAAGCGTACTTGCCGATCACATCATCGCTGGCCGAGAGATTGGCAATGACCATGGCGCCCGACAGCGCCAAGCGGCAGCTCGGCGGAATCGGCGCCCACGCATCCTCGCAAATCTCCACGCCCACCAATGTGTCGTATACATTATATAATAAGTCTGTGCCGAAGGGCACGTCAGAGTATCCGGCAAAGTCCACTTTGGCCGGCATGGCCGCATTGGCCGGTGTGAACCACCGCTTCTCGTAGAACTCGTTGTAATTCGGCAGGTAAGTCTTGACGGTGATGCCGTGCACCTTGCCGCGGGTGAGCACCACCGCGCAATTGTACAGCGCCCCGCCGGCTTGCACCGGCGCACCCACAATGGCTGTCATACCCTCGGGGCAGTAGTCAATCACTTCCTCCATGGCCTCCTCCACCCGCTGCAATAGCAGCGAGTTGTGAAACAGGTCGCCGCAGGTGTAGCCCGTGATGGCCAACTCCGGCAGCACGGCCAGCCGCGCGCCCTGCTCCTTGGCACGGCGCAGCACATCTAAAATTGCCTTGGCGTTGGCCGAAGGATTCGCCACCGATACCGCCGGTGAGCACGAAGCCACGCGGATAAAGTCTTGCTTATATGTAAACATTACACAAAATTGAAAATTTCAAAATCAAAAATAGTAAGCAAAGTTACGAAAAATCCCCAACCAAGCCAAAAATTATCCGCAAAAAGGCCAAAAAATAGAAAAATCACTCAAAAATTGAAAAAAAATCCTTAAAACTTTTGCTATTCTCAAAAATTCCCATTAAATTTGCGTTGATATTCTAAAAAGCGTAATTAAACTCCTAAACCAATACCATATTTTACAAAACAGACATAAACCCAAACAACTAACCCCCCCGACTCAACCATTCAGCGGCACATTTCGCTGCAATTGGTTAACTATCAACAACTAACAACCAATAAACCTATAAAATCAATCAAAAAAGTAACAATTAATTATGGAAGCTCAAAAGCCCACCGTAAAAGCTGCTCCCAAAGCTAAAGCAGCAAAAAGCAACGCCCCCGGTATCAAAAATGCATCGTGGGTAATCCTCGCATGCGCAGTTGTCTGCGTTCTTCTGTTCATCTTCTGGTTCGGTAACGAAAGCCACTTCGAAGACGGCCACCCCATTGACCTCTGGGGCACCATCTACAAAGGCGGCTTCATCGTGCCTATCCTCCAAACCCTCTTCCTCACCGTTATCGTTATCTCCGTTGAACGTGCTATCGCACTCGGCGCTGCTAAAGGTACCGGCTCCATCACCACTTTCGTGGCCAAAGTAAAAGCCGCTTTGGTGAAGAACGACATCGAAGAAGCTCAAAAACTCTGCGCTAAACAAAAAGGTTCTGTTGCTGCCGTAGTTGCTGCCGCCCTCGTTTCCTACAAAGAAATGGACGCCAACACCGTGCTCACCAAAGAACAAAAAATCGCCAACCTCCAAAAAACCGTTGAAGAAGCAACCGCTCTGGAAATGCCCTCCCTCCAACAAAACCTCCCCATCGTGGCTACCCTCACCACTCTCGGTACCCTCGTTGGTCTGCTCGGTACTGTAATGGGTATGATCAAATCCTTCCAGGCTCTGGCTCAATCCGGCGCTCCTGACTCCACCGAACTCTCGACCGGTATCTCGGAAGCTCTTATCAACACCGCCTTCGGTATTGCTACCGGTGCTTTCGCTGTTATCTCCTACAACTACTACACCAACAAGATCGACAACCTCACCTACGCAATCGACGAAATCGGTTTCTCCATCGTGCAAACATTTGCAGCTTCTCACTAATCCCACTTTTACAGCGATTTAATTAACCCTTTAAATTTAAGTAAATATGGGAAAAGTAAAAATTAAAAGAAAGAGTACGCTCATCGACATGACCGCGATGAGTGACGTGACTGTTCTTTTGCTTACTTTCTTCATGTTGACTTCAACCTTCCTGCAGAAAGAGCCCACCATCGTGTACACTCCTTCTTCCGTTTCCGAAGAAAAAGTGCCCACCAACAACCTGGTGACCATTCTCATTTCAAGCTCCGATAAATCCGGCAAGCTCGAAAACGCCGCCTCTGTGGAAGGTAAACTCTTCATCTCGTTCACCGGCGACGCCGACTCGACATTCTCCAGCGAAAAAATCCGCGGAATGATGCTCGAAGAAGCCGTGTCGATTTACAACGACCAGCATAAGAACGCACCGGTTCGACTGACCAACCAACAGGTTGCAGAGTTCACCAAAATCAATATGTTCGGTGTTCCCTTCTCAGTCCTGCCCGAATACCTCTCAATGTCAATCACCGACCGCGACAAATTCCAAGGTGACCTCACGCAGCCCAAAGTAGGTATTCCTATCGACGGCAACAAAAACCGTGAAGGCCGCCTCAACGAATTCCAAATTTGGTTGAAAGCTATCTACAACGTGGCTCAGCGTATCAACAACGAGCAATGCGAAGGCCTCGATGCCGAACAACGCGCTCGCGTACAAAACCTCTACGGCGCCCTCATGCGCCAAGGTAAAGGTATTGCCGTGAAAGCCGACAAGGACACCCCCTTCACCGTGGTAGAACTCGTGTTTGACAACCTCCAAACCATGAAGCTCAACAAATTCAGCCTCATGACTGCTCTTAAATCAGAAGACGAACCAACTCAATAAAGGTAATTTCACATGGCACAAATTGAACCATCAGACAAAGGCGGCAAGAAAAAGAAAGGCGCCCAGAAGAAGATGCAAATCCATGTCGACTTTACCCCTATGGTTGACATGAACATGCTTCTGATTACCTTCTTCATGCTCTGTACCACCATGATCAAATCGCAAACCCTGCAGATCGTGCTCCCTACAAACGAAGAAGTTAAGCAAGAGCAACAAGCACAAGCTAAAGCATCTGAAGCCATCACCATCATCCTCGACACCGAGTATGGCGATAATGGCAAGCCCCTCGTGGATGCCGAAACCGGCAAAACCGTTCACCACATCTACTACTACGAAGGTGTGGCCGATACTACGTTCCAAACCACTAACTTCCTGCGTGAACAACAGTTTATCGGCAACGTGAACCGTCAAGCCCAAGGTATCCGCGCCATCCTCCGCGAAAAGAACAAAGCCGTTATGGAACAGTATGAAATCCTCAAACAGCAATGGCGCAACAAGGAAATCACTAAGGAACAATTTGACGAGCTCGCTAAGCAAAACTCTAACGACTCCACCAAAACCCGTCCCGTTGTGGTTATCAAACCCGGCCCCAACTGCACTTACGAAGGTCTCATCTGCGCTCTCGACGAAATGCAAATCAACCAGATTTCGCGTTACTCCATCGAGTTGCCCACCCATACCGACACTTTGCTCCTGCAAGAATTTGAACGTCGTAACGGCCGTACCATCATCCGACCCACCGTCCGATAAGATTTATTAACCGTTTAAACTCTTAGTAAAATGGCACAAGACGTAGATCTTTCATCAAAACAATGGTGCGACATCGTATTTGAAGGCAAAAACAAGGAATTCGGCGCTTACGTTTTGCGCGCCAACTCCGTGCAACGCCACACCAAAGCCGTTATTTTCGTGCTCTCCGTTCTCGCTGTTATCCTCTTCTTCCTTTTCCTCTCTATCTCCGGCGTATTCTCTTCTGCCGAAGATGAAGGCGCCGACGCTGCTACCGAACAAGAAATCGCGGCTCTCGCCGGCGATGAAGCCGAAGAAGAAATCATTGAAGAAGAGCAAATCGTTTACCAAGAACCCGAGGAAGAAATCATTCAACCCGAAGAAGTGGCTAACGAACAGCGTGTGACCGACCTCCTCATCACTCAAGACGACCAATTCGACGAATCGAAACAAGTTAAGAGTGTGGAAGAAACCACTCAAAACGAAGCTCAAGTTGGTGCTATGGACGTAACCGAAGGTACCAACGACCTCAACAAACAGGTTATCCGTGAGCAAGTGATCGAAGAAGCTCCCGCTCCCGTGGAAGAAAAAGTTTATACCATCGCCATGGTAGAACAAAAACCCGAATTCCCCGGCGGTGAAGCTGCCATGTACAAATGGCTCTCCGACCACATCTCCTACCCCGCCCAAGCATCTGAAGAAGGTGTGCAAGGCCGCGTAGTTGTTGAGTTCGACGTATCCAAAACCGGCGCTATCGAAAACGTGCGCGTAGTGCGTGGCCGTCACCCGGCCCTCGATAAAGAAGCCGTTCGCCTGGTTAAATCCATGCCCAAATGGCAGCCCGGTCGTAACAACGGTCAACCCGTTAAAGTTACCTACACCCTGCCCATCAGCTTCAAACTCCAACAGTAATCTCTTCCGTTCCATACCCAAAGCGGCCGCCCACCAGGCGGCCGCTTTTATTACCCCCCAAACTGCCTTGAGAGGCTGTATAAAGGTCCTATTGATTCAATACATTATTTCGGGTCAATGTAAAAATCCGGTTGAAATGTTAAAAACATCTCCGAGAGTGTTAATTTTTTTATCTGCCACTTGTAGCCCGTAGCCTCGAGGCTTGCCTCGGGGGACCCCGGATTGCCCCGTCGTAGCGCGAAAATTGATTCTATGAACCTGCAGCTGGTCAACAGCGAAGCTGTTGCGCATACCCCTCAACCCCACATTGGCGAAGCCTATGTGGGGATAAAGTGCTCTATATCAACCATGTACCGCGGAGCGGTTCCAATTACCGAGCATCAACCGGCGGACGTTTTGGAACCGCTCCGCGGTACGGGATGGAGGGGGGGTATCCGGACCCCACAAAGGCACTACGCTCCGGCCGCTTCGCTTGCCCTGCGCTTCGTGCCATTGTGGGGCTGGGGGTATGCGAAACCGCTCCGCGGTTTACGTTATATCCATTTTTGTTGGCGCAACGGCGGCATACTTACTCCTGTGGATTTTTGCCAACTGTGCTACTCGCGGTGAACTTTTGACACACTTTCTTTTGCAGATTTAACAACCGGTTTTTTACATTGATCCGTTAAACGTCGATGGTGAGGCCGTCGTAGGCTAATTGGATGCCGGTGGGAAGGTGAACTGTGGTGTGGCGACCCATATCGTGGCTGGCGTGGATGAAGAAGACGCGGCTCGGATGGATTTGCTCCACCACGTCTAAGGCCTCGATCACACTCAGGTGAGTGGGGTGGAATTGCGGGCGCAAGGCGTTGATTACCAGTGTGTCGATGCCGGTGATGGCCTCAATCGAAGCCTGCGGCAATGTTTTGCAGTCAGTGATATAGGCTAATTTCGAGCCGAATTTGAAGCCGAGGATGGGCAGTTGGCCGTGCATCACAGCCAAAGGCAGCACGCTCTCGCCGCCAATGGTGAGCGGCTCGAATGGCCGTATCTCGGTGATGGCGAAGGTAGGTACCCCGGGGTAGAGGTGCTTGGCGAATGACCACGGGTTGCGTGCCCGCAAGTCGGCGGCCACGTCGGCCGTGCAGTAGGTGGGAAAATGGCGGCCGCCCTTACAGTAAGGACGCAAGTCGTCGATGCCGCCGGTGTGGTCGTAGTGGCTGTGGGTGATGAGCAGCGCCTCCAGCTCGGGCGAGCCCGCGCCAAGTATCTGCGTCCGGAAATCCGGTCCGCAGTCGATGAGGATGTTGGCGCCGGAGTCGGTGGTTACGATGGCCGAGGTGCGCAAGCGCCGGTCGCGCGCATCGGTCGATGTGCAAGTGTCGCAGTGGCAACCTATCTGCGGCACGCCTGTGGAAGTGCCTGTGCCTAAGAATGTTAGCTTCATAATTACTTGCGATAACGTGTGAGGATTCCGTCCTCGAAAATCAAATATATACCATCATCATACGACCAGCCTTCGAGCTGAGCGGCGCGCGTGGCACCGCGGTTGATGGCGGCGGGAGCGCCCAAAGCCAAGCGGCACTCGTCGCGAGTCATGCCCACCTCCACCTGCGAGCGCACTATCAGCGCCCAACGTTGGTCGGTGATTTGCGGGTAGTTGGTGCGCGGGTTGGTGAAGGTGAATAGCCGGTCGAAATTGCGCGTGGCGGCGCGCGAATTGCCATAGGTGAGCCACACAAAGTGCTCGCCCGGTAGCTGCGGCAGGCTGAAGGCCACGCGCAGCGGCAAGTTGGCCGTGCCCGGCGTCACCGAGTCGATGGTTACCTCCACATGGCGCAGGCCTTGGTAGGAGCGCCCCGATGTATCGTACCATAATGGCGTGGTGATGAAGCACTTACGTCCGCGCAGGAGCGAGTCGGCCAAGCTCACAGCCTCCAAGTTGACCGTGAACGGTATCTCCAGCGAACGGCGCTCGGCATAGCTCTCGGCATCGATGCCGGTGGGGTAACACAGCTCCGCCCCATTGTCAGCTCGGAAAAGCAGCTCCACGGTTTGGCGCCCGGTCACGTCCGTTACTTCGCGCCGCCCGGTGAGCGTGAGCTTCTGCCCCGCCAACGAGTCAGCCCCCACCGCCGGCTGGGCGAAAATCAGCGAAATTTTGTTATCGCTCACAAGCCATTGCTTGCCCTCGGCCCACGTGGTCGGCGGTCGGTCCACCACCGTGCTGAGAAACTCCATCTCGGCCGTGGTT
This sequence comes from uncultured Bacteroidales bacterium, assembly GCA_946011725.1. Lineage (GTDB taxonomy): Bacteria > Bacteroidota > Bacteroidia > Bacteroidales > Muribaculaceae > CAG-873. Next base: position 23,336 of record CAMGBT010000019.1, on the reverse strand, counting down.
ACCGCCCCGGCGGCGGCCACATCCGACGAAGTGATGCGCGGGGTGGAATCTACGCCGGTGAAGCAACTTGCTATCGCCACACATAATATTATATAGGTGCAAAGCTGTAGTAGTTTCATTTTGTTCGTTGAGGTAGATATTTTCTGAAAAATGAAAAAAAATTGAAAAAATTTTTTGATTGAAAAAACGGCGAAAAACGCCCGAATGCGATGTATCTTAGTTTGAAATTTGTGGCAAATTTACAAAAAAAAGCCGAAATATGCAAACAAGTGATTTCCCTTGCTACAAAAATGCGTTTTATAACATAAAAAAAAGTTGCCAAAATGTTTGGTACATAATAATTTAATAGCTACATTTGCGGTAGATTTTGAAAACAACCTTAAAAGCACGATAAAAACTACCAAAATACCCCTAAAACCCATACGAAATGGATATTAACAAAATTATGGCCGACTTAGAGGCCAAGCACCCCGGTGAAAAAGAATACCTGCAGGCTGTGAAAGAAGTACTCCTGTCGGTACAAGACGTCTACAACCAGCACCCCGAGTTCGAACGCAACAAAATCATCGAACGCATGGTTGAACCCGATCGCATCGTTACCTTCCGCGTAACCTGGATCGACGACAAAGGCGAAGTACAAAACAACATCGGCTATCGCGTGCAATTCAACAACGCCATTGGCCCGTACAAAGGCGGTATCCGCTTCCACGCTTCCGTAAACCTCTCCATCCTCAAATTCCTCGGCTTCGAACAAACCTTCAAAAACGCTCTCACCACCCTGCCCATGGGCGGCGGTAAAGGCGGTAGCGACTTCTCCCCCCGCGGCAAAAGCGACCGCGAAATCATGCGCTTCTGTCAAGCATTCATGCTCGGCTTGTGGAAAAACCTCGGTCCTGACCGCGACGTTCCCGCCGGCGATATCGGCGTAGGCGGCCGCGAAGTGGGCTACATGTTCGGCATGTACAAACGCCTCGTGAACGAACACACCGGCACTTTCACCGGCAAAGGCCTCGAATTCGGCGGCTCTCTCATCCGTCCCGAAGCTACCGGTTACGGCGCCCTCTACTTCGTGCAAAGCATGCTCAAAGAAAAAGGCCAAGACATCGCCGGCAAAACCGTGGCTATCTCCGGTTTCGGCAACGTAGCTTGGGGCGCTGCCAAAAAAGCTACCGAACTCGGCGCTAAAGTGGTGACCATCTCCGGCCCCGACGGCTACATCTACGATCCCGCCGGCCTCGACGCTGAAAAGATCGATTACATGCTCGAACTCCGCGCTTCCGGCAACGACATCGTAGCTCCCTACGCCGAAAAATTCCCCGGCTCCGAATTCTACGCCGGCAAAAAACCCTGGGAACGCCCCGTGCAAATCGCTCTCCCCTGCGCCACCCAAAACGAACTCAACGGCGACGATGCTAAAGCACTTGTGGCTAACGGCGTAGAAATGGTGGCTGAAGTGTCCAACATGGGCTGCACCCCCGAAGCTATCGACACCTTCATCAACTCCCGCACCACCTACGCTCCCGGCAAAGCCGTTAACGCAGGCGGCGTAGCTACCTCCGGCCTCGAAATGAGCCAAAACGCTATGCACCTCCAATGGAGCGAAGCCGAAGTTGACGAAAAACTCCACGCTATCATGGCTTCCATCCACACCCAATGCCTCAAATACGGCCGCGAAGCCGACGGCTTCATCAACTACATGAAAGGCGCCAACATCGCCGGCTTCATGAAAGTGGCCCACGCCATGATGGGACAAGGCATCTGCTAATTCCAGTCTAACAAAACCAACATTCCCCTAAGCGGGGCTGCCTCACGGCAGCCCCGCTTTCCGTTCCGCCCCACCGCCCACCTACCGCCCGAGCAAGAGCTCGGAGCAGGTGCAAAAAGGCTCCGCCCGCCCGGCCACAGCGCCGGGCACTTCCCGAGCGGCGCGGACGCGTCCGGCGGTATGCTTTGGGTTCTGTGGCGAGGCGGAAGCCGAGCTGCGGGGCGGTGGCTATTCGGGAAGGGTGGGGAAGCGGGCGGCGGCGGAGGCCGGGAGCGGTTTCTTGGCTTTGACGCCGAGTTGTTGCAGCTGTTCGAGTTGGCGGAGGACGCTGCCGGGGCCGGTGTTGAGTTGGCCGATGGCGGTGTCGTAGGCATCGCGGGCCTTTTCGATGGCTTTGCCCACGTTGTCTAATGAGGTGAGGGCGCCGGCCATCTTGTCCATCATCTTGGCGGCGCGGTCGGCGATGCGCAGGGCGTTGGCGTTGGCGTCGTCAAGGCGCCACATCTGCTCAACCAGGCGCACCACGGTGACCAAGTGGGTGGGCGACACGATGATTACGCGCGAGTCGTAGGCGCGTTGCCACAGTTGCGGGTCGTGGCTCATGGCCAGCATGTACGCGCCTTCGTGGGGCAGGAACATCAGCACGAAGTCGCCCTTGACCACGCCGATAGAGTCTTGGTAAGCCTTGTCGGCCAGTTCTTTAATGTGGTTGCGCACCGAGATTACGTGGGCTTTGGCGCAGGATTCGCGTGCGGCTTCGGTTTCGGCATTTAGCCAGTCGAGGTATGCCGAGAGCGACACCTTGCTGTCGATGATGATTTTGCGCTCTTGCGGGCAGTTGATCACGGCATCGGGGCGCAACACGCGGCCCTGGTCGGTGGTGGTGGAGTCCTGCGTAACGAACCAACGGCCTTGCTCCAATCCGCTGTGTTCCAAGATGTTAGTGAGTACCATCTCACCCCAGTGGCCTTGCACGCGGGTGTCGCCGCGCAGGGCGTTGGCCAAGCGGGCGGTTTCGTCCTTCACCTGTTCGTTGAGCACCATGAGTTTCGACACGCCTTCGCGCAACGACAGCCGTTCGCGGCTTTCGGCCGAGTATGATTCCTTGAAATCCTTGGTGAAAGATTCCAACGAAGTGCGCATCGGCGAGAGTACCGTCTCCAACGTGCTGCGGCTCAGCTTGTTAAGTTGCTCGGAGTTGGCCTGCAGAATCTCCGAGGCCAACGCGCGGAAGCGTTCGCCTAAGGCCGCGCGCTCGTCGTCGATACGTTTTTGGAAGTCCGCTTCCTTTTGCTTGAGAAGCGTCTCGGAAGCGGCGGCTTGGTCGGCCATACGTTGCTGAAAATGAGCACGTTCAGTATCGCGCGCGGCTTCGGCGGCAGCCACTTGCTGCTGAGCGACAGCTAAGCGGCGGGATGCCCGTGAGGCCACCACAGCTAGGACTGCTACGGTCGCCGCCAATATGATTGCGATTATCAGGGTTGCGGTCATAACTATTTGATATTGAATGAGTTCATTTGTTCATAAGTGGGTAATTCCGGCAGGAAAGTATACTTTGTGCCGTCGAAGCGGCAGGCAAAATGGCGCAGACCGTTGCTCACCATCAGCCACGGGCAGCCGAGCACCATGTTGTAGCGCGCGATTTGGTCGAACACGGCGGCGGTGATGCTTACCGTTGGCCGCTTGTACTCCACGATGCACAGGGGCTCGAGGTTGCGGCGGTAGATGACCGTGTCGCAGCGGCGTTGGCGCCCGTTGAGCCGCACGCCCACTTCGTTGGCCACGAAGGTGGGCGGCACGCCGAGCGTAGTGGTGAGGTACCGGGCGAAATGCTGGCGCACCCACTCCTCCGGAGTCAGCACCACCCATTTTCGCCGCAAAGGGTCAAACACCTCAACCTCCTGATTTTCAGCCTTTCGCAGCTCAATGTCGAAGTTTGGTAAGTTAAGTTGGTCAAACATTATTTGCAAAAATCAAAAATTCTCTGTAAATTTACACAAAATTTTTGAAATACCCGCAAAACTTTCGCAAAAATGGCATCCACACCGGCAGTTACTTTCGAATCGCTGAGCCGATCGCTGGCCAACGGCGACTATCGACCCGTCTATTTCATCCACGGCAAAGAAGGCTACTACACCGACCAATTGGTGAAGCAGCTGGAGAACATTGTTCCCGAGGCCGACCGCGACTTCGGCCTCAACGTGGTGTTTGCCACGCAGTCCACGCCCGAGCAGGTGATCGACCTCTGCCGTCAGTTGCCGATGATGATCGATCGTCAGGTGGTGATTGTGAAGGAGGCGCAGGCCGTGCGTGGCACGTGGGTCGACAAGCTCGCCGCCTATGCCGCCAAGCCCACCGCCACCACCATCTTGGCCGTGTGCGGGCGCGGCGACCAAGTCAAGGCCAAAGCCTTCGCCAAAGCCGTGAAAGAATGTGGCGGCGTGGAGTTTGAATCCGCGCAAGTGCGTGAGAATCAGATACCTGCGTTGGCTGAGAAGCTGATCAAGCAGAAAGGGCTGAGTGTGGATCCCAAGGCCCTGGCAATGCTGGTGGACTTCATCGGCGCCGACCTCAGCCGCATGTACAACGAAATCGACAAGCTGGCGCAAATCCTCGGCCAGCGCGCCATGATCACCCCCGAAGCCGTGGAGCGCCACATCGGCGTCAGCCGCGAGTACAATAACTTCGAACTCGTCGACGCTATCGCCGTCAAGGACGTGGTGAAGGTGTTCAAAATCGCCGACTACTTCGCCGCCAACCCTAAGGACAACCCCGTGCAGGTAACTTCGGCTGTGCTCTTCGGCCTGTTTGCCGACCTGATGTGCGCCTACTATGCCGGCGACCGCTCCGACCGCGCCATCAAAGAAGCGCTCGGCTTGCGCTATGATTTCGCCCTGCGTCGCATCCGCACTGCCATGTCGAACTACAACCCCTTCCAAATCATCGACATCATCTCGTCCATCCGCCGCTTCGACACCATGAGCAAGGGTGCCGGCTCGCGCCAAGCCCCCACCGACCTCTTCCGCGACCTCCTCTACCGCATCCTCACCACCACCGGCCGCTAAGTCACAAAACCGGTAAACTTACCACTTTTTAGGCCTAAAAACGCCCAAAGCCCCAATTTTGCGCCTAAAAACCGGTAATCTTACCACTTTTTAGGCCTAAAAATTTGCTCCCCACAGTTTTTTTTGCTAATTTTGCGTCAAAAATTAGCACTATGATTATCAAACGCGACACATACCTTCAGCAGCTCATCAGCGGCATGGGTAATAAAATGATAAAGGTGGTCACCGGTATTCGCCGATGTGGCAAATCGTTTTTGCTCTTCGAACTGTTTCATAACTACCTGATTGAAAGCGGCGTGTCGCCGGATCATATCATTGAAATTGCTTTGGATGACCGCCGATTCGCCAAACTGCGTAATCCCGACAATATCATCGCTTATATCGACAGCCGCATCGCCGATAACGCCCCGTATTACATCCTTTTGGACGAGGTGCAACTCCTCGATGAGTTTGTCGATGTGCTCAATAGTCTCCTCCACATCAAAAACGCCGATGTGTACGTCACCGGAAGTAATTCAAAATTTCTGTCCAGTGATATAGCCACCGAATTTCGCGGCCGCGGCTTCAATATTCACATCTTTCCGCTATCGTTTGCCGAGTATCTATCGGCTGTCAGCGTGAGCAAAACTGAGGCGTGGCGCGATTTTTACCTCTATGGCAGCTTGCCACAGATTTTGGCAATTGAAGGCGACCGCAACAAGCAACAATTTCTCACCGAGTTAGCTCAGACCGTGTTCTTGGCCGATGTGGCCGAACGCAATAAAATCAAGAACCGCGACGAACTCTCCGAACTTTTCAGCGTGTTAGCTTCAAGCATCGGCGCGCCGGTCAACCCAACCAAGCTTTCGAACACGTTTCGCAGTGTAAAGAAAGTAGCGCTGACCAACCGCACAATCTCGAAGTATCTTCAGTACCTTTGCGATGCATATCTCATCGAAAAATCGATACGTTACAATATCAAGGGCAAGAAGTACATCAACACCTTAGCCAAATACTACTTCACCGATCCGGGCTTGCGCAACGCAATCTTAGGCTTCCGCCAAGTGGAGGAAACGCACCTGATGGAGAATGTTATCTACAATGAACTGCGCATTCGCGGCTATTCAGTGGATGTTGGTTGTGTAGAAATTCGCCAGCAGCAACAAGATGGAAGCATGCGCCGCTCTCTACTCGAAGTGGACTTTGTGGCCAATCGCGGCTACTCGCGACTCTACATTCAATCGGCGCTCCACATCCCCGACGATGCGAAAATGCAGCAGGAATCAGCCTCCTTGCGTCGTATCGACGACTCCTTCCAAAAAATCATCATAATGCGGGATGAGATTGCGCCTTATTATAATGATGATGGATTTCTTATTATCGGGCTGTTTGATTTTCTGCTTAATAAATCGATTGACCAAACGCTGTTGAAATAATCTGCCCGGGGAATTTTACTTTTTGCGTGGGGCCGGGTCTAAGGAGTGTATGATCAGTGATAAGGACATATTGCAGACGATTGAGCGGGATGCCGAGAGCGGCTTCCGACTGTTGATGCGCACGTATATGGAGCCGGCGTACTGGCATGTGCGCCGCATGGTCGTGGGCCACGAGGATGCACAGGATGTGACGCAGGAAACGTTCGTGCGAGCCTTCCGCTTCCTCCGCAGCTTCTCGGGCGACAGCTCGCTGAAAACCTGGCTATTTAGCATCGCCACCAACGAGGCGCTGCGGTGGCTGGGCCGTCGGGCAAACGTGGCCACACTCTCGCTGGAAGACTCCACAGCGCAATTGGTGGCTGCCGATACGCAAATCCAAGGCGATGCCATCGAAGCTCGGTTGCAACGTGCCATTCTCCGTCTGCCTGCCAAGCAGCAGCTTGCTTTCAACCTCCGTTATTACGACGAGCTGAGCTACGACGACATTGCAAATGTGCTCCACTCCTCAGCCAGTGCGGCCAAAACTAATTACCATCTTGCCAAAGAGAAGATTATCCAATATATGAACCAAAACGATTGAGCGATATGAACCACAAATTTGATTTCGACCAAGTAGGGCGCCGGATGCCCTATACCGTGCCCGACGGCGCTTTCGCCGCCATAGAATCGGAAGTGATGAATCGCGTCCACCGGCAGCAGAGTGTGCGCCATAGGATGTGGTGGTACAGCGCCGCTGCCGCCGCTGTGGTGGCAGTTATCGCCATCGGAGCAGTGCTCCTCCGTCCTGCCCCTCAGCCCGAAGCCTCATTCGAATCCGTGCTTGCCGCTTACCAAAACCTCAGCACAGACGACCAAGATTACTTGGCCCAATATTATGATAATGACTTGTTTATAACTGACGATGATTATCTCGAATAACTATGAAAACCGCTATCCGTCTCATACTCATTTTGCTGATGGTGACCATCTCGGCCACCTCCATTGAAGCTCGCGGCCGCCGGCAAGGCAATGATACTAACCGCCAGCAACGTCGCGAGCAGTTGGCTCAATCGCAAGCCAACTACATAGCCCAAGAACTCAAATTGGACGAAGCAAACACGGCCAAGTTCGTGACCACTTATTGCGCGTATCTGCGCGAGGTGTGGCAGCTCGGACGAGGCAAACCCCACCGCGATAATATGACTGAAGCCGAGGCTCAACAAGCTATCAGCGAGCGCTTTGACCGCAATCAGCGCATCCTCGATTTGCGCCGCAAATATCAAGCGGAGTACAGCACATTCCTCACTCCGCAGCAGATTCTGCGCGTATACGAGTTGGAAGATCAGCTCATGCAACAGCTTCGCCAACAACGACATAAGCGCTAAGTAAGTTAGCTGAGAATGTCGGTGTAAGCGGCGGTGGTGGCCGCAATCGGGAAGCGGGCGGCGTTGGCGCGGCCCGCTGCGATGATTTCGGCACGAGTCGCGGCGGTGTCAACCGGCGCCATGCCGGCGCGGAAGTCGTTGATAGTCAGCTCTTTCATTAGCGTTGGAGTGTGGCCGATGACCTCCGGCACGGAGGTGGCGGCAAGGGCTATCACCGGGCAGCCGCAGGCTTGCGCTTCGATGATGGGCAGGCCAAACCCCTCACTTTCAGATGGATAGAGCAGACACCGGGCCGAGGTGTAGAGCTGTCCCAAACGGGCGCTGTTGGGCGAGATTTCCACAAGGTAGCGGCCCGGCAAGCGGCGCTCGAGCAGTTGGCGTTCGGACTTGGTCAGGGGCGACCCGGCTATGCACAGCCGCAGGCCGGCATCGGCGCAGGCTTCCACGGCGAAGTCGAACCGCTTGTACGATGCCCGCGAACCTACAAACAGAATGCAGTCGGCCAGCTCCGGCAGCGGCTCAAAGTGCTGATTATAAGCGGGATTCAGCCCATTATAAACGACTTCGACCTTCGACGCAGGCACATCGGGCAAGCGGCGCAGCAGCTCGTCGCGAGTGAATAGGCTCACGCACACCACCACAGCCGAGCGGCGGATGGCGCGGAACTTCTGCGCGGAATGGACGGCGCAACGCAGTCCGTGGATGTGGCTTTCGTAAGTGAAGTCGTGCACGGTGGTCACGCATCGCGCTTGCGGGTGGGTCGACAGCCGATAATACGACGAGTGGAACGTGTGCGGCCCGTCGATGCGGTAGTCGGCATCGAGGTAGCGCTCCACAGGAGTGGGCCATTGACGATGAGTGATTTGCGGCAATTGGCAGTACTCAACGTTCTGATTAGCAGCCTTATAGTCGAGACCGTACACATCGAATTGTTGCAGCGAGCCCACGTGGCCTATGATTTGGTGCCACAGCGAGGAGATGCCGCCAAAGCGTTGCAACGAGTAGATTATGTTGTCGAAAACTACCTTGCTCATCGGCTGCTTATGAATAGGATTTACGCGCAGCATCGATGCGCAACAGTATGAATATCAGCAAGGTAAATCCCCACAGCGATGAGCCGCCATAGCTGAGTAATGGTAGCGGAATGCCGATTACCGGACACAGCCCGATCACCATGCCGATATTCACGCAGAAGTGGAAGATGATGTACGACGCCACGCAGTAGCCGTAGATGCGGCCAAACGGACGCGGCTGGCGTTCCGCAATAGCGATAACTCGCAGAATCATAGCCATATACAGCGCGATGATGGCAAATGAGCCCACGAATCCTTCCTCCTCGCCGATGGTGCAGAAGATAAAGTCGGTGTGCTGTTCGGGCACGTATTTTAGCTTGGTTTGCGTGCCGTTGAGGAAACCTTTGCCGAAGAAACCGCCGGAGCCGATGGCAATTTTCGATTGGTTGACGTTGTAACCGGCGCCGCGGAGGTCCTCTTCGATGCCGAGTACCACGCGGATGCGCTGCTGCTGGTGCGGCTGCAACTGGTCGAAGGCAATATTGACGGAGAACATAAACCCGATGGCCAACACGGCGGTGACAATCGGCACGCTCAGGCTACTGATGTGGCGCTTGAGCGCTTCAAACGCGAGGTAGATGCAGCCGGCCACCACGATGCAAATCATGATTGCGCGTCCGGGCATGTTCAGCCCAATCAGCCCGCCTAACACCCACATAATCAGCAAACAAGCCGCAAATCCGGCCAACAGATTGCGGGCAATTTCCATAGTGCGGCCGTAGATGAATGCCATGATTACCATGGTTATCATCACCAAAACCATCACGGTGAATTCGCCGCCCGGGATGCCCAAAAACAGCTCCTCGGTGTACTTGACCGCAATGACGAACACCGCCACCGCAAACACACCGGCGAACAGAATCAGTCCGCTCATGCCTTCGCGGTAGAGCACCAACACCAACGCGGTGTAGGCCAACGCCGAGCCCGTTTCGTTCTGGTTGAGAATCAGCAAGATAGGCACCACGAACAGGGCCACGGCACGAAGGTAATTGCCCGGCCGACCTTTCAAAGTGAAGTTGTAGCCATTGAACAGTTTGGCCAGCGCCAACGCCGTGGCCACCTTGGCAAACTCCGCCGGTTGCAAGCTCATCGGACCGATGACCAGCCACGACCGCGAGCCCTTGATGTCGGGCGCTATGAATGGCGTAACTAACAGTAACACAAGCAGTATGCCATAGATAAGGTAGGCGTAAGTTTCGAACACGCGGTAGTCGGTGAGCAGCACCACGCAGCCCAGCACCAACCCCAAGCCAATCCAGCGAATCTGCTTGCCCGAGAACTCGTCGAAGCTGAAAATCGAAGCCTCGTCGAAGTCGTAACTGGCAGCGTAGATGCTGAACACGCCGGCCACCACAATGAGCAAGTAAATGATCACCAGCGGCCAGTCGATTTGGCGGAATACGGAGGGAGAGCTATCGTTTCGCATTGGAGTAGGGTAAAGTGGTGCTAATCATTTGATCTTCCATGTATTGGCGCGAGGGATGGATGGAATCGCAGAGGTATTTTTCCATCACCAGCGAGCCGATGGGCACGCCGTACACGGCGCCGAAGCCGCCGTTTTCCACATACACGGCCACGGCGATTTTGGGGTGGTCGTAAGGGGCGAAGCCCATGAATGCCGAGTGGTCGCGGCCGTGGGGGTTCTGCGCCGTGCCTGTTTTGCCGGCCACGTCGATGCCGGGGATGGCTGCGCGGCGACAGGTGCCGCCGGTCACGGCCATGCGCATGCCTTCGGCCACTTCGGGATACCATTTGAGGTCGATGGTGGGCCGACGGCGCTCGCTGTATTGCGGCGGCAGCACGGTGTCTTGGATGGCCTTGACGGCGTGCGGGGTGATGAACCACCCACGGTTGGCTATGGTGGCGGCAAGGTTGGCGATTTGCAGCGGCGTGGCAAGGATTTCGCCTTGGCCGATGGCTACGGAGATTACCGTGTTGGCGCTCCAGTGGCCTTCGCCGTAGAACTTATTGTAGAACTTGGCATTGGGCAAGAAGCCGCGGCTTTCGTGCGGAAGGTCCACTCCGAGGGCGTAGCCGTAACCCATTGATACCAAGTGTTTTTTCCATATCTCAAAGGCATTGGCCGGATTGCCGTACTTGCCGCGGCGGTCGATCATGGCCTTGAAGCCCCAGCAGAAGAAGGCGTTGCACGAGGTTTGCAGCGCCGGCTTGAGCGGCAGGGGCGAGCCGTGGGCGTGGCAGCCCACGCGCAAGCCGCCGTTGACGTAGCCGCCGTGGCAGGGGTAAGTGGTGGAGGTGGTGATGATGCCTTCTTGCAGCAAGATCAAGCCCTGCGTGGGCTTGAAGGTGGAACCGGGCGGATAGGCGCCGCCCAGAGCGCGGTCGAACAGCGGCAGCGACGGGTCGTTGACCAACGCCTTGTAATTCTCGCCGCGATGACGGCCCACCAACAGGCGCGGGTCGTAAGTCGGCGACGAAACCAAGCACAAAATTTCGCCTGTTTCGGGCTCGATGGCCACCACGGCGCCGCGCTTGCCGGCCATCAGCCGTTCGGCATACTCTTGCAATTCGATGTCGATGCTCAGCGTCAAATCGTGGCCCGAAATCGGCTCCACATCATGAGCGCCGCCGTCGTAGCGGCCTTGGATACGGCCGCGCGAGTCGCGGATGAGAATCTCCTCACCCTTGACGCCGCGCAGGTACTCCTCGTAGCTGCGCTCCACGCCGAGGTCGCCGCAGTAGTCGCCGGGCGAGTAGTACGGGTCCTTGTCGATGTCGGTTTGCGACACCTCGCGCAGGTTGCCCAACACGTTGGCCGCCGCCGAGTAGTTATATTGGCGCAGAATGCGCTTTTGGATGTAGAAACCGGGGAAGCGGTACAATTTTTCCTGCAAGCGGCCGTAATCCTCGGTGGAGAGCTGGGTGATTAGGCGCTGCGGCGTGTAGGATGAATAGCCCGGATTCAGACGCTTGTCGCGCATGTCGGCAAAGCGACGGCGCAACTGTTCCGGGGTGATATTCAGCGTGTTACAGAAGTCCACGGTGTCGAACGGCTGCACATCGCGCGGAATGAGCATCACATCATAAGCCGGCTGGTTGTACACCACCAAGCGGCCGTCGCGGTCGTACATCAATCCGCGCGACGGGTACACGGTTTTGTGCAAAAACGCGTTGGTGTCGGCCGATTTTTTGTAGCGTTCATCGTTGATTTGCAGGTCGAAAAGTCGGCCCACGTAAATCAACGCAATCAGCAATACAAACCCGCCGATAACGTACTTTCGCTTCTCAAGTTTATAATCTTTTCTCATGCGACGACGAGCCGCTCAATCCGGCTAAGGCGTAGATTATCACGAAAGTATATATGCTGGAGAAAACGATTCGCAGCAGGTATTGCCAGAAGTTGAATATTTGGAATGCCTCCACCGTGAAGATGAGTGCGCAATACACCACGCACATGGTCAGGGCAAACTTCAAGAAGGATGCGGTATCCATGGTCCGGAGCGAGGGACGCTGCTCGGCGAGGTCGTTGTCGGTGGGTACGTAGAGGTGGAAAATCGGGCGCCGCATGAATGCTAACAAGGTGCAGCACAGTGTGTTAACACCGGGTGTGTTCGACAGCGCATCCACGGCCAAGCCCAGCAGAAAGCCGATGGTCATGGCGCGGTTGGCACTGTAAGTCACCGGCAGCGTGATGATTACGAAGATGAACGCCAACGGCACAGCCACGTTGAACAGCACCAAGTGGTTGAAGAACACTGCCTGCGCCGGAATCAGTATCAGCGCCGTAATCAGCAACGAAAGTGAAGTCCTGTTCATAGCTTATCGGTTGGCCGGGTTAGAATCGCCGCCCACACGGGTGCTGTCCACCTCCATGATTTGGCTGCGGCGATTGTTGATTACTACTTGTACATTGCTCAGGCGGGTGAAGTCGGCAAACAGCTTCACCTTCAGCGTGAAGAAATTCTCCTTGTGGTTTTCGGCGTTATCCAAAATGGTGCCCACGGGGATGCCGGCGGGGAACACGGCCGAGAAGCCGGAGGTGACCACTGTGTCGCCGCACACAAAGCGCGTGTGGCGCGGTAGCTCTTCCAAAAGCGCCACTGTGGGGTCCACGCCATCCCATACCAGCGAGCCGAAGTGTTCGGTATTGCGTATTTTGCACGATAGACGGAAATTCGGGTTCAGCAGCGAAATCACCTGCGAATAGTGCTCGCCGGCCACGCTCACCACGCCCACCACGCCGGAGTGGTCAATCACCCCCAACTCGGCCACCACGCCGTCGGCGGTGCCTTTGTCGATGGTGATGTAGTTATGCGGATGGTGGATGGAGTTGTTGATGACGTTGGCCACGATGAAGTTGAAGTGCTGCACGCTGTCGGGGGTGGGCATGGTGTCGGTGTACTGGCTCAGCCGCATGCGGTTGAGCTCCTCGCGCAGATTCACCACTTGCGCCTCCAGCTCGGCGTTGCGGCGGTTGAGGTCGTCGTTGGTCTCGCGCAGGTTGAAGTACGAGGTGATGCTGTTGCCCATCGAATAGATGCTGCCGCCCACCGCCGACGACGATGTCAGCCACAAGTGATGCCGATAGGGGTCGCTGTTGAACAGCAAAATGCTGCTCAACACCAGATAAATCACCAACACAAACCATTTGGAGTGGCGGCTGATAAAGTCGAATAATTCTTTCATCTAATATAGCAAGGCGACTGCGCCGAGCATTCGGGCGCAGTCTGCCGTTGATATTCAGCCGCTTAGCGGATAAGGAACGAGAACTTGTTGATATTTTTCAGCGCCACTCCGGTGCCTTTGGCCACCGACAGCAGAGGATCGTCGGCCACATGGAATTGGATGCCGATCTTGTCGGTGAAGCGCTTGTCGATGCCGCGCAGCAGAGCGCCGCCGCCGGCGAGATAGATACCGTTGCGCACCAAGTCGGCGTAAAGTTCGGGGGGCGTTTGCTCCAGCGCGCTCAGCACGGCTGCTTCGATTTTGGAGATTGTCTTCTCGATGCAGTGGCTGATTTCCTGGTAGCTCACGGGCACTTCCATGGGCAGCGCGGTCATCATGTTGGGGCCGTGCACGATGTAATCCTCGGGCGGATTCTCCAGCTCGGTCAGGGCGGAGCCCACGTGCATCTTGATTTGTTCGGCGGTGCGAACGCCCACTTTCACATTGTGAGCGCGGCGCATGTGGCCTTGGATATCTTCGGTGAGGTCATCGCCGGCCACTTGGATACTCTTGTTCGACACGATGCCGCCCAGCGAAATCACCGCGATTTCGGTGGTGCCGCCGCCTATGTCCACAATCATGTTGCCTTCGGGCGCTTCCACATCGATGCCGATGCCCAGTGCGGCTGCCATTGGCTCGTAAATCATATATGAATCGCGGCCGCCGGCATGCTCCGAAGAGTCGCGAACGGCGCGGATTTCAACTTCAGTTGAACCGGAGGGGATGCCCACCACCATGCGCAGCGACGGCGAGAACCAGTTGCTTTTGGTGGAGGCTTTTTTCACGAGGCCGCGAATCATCAATTCGGCGGCATTAAAGTCGGCGATTACGCCTTTGCGAAGAGGGCGTACCGTGCGGATGCCCTGCGGATTCTTACCTTCCATCATGTAAGCTTCCGTGCCAACGGCGATCAGCTTGTCGGTGCGGGTGTCCAGTGCCACAATCGACGGCTCGTTGATCACGATCTTGTCGTTGTGGATGATGATGGTATTGGCTGTGCCAAGGTCGATGGCGATTTCCTTGGTGAATGAGAACAGACCCATATTATCTATTGTATATTATTGTTGTCGAATTATTAGTGACGGAAGTGACGGATACCGGTCATGGCCATGGTGATGCCGTGGCTCAGACAGTAATCCACTGATTCATTGTCGCGAACGGAGCCGCCCGGTTGCACAATGTTGTCGATGCCGGCTTCGTTGGCGATTTCCACGCAGTCGGCAAAGGGGAAGAACGCGTCTGAGGCCATGGTGGCGCCATTGAGGTTGAAGCCGAACGACTGCGCTTTGGCAATGGCTTGACGCAGCGCGTCCACGCGCGAGGTTTGGCCGATGCCGGAGGCCAGCAGTTGGCCGCCCTTGGCCAGCACGATGGCATTGCTCTTGCAGTGCTTAACAATCTTGTTGGCAAAGAGCATGTCGGCGGCACGGTCGGCGGTGAGATTGCCCGACACGGGACGAAGTTCGTCCACGGTCTCGGTGTGCAGGTCGCGTTGCTGTTGGAGCACGCCGTTCAGGCAACTGCGCACCGACATTTGCGGCAGCGCGGCATCCTTGCGGCGCAGGATGATGCGATTCTTCTTGGTCTCGAGGATGGCCAACGCTTCGGGCGCATAATCCGGAGCGATGATCACTTCGAGGAAGATTTTGTTGATTTCGGCAGCGGTGGCTTCGTCCACCGGGGTGTTGGTGATGATTACGCCGCCGAAGGCCGACACGGGGTCGCCTGCCAAGGCATCTTTCCACGCTTGCAGAGCGGTGGAGCGAGTGGCCAAGCCGCAGGCGTTGTTATGCTTGAGCACGGCGAAGGTGGGTTCGGAACCGAACTCGTTAATCAGGTTCACGGCCGAGTCGATGTCCAGCAGGTTGTTGTACGAAATTTCCTTGCCGTGAAGTTGGTCGAAGAGTTGGTCGAAGTGGCCGAAGAAGTGAGCCTCTTGGTGAGGATTCTCGCCATAGCGGAGCGAACGTTCGCCGTCCACAGTCAAGCGCAGGGCGCCGGCGGGTTGGTCCAAGGTCGAGGCCATGTAGCCGAAGATGGCCGAGTCGTAAGCCGACGACACGGCGAAGGCTTCGCGAGCCAACAGGCGGCGCTGGTCCTCGGTGGTGGCCGCTGCGCCGTTCTCCTTCAAGAAGGAGAGTAGGGTGGAGTATTGCGCCTTCGAAGCTACGATGGCCACGTCGGCATAGTTCTTGGCGGCGGCGCGGATGAGCGAGATGCCGCCGATGTCGATCTTTTCGATGATAGCGGCATGGTCGGCGCCCGATGCCACGGTTTGCTCAAAGGGATAGAGGTCCACAATCACCAAGTCAATTTCGGGGATTTCGTATTGCGCCATGGTGTCAACATCGCTTTGGAGCGAGCGACGGCCTAAGATACCGCCGAACACCTTGGGGTGTAAGGTCTTTACACGACCGCCCAAAATCGAGGGGTAGCCCGTCAGATCTTCCACCGCCTCGCAGCTGTAACCCTGCTCTTCGATAAACGAGCGGGTGCCGCCGGTTGAAAGAAATTTTACACCGTCATTGGCCAGGAGACGCAATATTTCGTCCAAGCCGTCTTTGTGGAATACTGAGATTAACGCAGTTTTAATCGCCTTTGTTTCAGCCATTTGAGAAGCTTCTTTTTGAGGTTTTACCTAATTACGGAGTGGCAACCGGTTATCCCGACCACCCACTGTGCACTATTGAGAGTGCAAAGTTACGAAAAAATCGCCAAATTACCGCCAAATTTCGTCAGAAAAATTCACCGCCAAAGCAAAATCCGGCTGAAATGATAAAAGTGCATGCGCGCATTTAGAGAAACAGCGCGGCTCTTTCATTTAAACTTCGGAAATCGCAAATCGCGGCTAAACGAATAAAACGAATCAACGAATTAACGAAACAATAATAACAATTCGTTATTTCGTACTTCGTTTCTTCGTTTAACCCCACGACTGCACCCTAAATGAAAGAGCCATGTCATGTACCTCTGCCAAAACTATCATATAATAAGCATCAACAAGCGGATTGTCAGTAGTTTACATTATTGGTGTCCGGATGGTCAACAGCAAAGCTGTTGCGCATACCCCTCAACCCCACATTGGCGAAGCCTATGTGGGGATAACACGCTGTTTATCAATCCCGTACCGCGGAGCGGTTCGAATTAGCGAGCATCAACCGGCGGAGGTTTTGGAACCGCTCCGCGGTACGGGATTGAGGGTGTATCCGGACCCCACAAAGGCACTTCGCTCCGGGCGCTTCGCTTGCCCTGCGCTCCGTGCCATTGTGGGGCTTGGGGTATTCGAAACCGCTCCGCGGTTCTGTTATACTGGTTTTAGTTGGCGCGATGGCGGCATACCGGCTCATGTGGTTATTTTTGGCCGCTGTGGTCGATGCGATGGACTTTTGACGCAGATTCTTAACGACAAAGGGAGCGGCTGCGGCCGCTCCCTTTGTCGTTATGGGGTTGGTGTGGATTAGTCGATTTGGATTACTAAGTAGTTGGTGAGGCTCCAGAATTGGTCGGGGTTGGTGATTTTCAGCACCTTCTGGCCGTTTTGCTCTACGATTTGGTACGAACCGGCGGGGTGGTTGGTGAGCATCTTGGCCTTTTTGGAGTGAAGAGCAATGGTGTGCAAAGTGCGGCGGTCGGCGGTCACGAAGAACGATTGGTCGAATTCACCTTGCATAATCTTGGTCTTGCGCAAGAAGCCGCTTTCGATGATTTTATGGTCTTTCAGCTCTTTCTTGCTGGCAATCACGTAGTAGCAGGTGTTCATTTCGTTGGCAAGGTCTTGGGTTTCGGCTTGCGCTTGGTCGCGTTGGCTGGTCACGGTCGACACGGTCGTGTTCAGCGAATCCACGGTGGTGTTCAGTTCGCCGATTTGGCGGTGTGCATCCTCCAAACTTGCACGAAGACTCTCAATTTCAGCTGATTGCGAATCGATTTGAGCGCGGAGAGTCTCGATGGTTTGTTGCAGATTGCGGTTGTTGAGCGAGGATTGTTGCAAGCGGCGTTCCAACTGCTCCAATTGCTCGCGGCGTTGCTGCAAAGTTTGCTGTATAGCGGCGATATCGGCTTCGATTTGAGCGCGTTGCGAGGGCGTTTCGCCGTTGACGCTGTTCGACACGGTCATAATGTTTTCCAAACGTTTGATTTCGGCCATGCCGCTGGAGATTTCGTTCACCAAGCTCAGCAATTGGTCGCGGTCGGCCACTGCTGCTTCAAGCTCCTGGTGGGTGGCGTCTTGGAGCTGTTGCTCGGTAACGCCCTCTTGTTCTTCCTGCTTGCTGCAAGAAGCAAGGATAGCAATGAATGCTAATGACAAAATAACTAACTTTTTCATTGTTCGGAGTTTATGTTTATTATTCAATTTCGTCTTTGCGATACTTATTAGTATGCACTTTTTTGGCGGGTTCGGGCTTGCCGCCAACAATTATAACGATTTCGCCGCGCGGATTGTTCGCGGTGAAGTATTCCACCAACTCGGCCAGGGTGCCGCGCACGGTGGTTTCGTGCACCTTGGATATTTCGCGACTGACCGATGCCGGCCGGTCGCCGCCGCAAAATTCGGCCAACTGTTGCAAGGTTTTGACCAGCCGCAACGGTGACTCGTATATAATAAATGTACGTGCATCGTCGGCCAGCAGGCGCAGGCGCGTTTCGCGACCTTTCTTGGGCGGCAAAAAGCCTTCGAACACGAAGTAATTGCACGGCAGCCCGGAGTTGACCAGCGCCGGCACAAACGCCGTGGGGCCGGGCAGGGTCACCACCTCCACATTGCGATTGCGGCACTCGCGGGCGATGAGAAAACCGGGGTCGGAGATGCCGGGCGTGCCCGCGTCCGACACCAACGCTATCGTTTCGCCGCCCTCGATTCGCTCGGCCAATTGGGCCGAGCAGTCGTGCTCGTTGAATTTGTGATAGCTCTGCATCGGGGTGTTGATGCCGAAATGCTGCATCAACACCGCGCTGGTGCGGGTGTCCTCGGCCAGAATCAGTGAGGCGGATTGCAACACCTCCACCGCGCGCGGCGTCATGTCGGCCAAATTGCCCACCGGCGTGGGCACCATGTAAAGCGTTCCGGCCATTATTTTTTGAAATAGTTGTGCACGATTTCCATAAATGCCTTCACGTCAGCATTGTCGGGGTCGAGCATCAAGTCTTCGTAGATGTACTCCTCGGCTTCGGCATACGAGTGCATGGCTTCAAACAAGTTGAGAGTGTCCTCAAACTCCTGCCCATTGCCATCGAAAACCTCTCGGCGGAAAAGGTATTTATCGTTGATAGTGAGGTAGTTGCGAATCGGGATGCGACGAAGAGGTGCGGTTGGTGCTTCGCTCTCCGAAGGCTCCGGCTCGGCAAAATGCTGCGCCGGCATCACGGTTTCGGCCTGCGGCTCGGGCTCGTCGGCGGGCTCATCCTCTGGTTCATCGGCGGGCTCATCCTCTGGTTCATCGGCGGGCTGATCCACAGGTTCATTGGCGGGCTGATCCGGCGATACCGCCGGCGTTTCGTCGAGGACAACTGTTTCCGCCGCTTCTTCTGCAACAGTCTGTGAATCAGCTGTATACTGCGCAGCCGGCGTCTCTTCCGATTCTTCTGCCGCAGCCTCTTGCTCCGGCTCGAATTCAGTCAACAGAGTGTACAACTCTGCCGCTTTGCTCCGCGCCAGAGCCAACGCTTCTTCGCTACCGCGCTCGGCGTACACGCGCAGCGCGCCTTCGATTTCTATATTGAGGTTAATCAGTTGTGGTATATCCATATCTTATTCTGTTTCAATGAGTTGCAATAAATAATCGGCGATGGCGGTGCGCAAATCGGCGCGCTTGCAGGTGAACCCATTCACGAACACCACCACCACGTGGGTGGGCATGCCCTCGCCATCAAGCAGGTAGCCGGCATAGCACTGCACGTTGCGCATCGAGCCGGTCTTCATCACCAAGCGACCTTCCAAAGCAGTGTCCTTGCCAAAGGATTTGAGCGTGCCGTCCACCCCGGCTATGGGCAGCATGTCGATGAACAAGTCGGCATACTCGGTGTATAGCATCGCTTCCAGCAGGTGGCCGGCGGCAATGGGTTGAGCTAAGGTGGCGCGCGACAATCCGCTGCCGTCGAGCAGGTCAAAGCAGTCGGTGGAAATGTGCAAGGAATCGAGCATCGCCAACTCCGTTTGCAGACACACTTCGCGGCAACTGTCGGGCTCCAAAGAGCGAAGCATGCCTTCGGCTAACAGGTTGTCGCTCTGCTTGTTAGTTACGTATAAGATTTCGCCGAAGGTGGGCGACAGGTGAGTGTATACCTCGCGCCGCGAGTCTTCGTTAAGCACTTTTCCGCCCACCGTTATTCCGGCCTCGTCCAATCGCTTGGTCAGCAACATTCGGAACATGGCCGCGGGGTCGTTCAGCGTGGTATTCATGCTGAAATCGGCCTGCCGACGCTTGCGCCGCGGTAGCACCACGGTGAGTTGGTCGGAATCGAACCCGCGCCGCAGGCTGGTGCTTCCGCGCGAGGTTACTACCCTGATTTTCAGCGTACTTTCCGGTTCGGTCACCCCTTTATTAGGGTATACTTTCACGGAATTTTGCGCATAATTGAAGCCATACAGCCCGGCGCCGTAGGTCCAAGGAATGTCCTCACATTCCCACGTGCCGATCGGCCCGGCATCCGATAGCGATTCCTCTATGACGATGCGGCCGCTGATGTTGGTAATGTCCATGGCGCTGAGTTTGGCTATGATTGAATCGCAGAAACCGAGATTATCCGGAAACTCGCCGTGCTCCAACGACGGGTCGCCAACCGACTTGACAACCAAATCGCCGTCCCAGCGGCTGCGGTCGGAGGCGTTTGCGCACCCGGTCAGATACACCGGCGTGGCAAACTGCGCCTCGATGCCGCTGTGCATCATCACCGCCGCCGAGGTGAACAGTTTGGTCACGCTCGCCGGCGTCATCGACAGCTCCGAATTATGCTCAGCCACCACTTTGCCACTTCGTAAGTCCTTGATATAGATGCCGATAGTGGTGGCATTCTCGTGCGGTATGTTCAAGATAGTGTCGCCGGCCCACAGCGCCAAGCTGCTCGCCATTGCCACTATCACGGTCAGTATGCGATGATATATCGTGCTCATTTTTGCTAATTTTTCGTTTTATCCTACAAAATTAGCAAAAATTTTTCACATTACCTCGCACATTACGATTTTTTTACTATTCGGTCAGCGCAAACGTGGTCAGCAACGGCAGGTGGTCGGATGCGTGCGATCCGCCAATGTCCATGTCCAGCGGCTTCAAACAGCCGCGATACAGCACATGGTCGATGCGGAAATAAAACTTGTCCACATAGTATGTGATGGCCGGCCCGAAGCACACCTCGGGGTACACCTGGCGCATGCGGGCATCGGCCAGTCGGTGCAGGGTGTAACAGCCCGGCACATCGTTGAAGTCGCCCGTTACGATCACGTTCGGCCCGCCGAAGCGGCTGATGTAGTTCATCATACGCTCGGCATCGCCCGCTCGGCGCTCCGCCGCCCGCTGGATCTTGCGCAGCAACTGAGCGCGCACCATGCCCATACCCTCGCGCATGCCGATGGTGTCGTTTTCGCGCGAAGTGATGTCTTGATACAGCTGCTTGTCGGCTTTGGTCAGCAAATAGCTCTGCAGGTGCACGTTGACCAAGGTGATAAGCCGCCCCTCCACGTTGATGCGGGCCAACGCTATGCGATTGTAACGCGACGCGCTGCCGGTGTGAATCGCCTCGGTGGGATACTTCGACAGAAACATCATTTGGTCGCTATTTACAATAATGTAGGGATAACGCTGATAGAGGCTGTCGATTTGTCGGTCTTCGAACTCTACCCGTCCCCAATTGCTATACGCCAAGGAAGGAGCCTCTTGCAAGCACACCACATCGGCATCCACCGCCAAAATGTGACTGATGGCCGGATTGCAGCCGTTGGGATACTCGCCCGAGCGGCTCGAGAAATTCTGCACATTAAAACTAAGCAAGGTGAACGTGGGCGTCCCCTCGGCCACCTCCACCTTGCCCACATTCAGCGGGGTGAAGTCCAAGATGGCATGAATGCAACCGGCAAAGGCTAAAAAGCACACAACCAACGCCTTACGACACCATATCGCATCCAACACGGTCATAACTATCATTGCCAACAGCCATCCGGGAAACAGCATCACCATCACGCACGCGCCGGGATACACCGACGGATGCCCGTGGCCGCCAAACGAGGCTATGGCCAAGCCCAACGCGCACAAAAACGTCAGCACCATCAGCACCGTGCGGTAAAACCGCCGCCAGATGCGCGCGCCCCGGCTCGGTTGAGGCGGCTGCGAGCCCTGCTGCGAGCCCTTTCCGGCCGCACGCTTGCTCGCCGGCTTAGCTGCTGCCGTAGTCGCCTTCGGCTTAGCTGCCGCCTTGCCGCTCGGCTTGGCCGCGCTTCCGTTGCTATTTGCTTTGCCTGTGCTCATTTCTTTTTGCTTTCGTTAAATAATGTTTCCCGTTCGCTTTCGCTCAGCGAGGCGTACCCGCTGCGCTCTATTTTGGCGCGAATGGCTTCAGTACCAGGCGATTGCATCAGCTTTCGCCCAATGGCCATGCCCACGGCCACGCCGGCCAAGTGTGCCGCGTTGCCGCCGATGTTGCCGCCCACAATCAGCGATGCAACTATCACGGCCACAAGCACATAGCTCATCATGCGCACCGATACGCGTCGGCCGAAGGCTTCCACCTGCACTGTGCGCCGCGTTTGCGCGGCCATCGATGCCAAGGCCAGCACCGCCGCCGAGGCTCCGCACAGTTGCATCGTGCCCCCGGCCAATGCGTTCAGCCCCACGAACACCAGTCCGCCGGCCAGCGTCCCGGAAAGGTATGCCGCGAGCATCGCCCGGCGGCTCACATTCCGCTCGAGCCATCGCCCCATAGCCATCAGCGCCACCATGTTCACCGCCAAATGCAGCGGTTCGCTGTGCGCAAATCCGTAGCTGAGCAGCGTCCACGGATGTGAAAGTACTTCATTATCAAGCACTAACACATCCCCAAACCCTCCGCCGATAATCAGCGCGAACACCATAACGTTCACACCGAACAACGCGTATGTCAGCCATGGATTCTTCATCAGAAGAACCATCCGTTGCGGAACACACCTTGGCGCTTCCACAGCAATATCAAAATGATACCGCCAATCATGCCGCCCAAGTGAGCAAAGTGAGCCACGTTATCGGCAAAGCCGCCCAAGCCCTGAAGCAGTTCCAATGCGCCATAGCCGATCACAAGCCACTTGGCCTTAACCGGGAACGGCACAAAGAATATGTAGACCGGAGCATTCGGGAACAGCATGCCGAAGGCCAACAGCACCCCGTAAATGGCGCCGCTGGCGCCCACCATTGTGCCATTGATCAGCGCATTCAGCTCGCCAAGATCGCCGGTGTAGTTAAAGCCGGTTTTCATCAACTGATAGCCTTCATTTGCCACTGCCGACAGTTCCTCGGCACTCAAATGCAACATATTTGCGTGGTAATTGATTGCTACGGCATATGCGCCAAGTTGCACTAACGCCGCAGTCAGTCCGCACACAATGTAGTAGAACAAGAACCGTTTGCCGCCCATGCTCCGCTCGATTACGCCGCCAAACATGGCCAACGCAAACATGTTAAAGAACAGGTGGCCCAGATTCGCATGTAAGAACATGTGGGTGAACAACTGCGCCGGATTAAATCCCGGCGAGGTGAAGTAGTGCAAGCCTAACAGACGCGAAAACACATCGTCGACCGACGGCACTAACGCCATCGATAACCATATCAAGCAATTGATTATCAGTAAGTTCTTTACTACCGGTGGTAAGGGTGGAAATCGCATATCGTATCGTTTAGAATTTGTACCGCAAAGTTACGAATTTCTCCAATACTACGCAAATTTTCGCCTGCAAAATACCTTGTAAACTAAATATATGTTAACAATTCATAAATAGTGTTTTACTT
>CAMGBT010000018.1 GCA_946011725.1 uncultured Bacteroidales bacterium | reverse complement strand
CGCCGCGGGGCGGTTCGGTGGCGAGGCGGAAGCCGAGCGGCGCGGAAGCGCCCGAGGAGCGGCCGCGCGCCCGCCAGCCCTCGCTGAGCGCTTACAGGCGGAGCTTGGCGGCGGCGGTGGCGGCTTTGGCTATGTAGAGGCCGGAGGGGAGGGGCACGCGGTGGGTCGTGCCGGTGGCGCGGTAGAGCGTGCGGCCGGCGAGGTCAATGATTTCAACCTCGATGGGGGCGGGGGCGGTGATGGTCACGTAGCCATTGGCGGCGGTGATGGTCACCTCGTCGGCGGCGGGGTCGAGAGCGCTGTCTTGCTTGGCCAGGTCGATGGTGGCGGGTTGGGTGGCGGCGGATTCGCCGTGGTTGTAAACCACGCTCACTTGGTAGGAGTAGGTGCCGTAGGCGCCCACCGCATCGGTGTAGGCCGGAGCTTCAAGCAGCTGAGCGTTAAGCAGTTGACCGTCGCGGTAGAGGTTGTAACCGAGCACTTGCAGGTCGGCAGGCAGCGATGGGGCGGCATCGAAGGTGAAGTCGTCGAGCATCAGCGCGTAGGTGTCGTAGGCATTGTGGCGCACGGCGAAGTAGCGCGCACCGGCGGGCAGCGCGGCGCGGTACTCGGTCCAGTCTTCCGACACGCGGTTGTCGGCGGGATAGTTGTCCACGGCATCAATTTTCACGAACGAATCCGCGTTGGTGTCGGTGGTGGAATACAGCACCTCGAAGCTCTCGGGATAGGCGATGGTGAAACTCTTGGCGTAGAAGGCGATGGTTTGCGCCTCGCCGCTTAACTGCGGCGAAATCAGCCAGTTATCATTCTGCCCTTGGGCGCTGAACGCCATCAACATACGGTCGCCGCTGTGGGTGGGCACGTCGATGAGCGACTCGGAGGGCACGCCGGCGGCCACGGGGTCGAACAGCACGAACGCTTGCGGCTTGGTGCGGTTGGGGTTGTTGGTGTCGCGCAGGAAGGTGTAAGTTTTGCTGCCATCGCGGTCGAGGAGCGTCCAGCCGCCGAAGTCGCTGATGGTGAACAGTTCATACTGCGGATTCTCGAAGTCCTCAACGCGGTGCACGGCGGCGGTGGCGTCGAATTGGGGCGCCTGCCACGACAGTGCCACCTTGTAATCACCTAAGTCAGTGGCAGTTAGCCCGTCGGCCGCCGGCCATTGCGGCATGGCCACGTCCACATGCTTTGTCATCTCATTGTTGACAGCGTACTCGTCGCCGGAGAGCGTCAGCGTGGCGGTGAGGTCGAGGCCGTTGACAGCGGTAACGCCCGCGGGCACCTCGAACGCGAACTGCATAACTTGCTCAGGGTCAAGGATTTCAGTTGCCTCAGCACCGACAAGGCCGAATTGGTTGGCGAGAGCCACGCCAACGCTTTGCGATGCTTTCGTGCCGATATTCTGCACGGCCACGGTGGCGGTGAAGCTCTCGCCGGCGGCCACGCGCGAGGGCGCAGTGATGTGGGTAATGCGCACATCCTCAGCGAGTTGGCGCAGGCGGATGTCGTCGAGGCACACGCGGTAGGCGTGGTCGGCAGTGTTGTGTGCGCCCACCACTTCGAGGTAGAACTGCACAAAGGGCTTGTCGGCGAATGCGGCGAGGTCCACGCGGCAGAGCGCCCACGCTTCCGCGGGCGCGTCGAGCAGGTTTACCGAGTGAATGAGCTGATAATCAGCGCCGTCGGAGGTGGCGAACACGTTGACCACCCCACCCTTGCCTTGGTATTTGAACTCCAACACCGGCTCAGCCGCGCCGGCCAACGATGCCTTGGTCGACATCAATATCATCGAGGCATTCTCCTCCATCGGCACCACCATCAGCAGGCCGTTGTCGCCATCGGCCGAGTTGAGGTAAGCCGCGTCGGAGGAGTCGATGTCCACACTTATCTCATTGTCTTTCACCATGGTAGCCACCACGTAGCCGGCGGCGTTGGCAAACCATTGCTGCTGCAACTGCGTGTCGGCGAAGCCTTCGAACAGCGGCACGGCGTCGGGCTCGCCCACCGCCAACACGTTCGAAGTGGTGGCCAAGGAATAGTAACTTTCGTCCACGCCGGCAGTTACTTGATAGGCCACGAAGTCCTGCCCGTGGAGGTCGGAATAGTCGAAAGTGATTGAGGTTTCGGTGGTGGTGGCGATGGCGGGGTCGTAATAGGAGCCGAACGCATCAAACACGTAATACACCACCTTGCTCACATCCACCGTGCCGCCGTTTTCGCCCACCTCGGAGGCCGGCGACCACGACAACGTAACGTGCTTATAATCAGCGGAAAGCGTAGCCACCACATTCTCCAACGGAGCCGGGTTATCCGCTTCCAACGGAGCCACACGTGCCGGCGCAGCAACCGCCGACAACTGACGCATTTCCAACACATCAACCGAGCGCTGCGGCACCTGCGCCACGCCCGCAAGCGGCAAAGCCGCCAAAGCAATCAAAATAACTGTTCGCATAGTATTAAAGGTAATTTGTAAGACAAATTGGCAAAAAACAAAGGCTAAGCCAACAACAGCGCAAATATAGTGATTATTTCGATTATGCGCAAATTTTGGAGCAAATTTCCACAGAAAGCAGCAGAATCCGCGCCAAAAGCCCTGATAGCGGGCGCGGCAGGCCGACGGCGGTTTCTCGGCTGCGCCGAGAGCGCAGCTAAAGCCGCGCAGCCGTGACAAAAAAGCGGGCTGCCGGCCGGCATCGTAAAAATCGTAAGAAATCGTCTTTACCCGCCCGCTGCGGAAAAAAATTCGTTATTTCGTCATTCGTTCCTTCGTTAAAACGCGGCCGGATGGCAATCGTAAAAATCGTAAGAAATCGTCTTTACCTACCGCGGGGACGGCGGTTAGAAGGGGGCGGAGGGCCAGGCGGTGGCTTTGGCGGAGGTGATGACGATTTGGGCTAAGATGGAGAGCTGGAGGTGGGCGCCGTCGACCGGCGGGGCGGCCGTGAGGGTGTAGCTCTCGAAGAGCTTGGTGGTGGTGGCGCCCGCGGCCACCGGTTGGGTGTAGTAGTAGAAGCCGTCGGTGTGACTTTGCACCCAGCCGGTGCCCATCAATCCGGCGAACGAGCCGTCGGAAGCTTTCCACGGCGCCAACACATCGCCCGAGAGGTTGACCCAGTAGCCCACGATGGCGGCGCGGATGTAGCCGGGGGCTATGCCGGTGTTCTTGATTTGCAGTTGGTCCTTGAAGTTGCCGTCGCAGTGGTCGGTGACTTCCACATCCACCTCGTCGGAGACGATGCCGATGGTGAATTCGTAGCGGTGATCGGCTTCTAACTCGGTTATTGACAGCGAGTTGAGCTGTTTAGAGAGAGTGTATTCCCCTCGACCGTCGATTGTGAAAGTGATGCGGAGGGTGATGTGGACGGTGGCTTGGGGAATGAGCATGAACGTTTGGGAAACACCGCCGAGAGCGCCGGCACTTCCGGCGGTGTGGGAGTAAGCTTGTGTGTAAGATTGCTTGGCGGCTTGCTCCGTCCATTGGAAAGCGACACCATTGGTGGCGGAGGGTGTTGCCAAGCAATCACCGGTGCTATAAGCATCAGATATAGTGATCGATTTTACTTGTGTGCCGGCCGGCATATCGCCGACTCTGAAGGTGACGGCGGCCAATGCGTGGTGGAACACCAGCGCCACCGCACCATCCTCGCGCCGACACTGCTGCGCGATAGCCATCACGATGTCGGGTTGCGCCTCCGCATCGTGACTCCCGTCGCCCGATTTGGGCACTTGGTAGGAGAACGAATACGAGCAGTTGGCGGTGGAGATTGTGGGATTGAAGCCCGGGATGGTGGCGGAGGTGGCGTAAGCCATCACATTCAGACGCGTTTGAGGCCAGAACCGAGAAGAGATGCCTTTGTTGTCGGAGATCGAAATGACTTCGCCGCTCATCACCGCTTTGCCGTCCTCAGTGAAGCCGCTCACCACCATCGATTCCAACGGCTTGGAGCCGCTGAAGTACTCGCCACGCGACTGAGCGGGCGCCGTCCACTCGAAGCGGTCGTTGACCCGGTCGCGGAGCGAAAAGGGTATGGAATCGCCCTCGATCACGATGGCGGAATCGCAAACGGAGCGAGCGGGACGCGCCTGCGGGTCCGTGCTGACGATGTTGAAAGCGATTTGACCGGAGTTGACATCAGAACGGATGTCGTCATCGTCGCAAGCCGAGAGGGCGAGGGCGAGGGCAACGCAAGCGGCAAAGGAGGAAAGTGGAAAAGAATGCAAAGACATTTCGAAGAAAAATTAGTGAATGTGAGGGGTATTACCCCCTCACACCCTGTCATTAGCTCAATCTATATATTGCTAAGCGAGAGGAGAGAGGTAGGAGGATATGGGATTAAGGTTCTTCCATTTTAACTTCTTCAGACACTGTGGCGAAGTCGTCAACAGAGACAGTGAAGCTGATGGGCACGAGCACGGGTTCGGGAGTATCCGGTTCGGGATTGTAACCACCGTTGCCGTTACCGAATACGAAGGTGATGATGTATTTCTTGCCTTGTTCCCAGTTGAAAGTAGCAGGAATAGCAACTTCCTTATATTCCGTATTAGAGCCCCAGAGGTATACGTCGCGAGCGGTGTCAACAGAGGTGCCATTGGCAACGTTGCGGATGCGGCATTTTACCAGGAAGTAAGCACCGTCTTGCGAAGCAGGTTTGCCGGAAGTAAGATTCCAAGCAGCGGTGTTTTGCGGCAGGAGGAGCAGGGTGTTAGCATCGGTTTTACGAGGTTGATCGTAGGCTGTGAGGTTTTCGGTGTGACCATTGGCGATATCTACTTTGCCGAAGGAAAGGACATAATTAACCTTGCCGGTTTGAGCAGACCATGAACCTTGAGTGTAGGTATCGTCGAATGTGAATGCACCTTCTTGGTCATCTTCGTGATTAGTATCGGTTACATTAGCAAACGGGAAGGTGAAAATACCTGTGTTTTTGGCGTTGCAGACGCTTACGCCCGCGATTTCAACAAAGAGGTTGGGGTTGGTTACTTTAGCTTTGAACACCACTTGAGCCAGAGCGTGGCGGAAGTTGAGGCCAACTTGACCACCGGTAGGTCTTTGAGAATTCGTAACAGCGTAGATGAAGTCGGTTTGTTCGGCGGCTGTTGCAGGTACTGTGTAGCTGAGTGTGGAAGCATCATCAGGCTTCCAATTGAAGTTGGTAGAGAGGTTGTCACCTGCATTACGGAAAGCCACGAAGGTTACTTTTTTGATGCCGTCAACAGCAGGCCAGTAGTGAGTATTGGCGCTGTTGTAGTTAGAAGTTGCGCCTTGTCTGGTGAAGGTTTCGTTTTGGAAGTAGGTGTGGCCAGCGTAAGCTGCGTAAACAGTGAAGTCAGTGGGCAGGGCGTTGTTGTTGAACACCTCGCCAGTAGCGGCACGCGAGGGATTGTTGGCGGTGACGGCGAAGGAGATCACGTTGCCGTCCTGGTTGAGGTCGACGGTTTCGTCGTTGGAGCAGGCGGTCAGGGCCAAGAGGGCAGCTGCTCCGAGGAAATACTTTTTCATTCGCAAAAAGTTTTTTAGTTAATAATAATTTTGTTTGTATTTAGTTGATTCTTACTTTATTAGGGATAAAATCACATTTGAATGACTTCATCCACCACTTGCCAATCGTCCACCGAGGGGGAGAAGCCGTGGCCGTTTTCGATTGGCTGCGGAAGGTCGAGACCATCCACTATGATGTGCACATGGTGGCGGTCGAGTGCGCTAATCACCTGGTCGGTGACATCAAATCGGTCGGCATCGGATCCGTATAGGAACTTGTCGCCGTTGTCTAAGATTATATAGAGTAATAATCGGTTGCGTTCGGGGTTGTTGAGGTTGCGGCCGAAGGTGTAGAATTGGCCGTAAATGGTGAAGTTGCCGTCGCTTTTGGCGTCGAAGGGCAAGGTAACACTCTCGGCGCTGAGCGATTCATCGGCCACGGTGAGGCGGCCGGCCATACCGGAGAGCGAAGCGCACATCTGCGACACGTGCTTGAGGTTCGACACATTGCGCACCTCGTAGGTATAGGTGCAAGTGAGTTCGTGGGGATACAGCACAATCACCTGCTCTTCGGTGATGGGCACTTCCACCACCGTGGCGCGACCGTCCAATCGGTGGGAGTGATAGCGCACGCCGAAGTCGCCCACCTCCATCTCGGTGGCCACAGAACCCCACATTTGGTCGGGACAGATCACCACCGGCTCGTCGTCGGCGCGCGGCGCGTAGTTGGCGCCGTTACCGTAGATAGGCTCGAGCACATTGCCGGCGCGGGTGTACAGCGTATGGGTGAAGAAATTATTGATGCCGCTGAAGAGCACGGCCTCGGTATCATTATTGTAGCACATCACCAAGTAGGAGCCGGAGCGGAGTTGCACCTGGCCGCCGGTGGTGCCGCGGAAGTCGTAGCGAATGGGCTCGCCGCCATCCACGGGGTAGAATAGCACGCACATGCCGGCCGGGTTGGCCTCGGGCGCGTACATCCAATCGAACTCCACGCGGATTTGGCCCACGTGAGGGTGTTGGTAGCACAGCTCCTTATGTTCGCAGGCGGTGAGGAGCGGGAGCAAGCACAGCAGGCTGAACAGGCGGATGAATCGGATCATTGCTCACCTCCTTTCCGGTTAACGTTGTCGCGGCCGATGAGCCACACCAACGACACCTCGGCCTTGGTGGGTCCCCACCAGTGGCGCTGTTTGGTAGCTTGCCACACGTAGCAGTCGTCCACGGGCTTGTACTCCCAGTACTGACCGCCCACGTAGCCCAGACCAATGGTGAAATCGAGCTTGAGGCGGCGGCGGATGGGCAGCGAGTAGCCGTACTCGATGCCGGCGCCCACGTGGCACTTGTCCCAAATCGAGCCGCCGGGACGGCCTGCAATCTGGCCCTTGCCACCGGCCTCGAAGTCGTAAGTGAACGCTTGGGCGTACACTCCGATGTGATGGCCGGTGAGCGGCTTTTGGTGGGCGGCTTGGCCGAACCAATAGCGTACGGCCACGTCGCCGCCGTAAGCGCGCCAGTACCAGTGGTGATGGTCGGTTTTCCACCAGCCGTATGACCAGTTGGCTGCCACGGAGAAGTTGCCGCCGAGGTACACCTCTGCGCCTATCGACGGGATGAGCAGCGCGTCGTATAACAGGTTGGTTTTCAGCGCCAAATATAGCGGCGATTTCTTAGGCAAGAAGTATGGGGTGAGAGGTGAGAGTTCTTCGGGACGCGAGGTGAGAGGTGTGGGGAAAGCGGTAAGAGGAGCGGACTGCAACTTGCGGAGGTACCACACGGAGGCGTACCACAGCCGCAATTGCGAAGCTCGCAACTCGGGGAAGAGGTGGCGGTACATGTAGAGGTAGGGCTTGCCGCCACGCAGATGCTTGAGCCAGGCCACGGCGTCGAGGCCGTCGAACGGCTCGCCGTTATGCGCCACGATTTCGTGCAAGAGATCGAGCACTTCCGATTGATAAGGCACGTTGGCATCGGCTTCGACCATGCGGATGAGGCCCTGCCAGTCGCGGCCCACAAAAGTTAAGGACATCATCGAATCAGGAAGCTGCTCCAATTGGCCGAAGTAGTTGAACAGCACCTCGGCACGGCGCTCCGAAAGCCATCGGTTGAACGCTATGGAGCCTTCGGGCGATGCCGCACCGACCACTTCCAAGCGTTGCAACCGAAACAGGCTATCAGGGTACTGACAACTAATGCGGTCTCTAATCGCAGAGAGCGCGGTGTCGTTGCCATGCAACGACATTTCCAAATTAATCCTACTTTGTCTGAAATATATGCGTACAGAATCCTGCACCACCGCAGAGGCGACGATAGCAGTAGACGCCATGAGAATGGCGACAGCTATTTTGTGCAGTAAATTCATATTAAGATGCTAAAACAAATCAGGTATAAAGTTCAAAGTTGTAGCTTACGCTGAATGGATAAGGTGTACTTGCGTAAAAGTGGTTTAAGATAAGCGTGCAGCCTTGTGTGCCTTTATCCTCTACGTAGATTTACGGCGAAAAAATGAACGGCGCAATAGCTTTAACCATATTTAACTGTTTTTCTCCCCCCCCGCTTTTTAACTTGCTGTTATTCAGCTGATTACATTTTTACGCTTAACTTAAATTTAATAATCTTTGTGAAAGAAAATCACAAGCGGCGAAACTCTTGGCGAGTCACAGAAGTTAATTATAGCTAATTTTACGACGCAGGCGTGAAAGTTTTTGTATATTTTGCCGCGCAAATTGTAAAAATCTACCAAAAGTATTACAGATTTTCACCCAAACAGTTACTTAATCCGGGTCCTTACGATTCAGCTAACAACACATGCACTATCACCACCGCCCCCTCCCACGGCGAATCCATCCAAACCAACGACCTGGAAAACTAACCGCCCGCCTTGGGTCCTGAGGCGAGGCGGAAGCCGAGCTGCGGCGCGCTCGGATGGCTTTTTGCACCAGCTCCGAGCTGCTGCTCGGGCCGGATAGTGGCCGACACGTAGCGAGCGCCCGGCCTTTCGGCCGAGCGCTCGCTGTTATAGGGTGGGCGCTTACGCTTGGTGAGCGGGGCGCAGCAGGTCGTTCACGGTCTTAACCGGGTTGAAGGTTTCGATGGGCACTTGCACGAACACGGTGTTCCAGTTGCTCATGGCGCCGTTCCATAGGCCGGGCAGTTCGAGGGCTTTGAGCTCGCGGCCGGCGAAGGATTTCGACGAGATGAAGCCGGTTTGCGGGTCCACGAACTTGGGCAGGTCGAAGTGGCGGCCGTCGACGTCCTTGATGTAGCACACGAGGTCCACGGGGTTGAAGTGGGTGGCTTGCTTCATCATGGCCATGTACTCGGCGTTGTCGGGGTCGATTTGGGTGGATTCGAGGATTTGGGGCGAGCAGGAGCCGTCGGGGTTGAAGGCGATGAACGGACCGCCGCCGGGTTCGCCGTCGTTGCGTACCATACCGCACACGCGCACGGGGCGTTCGAATTTACCGCGCAGATAGTCAGCGAGTTCGGCCTCGGGCAGGCTGTCGAACAGCGGCGATTCGGTGCACAGGACGGTGCGCATAAACTCTACCATTGCGGCGAGGTCGTCGGAGGTGTAGCTACCCTCGCGCAGCAACGTCAGGTAGGCTTCGATTTGGTCGTGCACTTGGATGAGGCGTCCGGCCAGCACTTGCTTGTAGCGGATGGTGGGTTGGCGCAGCGAATCGGGCACCACGTTGTCGATATTCTTGATGAACACCACCGCGGAATCGATGTCGCTGAGGTTGGCGATGAGGGCGCCGTGGCCGCCGGGGCGGAACACTAAGTTGCCGTTATCATCGCGGAAGGCGGAGCCATCGAGAGCGGCAGCCACGGTGTCGGTCGAAGGCTTTTGTTCGGATACCGACACTTCATATTCCACACCAAAGCGCTCACTCATAGCGGGTTGAGCGGCTGCGATTTTGGCATCGAACAGTGCGTGGTGGTCGGCCGACACGGTGAAGTGCAACTTCACGCGGCCGTTGGAAGCGGCAGTTTGCGCACCTTCGGCGAAGTGTTCCTCCAACGGGGTGCGGGTGGCGTCGGCATAGCGGTGGAAAGTGAGCAGTGCCTTGGGCAGAGCGCCGTAGTTCATGCCATCGCGGCCGATGATGGCGGCGATGATTTCCTTCTGACGGCCTTGCGCCAACAGGGTGGCGGCGTCGGCGCCGTGCAGGCGAGTGGTGGTGGCATCGAGTTCGGCCTTGAAGGGGAGTTGGTCGAGGTTAGCGAGGAGTTTGGCCACGGGCGAACCATCGGCGGCCACAGTGTCGGGACCGTCGACGAAGGCAAACAGAGCCTTGAACATGCGCGAAGCGGCACCGGATGCGGGCACGAATTTCTCCACTTCGCCGCCGTCGGCTAAGTACTTCTGCCAACGGGCGATGGCGGCGTCTTCCTGTGCCGCGGTGAGGTCTTCGATGCCGCGGCCGAGGGTGGCGCTACCGGCCAAACGGAGGAAGGGGAAGCCGGTGGCGAAGCGTTGCAGTTGTTGTTCCACTTGTTCCGGGGCGATGCCGCGGGATTGCAAGAGTCGTAAGTCGTTGTCTGTGAACATTTTGGTTTGAGTCTTTTTAGGATTATTATTTCATGGTTTATTTAGTCACACGTTTGATAAGGTTGTAAGCGGGAACGATGCCCAACTGCCCGGCCCGGCTGAGGTCGTCGATGCCGAGGCGCTCGTTGCCGAGGGTGAGGTACACATATCCGCGGTTGTACCACGCTTCGCCCAAGTTAGGCTCGATTTCGATAGCCTTGTTGAGGGCGGCGAGGGCGGAGGTGTAGTCTTCGGCGGCAATCTGCACCACGGCCAAGTTGTACCACGCCTGGGCCATGCGCGGCGACAGTTCGATGAGCCGCCGCAGGTCGGTGGCCACATCATCGAGCAACTTGCGCTGCAGCGATGCTCGCGTGGCGCCGTCCAACTGCTCGTCGGGGTTGTCGCGAGCAATCTGCCAGGAGTGGAATTTGGCCTGCGCCCGCAGATATAGCGCCACGGGCTGGTCGGGGGTGAGTTGGAGTGCGCGGTTGATGTCGGCGGTGGCCGCGGCATAGTCGCGCAAGGTCATAAAATCAAGGGCGCGACCGAGGTAATCGATTGCGCGGGGTGCGTGTGACGATAGGTATGAATTGTAATAGTCGATGGATGAGAAGTGTTGCGCCGCGGTGGCGTCGTCGATGATGGGCAATTCCGGGGTGACGCAGATGCTGAAGCGCAAGATGCGGGTGGAATTGAGGTCGTCGACTTCCTTTATATAATATGTGTCGGGGCGCAACTCGGTGGCCACGGAGTGGTAGGCCAGCTCCATCCAGCCTAACGACTGGATTTGGTGCGAGCGGTTCTGCACGTGGCCGCGGATGGCTTGGTTGTTGTATTCTTCTTCCACTTGGGCGTTATCCTCCACGGTGGCCATGGTGGCGAATCGGCGGGCGGCCTCGTCGGTGGAGCGCTCGGGGGTGGCGGCTTGCTGCTGCTCCTCGAGCGGCTGGAGGTCGCGGGCGAGGCGGTGCGCATGGTTGTAATCGGCCTCGGCGCGGTTGTAGTCCTTGAGCTGGGCGTAAATATCACCGCGGATGTAGTAGCTGTCCGGCAAACCCGGGTAGGCCTCAATCACGTGGTTGATGTCGGCGATGGCGCGGTCGTACAAGCCCTTCTGCGAGCACACTAACGACCGGTTGTAGTACGCTCGCATATCGTTGGGATTCAGCTCGATAAGGCGGTCGAGGTCCAACAGGGCGCGGTCGAGCGAGCCGCTCTCCATCAGCAACAGGGCACGGTTGAACAGCGCCGTGTAGTTGAGCGGGTCGAGCTGGATGGCGTAGTCGAAATCGGCCATCGCGCCGAAGAAGTCGTCGCGCTGATAGCGCAGGTAAGCGCGGTTGATGTACAAGCCCGCGATGCGCGGACGCAGGCGGATGGCCTCATCGATGGCGGCCAAGGCCGCTTCCACATTGTCGTCGCGGTTGATGTTGATATCGGCACGGAGGATGTAGGCGTTGGCATTGTTGCGGTTGATTTCCAAGGCGCGGTCGATGTCGGCCTCGGCCGCCACCGTGTCGCCTTGCGCCAGGCGCAACTGCGCGCGGCCCACGTAGGCGCCGTCGTTGTTGGGATAAGCCGCCAGCAGGTCGGTATAGGTGGAATCGGCGCCGGCATAGTCCTCGATGTCCATCAGCGCCAAAGCCTTGTTGTAGAGCAGGTGGCGGTTGTTGGGCAGCAGCTCCAAGGCGTGGTCATAGTCGGAGATGGCCTCGCGGTTGCGCCCCAAGTTCTGGCGCGCCACGCCGCGTACTTCCCACGCATCGGTGAGGTACGGATTGCGATCCAACGCCTCGGTGGCATCGGCTTCGGCGCCAACGTAGTCCTCGAGGTTGAGCTTGGCGATGGCGCGGTAGAAATACGGCTGCGCCAAGTACGGCTTGGCCTGGATTACGCGGTTAAAGTATTGAATGGAAAGCATATAGTCCTCGAAATAGAGCGCATTCTGGCCTACGCGCAACACTTGCTCGGTGTTAATTTGCGCCGAAGTCGAAATCGCGACAAAAATCAGGAGAATATGCAGTAAAATTCGTTTCATTTCAGTGATTGGGTCTTTACACTGCAAACTTAGCGAAAATTTCTCAAACAGCGGCAATTTTCAGTTAAAAAAATCATTAAAAATTTTGTTCAGCGGCCGCTTGGTCGTAAAATTCGAGTGCGGTTCGATGATTTTTTACCATCTTCTCCACCAATTGGGGCGGCGAGAGCACGGTGATGCCGGCGCCGTAGCTCAGCAGCGTGGATTCTAACTCGACGTTGTGCACTACCTCAATTTGGAACACGGTGGAACCGTCGTCGCAGCGCTCAATCAACTTCTGCGAACTGTGCAGCGGCTTGGTGATGATGTACTGCGTCTGGTGGCGCGAGGCACGGAAGGTCACGGTGATGGGCTTGGCGTTGATGTCCTTGGTCACGCCGATGACGTTGTCGAAGAAATGCTCGCTGTCGAAGTCGGGATTGTCGCGATACTCGGCGCCGTCCACCTCGGCGAACCCCACGATGCGGTCCAGAGCCAAGTTGTGCAATTGGCCGGTATCACACTTGGTGCAGAAGAGAAACCAGCGGTTGCGGTACTCCTTCAGCAGGTGAGGATACACCTCCCAAACAACAGGCTGGCGCGCCTTAAACGACTGATACGACACCCTTAACACCTGCCGCCGCTCAATAGCCTGATACAGAGGATTCAACAGCCGCAGGCCCTTCAAATCGGGCACGCTGTCGAAGTGGATGATGGGCTTGCGCGACTCGGCAGTGATAGCCAACTCGTCCTCCATGCGGTTCACCACATCGGATATTTTAGCAAATTGATCGAAATGTTGCAACTGGCGCAACATATCCACAGCCTGCCGCATCAGCCCGAGGTCGCTTTCGGTCAGCGGCCGCTTGGTGATGGAGTAGTCGGGGTCGGCGTATCGGTAGTACTTATTGTCATACACCTCGATGGGGGCGCTGTAACCGAGGCGGTCGGAGCGCATCATCTGGATGTCGCCTTGAATGGTGCGCCGACTCACATTCGCCACACCCTCCGACTCATACAGCGCATCGCTGCACGCCTCAATCAAATCGTCCAACGTCCAGCGCCGCGCTTGGTTCGACAAACACTTATCAATCGTTCTATAACGTATCAGAGCATTCTTAGTAGCAGGCATAACAGTCAAAAATTTTTCGCAAAGATAGCAAATTTCTCCGACCTACGCAACCCCCTTGCGCACCCCGGCCGCAATCTCGCGCAGATTTTTTCGGAGCGGATGGAGGAAGACGATTTCATACGATTTTTTACGATGCCATCCGGATGGGAAATCTCACGCAGATTTAGCAGATTTTTTCGGAGCGGATGGAGGAATCACAGGAGGACAGGAGATTTAACAGGAGAACAGGATTTAATTCATTGATAATCAGAAAGAAAGACTAAACCGCGGAGCGGTTTTGCATACCCCCAGCCCCACAATGGCACGAAGCGCAGGGCAAGCGAAGCGTCCGGAGCGTAGTGCCTTTGTGGGGTCTGGATTGCCCCCTCCACCTCGTACCGCGGAGCGGTTCCAAAACGTCCGCCGGTTGATGCTCGGTAATTGGAACCGCTCCGCGGTACATTGTTGATATAGAGCGTGTTATCCCCACATAGGCTTCGCCAATGTGGGGTTGAGGGGTATATGCAACAGCGCCGCTGTTGCGCCCGGCTAGCCGCCTGGTGGCAAAAAGCGCGGGCCGGCTGAAGCCGACCCGCGCCGTATGAAATTCCGCGCTAAGCAGATTAGTTGATGTTGTAGTAAGTTACCACGTTTTCGTAGCCTTCAACTTGAACACCATCGAAGACGATGGGCAGGAGAGCCTTGTCAGTGGGCACGCGGGGATCGCGAATGTCCACGTAGGGCGAGTTGGTGGTGCCGTCGTCGTAGATGGGGGTTTCGGGGTCAGTTACACCGGAGGAAGCGGTGGTGATGGTGAAGCGGTAGAGGTAGAGCTTACCGTAAGCCCATTGGCACTTATCAGCGGGGATGAACACGCGAGCGTCATGCACGGTGGTGTTGGCAGCGTGGTCATTCGGGATGAGCTCGTAAGTTACGTGGAGGGTGTAGCCGGTGGCGAAGTGGTTGTCACCTTCATCTTTGTAAGCGTCAGCATTGGTCAAAGGCAGAGCGAAGAACTGGCTGTTGAGAGGCAGGTAATCAGTGCTGCCGGCGGGCACGCTGGGAATTTCAAGTTCAGTAACACCATCGTTAGTTTCATCAAGTGCAAAAATGAGGTTATGCGATCCTTTAGATGTAACATCAGTGGTGGGAACAGCAGAGCTACTGAACACGTCAGCGATGGTGAAGGTAACCTTGTTTGCGTATTCTTGGGTGATTTCGGGTTGTGTGGTTGCTTCCGAACCGGTAGGAGTCCAAGGGGTCCAGTGAATCGGAGCAGATGCTTGAGCAACTGTAGCCGGGGTGAGTTGCACACCGGGGTTAGTACCGGTCAGGTTCTTGATTTTCACGGTGTAGCCGGGGATGTTGCTGCGGAAGGCGAGCTTGATCACAGCGTTGAGGTGGTTGAAGTTGAGGGCAACATCTTTGCTATAGTCATCTTTGGCAACAGTGGTTTTAGCCCACATGGCTTCGTTATCATCGCGATCAGCCATGGTCCAGAAGCTGTTTGCGCCGAGGATGTGGAGGGTCGGGGTACCGGTTTCGTACAGAGTGCGAAAGGATGCGTCGTTGTTGTACGGGGTATAGGCTACGAAAGTGTGGTTGTCGAAGGAGTAGTCCCAGTATTTGAGCACTTGTGTTTGCGGAGTGCCGTCCTGTTTGTGGCCGGTGAGGGTTTCATACACCCAATAGGATTTGCCATTTACTGAGTTGCTGCCATCACCCCAGGTGGTGCCGGTGGAAGTGGTGAGATACTGCACCCAGTAATTGTCCATTACAAGGTCGGTGCCTTTGTAGGCGAACACGCCGAAGTCTTTGTGGCCGGAGGTTTCCATTGCAGAAGTGCCGCGGCTCATGTTGCCGGTCAGCATGCTGAAGGACATGGCCTTGCCTTCGGCGGAGGGGGCGTTGATGTCACCGCTGTTGATGACATCTTCGCTGGCGCAGCTGGCGAGGGCGGCGGCGCCGGCTAAGAGCAAAAGATTAAATTTGTTCATACCTTTTGTTTTTTAGTGGTTAATAATTGATTATTTGGTTGTTAGTTGATATTTTCGTAATGGATTGTTTCGGTGGTGTAGCTGTTGACGGTGACGCCGTCGAACACTATCGGCAGCAGCGCCTTATTGGTAGGCACTCGCGGGTCGCGCGGGTCGACGTAGGGTAGCGGCGTGTTGCCGTCGTCGTAGACCGGCGTGCAGGGATTGGTCACGCCGGTTGAGCCGGTGGTGATGGTGAAGCGGTAGAGGTAGCGCTTGCCGAAGGTCCACGCGCACTTGTCGGCCGGGATGAACACGCGCGCATCGTACACCGTGGTCGGCGCCGCGCCATCGTTGGGGATGAGGCGGTAGGTGACGTGCACGGTGAAACTGGTTTCACGCCTCGATTCGGCATGGTGCGGGTCTTGCGGCAGGGCATAGAATTGGCTCTTGAGCGGGGTGTAGTCCGAAGCGGCGCTGATGGGGAACGTCTTCACGGCGGCATCGGTGTCGTCGAGCGCAAACTCAAGGTTGGAATCGGTGAAAGTGGCGTTGGACACGGCCACAGTAGCTAAAGGGCTAAACAATTGGCTCACAGTCATCTGCGCCGAGGTGATATAGTTATCGGTAGGCGATGATTGGGGGTAAGCGGTGCCGGATGCCCAGCTAATGGGCTTATTGGCGGCCGTTTCGGTGGCGGGAGTAAGCTGCACGCCGCGAGCCGCCGCGGTGGTTTGGCCCTCGCCCTCGCCGGTCTTGACCGTAACGTCTTCGGGCACGAGGTCGAGCAGTTCCACGGTGTAGCCGGGGATGTTGCTGCGGAAGGCAAGTTGGATGATGGCGTTGAGATGGTGGAACGTGAGCGGCACTTCCTGACCATAGTCGGCCTTGTCAACTTTGGTGGCGGCGCACATGGCTTCCTTGTCGTCGCGCTCGTTCACGTGGTAGAATGCCTTCAGTCCATTCAGTGTGATGCTGAAATTATACGTGCCGTCCAGTGGAATATTTGGCAAAACCGAGAACGAGCTACTCTCGTTATATGGTGTGTAGGCAGCAAAGTAGTGCGAGGGTTTGGAATAGTCCCAATACTTGAGGATCTGGCCGGGGCGGGCGCCTTCGTAGTACCAGCGCGAGCCGTACACTTCGCTCTCGCCGTATTTCACTTGGTAGTTTTGCATCACCAAGTCGCCGGGGTTTTTGGGCGCCCAGTATCCGTTGGTGCCTTTGTAGCCAAAGACGCCAAAGTCAGTGTGTCCGGCCGCTTCCATGGCGGTGGCGCGGCCGAGGTTCGACGACAGCACACTGAAAGCCATCACTTGGTCAGCGCGCTCGCCGCGGAGGTCTTCATCGCTGAGGACATCGTGGCCGGCACAGCTTGCCAAGGTGGCAGCGCCCGTCAAAATTAGTATTAAATTCTTAATTCTCATTTTGGTGTATATTTAATGTGTTTTTATATTTCTATTTCGGTTGGTTCTTCGGGCTCGTAGGGGTTGACGTTGGGGTCGAACATCGAACCGCCGCCACCGCCGCCGGGGGAGACAGGCACAGTGATGGTGTCGGCCGCGATTTCGATGGTGATGATGCCGCCGTGGGGCTGGCGACGCAGTTGGTCGGTCACTTCGTAGGTGTAGGTGGAGTCGGCACCGTTGCTGAAATGCAGGCCTAACATCAGATAGTTGTCGACATCGGCGCGACCGGCGAAACTCTTGCCGCGGCTCGCGCTCCACGAGGGCATGTCGCACAGGCCGAAGGTGGTGAGTTTGCCGCCCATGATGTCGGCGCGCACGCCGTCGCGGTAGGGCAAATCGGTCTTCATGCGCATGTCGAAGATTACGTTGGTGGATTCGTGCACGGTGGCGCCGGTGGTCACGTTCACCCCGGAGGCCACGCCGCTGAGCACCGTCGACTGCGACGGACCCACAATCAGGCCGTCGACATTGTTGCGCACCACCACTTGCACCAAGTAGATGTAGACCAGCGGCTGCATCTCGCACTTCAAGCGCTTCACCCACACGTTCTCCGCCTGGTCGAAGTAGTCGTAATCAGCGGGATCGTGACTGATGTGGATGTCCTGCTCGTAAGCGGAGTAGAAGATTTCGGGATGGTTGTGCGGCAGCGGCTGGTCCTTGAGCGCGGGGATGCTGAGCGGGTAGCGGCTGCGCGTGGTGGTGGCCCACACGTAGTCGAGGTTGGAATCGTCGATGACCACCACTTGCGTTTGGTCTTCGGAGTAGATGTTGCTCCATGCCAGCAGGTCGTAGTAGCCGAAGTTGTAGCGGCTGCGGTAGGTGGTGTTGAGCAAGGTGGTGCCGTCGACCGTGGTGTGCGGCGCGCCGGGTTGCTCGCCCAGGTAGTAGCGCCGCACTTCGTAGCTGCGCGGCACGGGGTATGCCAGTTCGCCCCAGCGGTCGATATCCTCCTGCTCCCAGGTGTAGAACCACTCGCTCTGCCAGTCGACATCGGTGTCCCACACCACTTCCAAGTCGGTGATGACGATGGGCAGGTCCACCACCACGGTCTCCGCCGGCAGGTGCAGCGGCGGCTCGATGGTGCACGAGCTGGCAGCCATCATCACGGCAGCGAGCGGCCCGAACATGCGCATGGCACTCATGGCATCACCTCCTTTCTGCGGAAGGTGGCACCGGAGGGCGTGCGGTGGTAAAGCAAATCGTAACTGATGGCGATGCGCAGCATCGTGGGGCCGAACCAACTCAAGCGGTGGTTGCGCTTGCGGAATTGGTTCACCGGGCCGATGTAGTCGTAGTAATAGTCGCCATCGATAGTGCCGGTGACGGGGTTGCCGTAGACGTATGGGTCGTATTTGGTTTGATAGAAACCGGCTTGCAAGCCGAGGTCAATGCGCCAGCCGCTGTCACCCAGACGTGTGGCCCAACCGGCGGCGAGGCCCACGCCCCACCCTTCGCCCTGCCAGCCCTTGTCGGGCCCGAGGCCGATGCCGTACTTGTTCACCTGCGCGTATGCGCCCGCGTACAGGCCTGTATACAGTTCGCCTTGCCGCGGGAAATAACGCCGCGCAGCAAGGGTGTAGTCGCGAATTTGGAAGAATTCGTTTTGATTCCAACGATGAAAGTAAGGGAAGGTGAATGTGCCCATAAACGACCAGTTGCGCCCGCGTGGGAAGTACTCCACAGAGATGTTAGGCATCGGCGCCCAGCCAAAGTTGTCCAAGCACAGGCCGTAGGCGGCCAAGTTGGTCGACAACGCTATCATGGGCGGGTTCACAATGTATCTCGATAATGGTTTAAAAGGCTCATACACAGCTGTTTTTGCAGTAAAGGGCGGAGCGGGCGGCAATAAGCCCACGTGCGAGTAAAACCGCTCCAACGGCTTGGTGAAGTACAGCATCAGTCGCGCGGTGCGCAGTTCGGGGAAGTACACGTGCAGGATGCGCTGCCATAGCTCCGCATCGCTCTGCAAGCGCTGCTTGATGCGGCGCGCATCGTCATTTTGGCTCACAATCTGCGCCACGCGCGCGTAGTCGCGGTCGCCCGCGCGCCGCATGCGGTGCACCAAACCGGGATAGTCCTCTGCGGTGACCGACGCCTCGTCCGGCTCCAAGCCTATATAATATATTAATGTGTTCAGACGGTTGCGGCTCAGCGTTTCGTTCCACTCATACGGGCCTTCGGGCGAGGCAGCACCGCGCAGTTCCACACGGCTTAGCGCCCAACCATCGGCCTGCAACAGCGGCAACCAGTAGCTGTGCAGTTCCTCCAGCCACGTGGTATCCGATGGCATCGCCCACGAGTTCACCGGGAACACAATCCCGGCCGAGCGCTCATAGAATGTGGAATCCGACACCGACAGCGTCACCTCCGGCGCAAAGTGCTCCAACACGATATACGACGGCAACGACCGTTGCTGAGCCGCAGCATCAAAAGCCACAGCCAAACCAATCACCATTATCGCCTGCATCACGACTCTGCTCACTATAGTATTATATGTGTGTCTGATCGATTTCAAATTAATATGTTAAACTCCTCATAGCCCCAAAAACCGGGGCAAAGAAACAAGGTCCGGCCACATTGCCGCAACGTGGCCGCAAAGATACAACACCGCCCCCATTCCACCAAAGCAATTAATTATATTTAACTACCCCCCCCCACTTTTAACACTTCTTAATATCCAACCCACCAAGCCAGCCGCCTCGCTAAAGCTTAGAGCTGTTATAAAAAAGCCACCTACCCCGCCGTCCACCTTTTTGTTTCGGCTCTGAGCTTTAACGAAGTAGCTGCCGCTTGCATATCTCGCTTTTTTTTGGTAACTTTGCCGCAGTGTTTAAAATTTTTGATTATGCTTAGGAAATTACTCTCTTTGGGGGCGCTGGCCGTGGCTATGGCTGCCTCCGCTTTCTCTTACCAAGTAAATGTGGCGCTGAGCGTTGACGACGAAGGCGCTATGGCTTACCTCACCAATTATGACAACGGTGCCAAACTGGATTCCGCGCTGGTGGAAAATGCCCAACTGTGCTTCGAAGGCCAACTGCCTCAGGCCGTCGTGGCTCGCTTGGTGATCGACGGCAACCGTCGCGCCGTCTTCTTCCTCGAAGAAGGCACCATCGCCATCGATGAGGAGGGCACCGCCTCGGGCACCGCGCTCAACGACCGCATGGTAGAGTTTGAAACCACCGTCCTCACCCCCTTAGTGGCTGAATACCGCTCCGCTACCTCTGAAGAGCAGCAAGAAGACGTGTACAACCGCTAC
This sequence comes from uncultured Bacteroidales bacterium, assembly GCA_946011725.1. GTDB lineage: Bacteria > Bacteroidota > Bacteroidia > Bacteroidales > Muribaculaceae > CAG-873. The sequence continues at coordinate 15,637 of CAMGBT010000018.1, read as the reverse complement.
AACGAAGCCGTCACCAAGTTTACGGACGAAAACATCCACAACCTGATCGGCTACTACCTGTTCTGCGGCAACGTCAGCAGCATGGAAATGGACGAAATCAACCGCTACATCGCTCTCGAGCCCTCGCTCGGCCAATCGCAACGCGTGCAGAACGCCATCGCATCCATCGAGCGCAAAGCCGCCACTTCCGAAGGTTGCCACTACACCGATTTTGAAATCAACGGCCAAAAGCTCAGCGACTACGTGGGCCGCGACGGCCACTATCTGATCGTGGACTTCTGGGCCAGTTGGTGCGGCCCTTGCATGCGCCAACTTGCGGTGCTCAAAGAGATCTACGCCCAATACCACGACCGCGGCGTGGACGTGCTCGGCGTGGCAGTGTGGGATGAGCCCGACGCCACTCGCCAAGCCATCGTGAGCCACGAACTCCCCTGGCCCTGCATCATCGACGCCCAAACTATCCCCACCGACCTCTACGGCATCCAAGGCATCCCCTGCATCCTGATTATCGCCCCCGACGGCACCATCATCTCCCGCGACAAACAGGGCGACGAGCTCAAAGCCGACGTGGCCAAAATCTTCGGCGAATAACCCATGCTGCGCCGACGGCTACTTCAATTCTGGCCCTCGCTGCTGACCCTGGCGGTGGTGCTCTACGCCACCTGGCTTCCCGCCGACATCGAGCCGAGCAATCTGCCGCCCATCCCCTACCTCGACAAGCTCATCCACGCGGTGCTCTTCGGCGGCCTCTGCGGCGCAGTGATCTTCGACTGCAAGCGGCGCGACCGCTGTGCACGCCTCGGCCGCCGCACCGTGTGGCGAGTGGTGATGGCCGTAGCCGTCTTCGCCGTGGTGGATGAAGTGGTGCAAGGCCTGCTGCCCATCGACCGTCCCAGCGACTACGTGGACCTGCTGGCCGACTGGATCGGCATCATCATAGCCTACTTCGCCGCCCCACCCACGGTGGAAAAGATCCTCCACAAACCATAACAAAAAACGCGCCAATTGGCGCGTTTTTTTCATGTAGCCCCGCCGGGAATCGAACCCGGATCTAAGGTTTAGGAAACCTCTATTCTATCCGTTGAACTACAGGGCCGTGGATCACCATTCCACCGTGAACGACACGCGGTTCAATACCGCATTCACCGGCGGATGGAGCTTGCTTACTGTCACTCGGCCGGCGCGGATGATTTGGAAGCGCCGTTGGAGGGCGTTGCGGATGTTCGAAGCGGCATGTTCCAACAGTGCACACGGCTCGGCCATGGTTTCTTGCACCACTTCGATTACATCGGCATAATTCAGGGCAGCGGCTTCGTTATCGGAGACCATAGCACGCGCTGCGTCGTAGAATAGACGCAACGACACCTCAAACTCGTTGCCAACACGGCGTTCGCGCTCATACACACCGTGGTAAGCGGTGAGGCGTAAGCCGTCTATTTCAATAAATGTGGTAGCCATGTGATGGGTTATTTACGCTTGTGCGACTTGGCTGATTTGGATGGTTTATTAGATTTGGATTTGCCCGCCTTGGAGGCCTTGGCCGGTTTGGATGATTTGGAGTATTTGGCTTTGCCTTTTTTCTCAGGGCGACGGGCGGCGTTGGCCGGAGCGGGCGCGCCGAGGCGTTCGAGCGAGCGGGCGGGATGGCGGTCATCGACCAGCAGGAAGTCGAGCTGCTTGCGGTCGAGGTTGCAGCGAGCCACTTGGATTTGCACCGGGTCGCCCAGGCGGTAGCGAGTGTTGCGACGGCGGCCCACCAAGCAGTAGTTCTTTTCATCGAAGTCGTAGAAATCGTCGTCGAGGTCGCGCATGGGCACCAAGCCTTCGCACTTGTTCTCGTCAATTTCCACGTAGAGGCCCCATTCGGTCACGCCGGAGATGGTGCCGGCGTATACTTGGCCGAGGTGGTCGTTCATATACTCCACTTGCTTGTACTTGATCGAGGCGCGCTCGGCGTTGGCGGCCAACTGCTCTTGGTCGGAGCAATGTTTGCACAGGTCCTCGAGCTTTTCGGCGCTGACGGTGCGGCCGCCGGCCAGGTAGCGCTCCAACAGGCGGTGCACCAGCATGTCGGGGTAGCGGCGGATGGGCGAGGTGAAGTGAGTGTAGTACTCGAAGCCCAGGCCGTAGTGGCCGATGTTGACGGTGGTGTAGATGGCCTTGGCCATGGAGCGGATGGCAAGGATGGAGAGGAAGTTTTCTTCGCCGCGGCCTTTGACCTCGGTGAGCATCTTGTTGATGGAGCGGTTGACGTCCTGCGGGTTACCTTGCGATTTGATGCGGTAGCCGAAGGTGCGCGAGATGGTGGCAAGGTTTTCCAACCGCTCGGGGTCGGGGCAGTCGTGCACGCGGTACACGAACGCCTTGGCCTTCTTGCGCCCTTGCACCTGACCCACGAAGGCGGCCACGGTGCGGTTGGCCAGCAGCATGAACTCCTCGATGAGCTTGTTAGCGTCTTTCGACTCCTTGAAGTACACGCCGGTGGGGTGGCCGGTTTCGTCGATGTCGAAGCGCACTTCCACGCGGTCGAACTCCATCGAACCGTTCTCCATGCGCTGTTGGCGCAGGATTTTGGCCAAGCGGTCGAGGGTGAGGATTTCCTCGGCGAGGTCGCCGGTGCCGGTCTCAATCACCTGCTGCGCTTCTTCGTAGGCGAAGCGGCGGTCGGAGCGAATCACCGTGCGGGCGATTTGCGAGCTGAGCACCTTGCCCTTGTCGTCGATGCGGAAGAGCACCGAGAAGGTGAGCTTGTCCTCGTTTGGGCGCAGCGAGCAGATGCCGTTGCACAGGCGCTCGGGCAGCATCGGCACGGTGCGATCGACCAGATACACCGATGTGGCGCGGTCCTCGGCCTCGCGGTCGATAATCGACCCGGGCTTCACGTAGTAGGTGACGTCGGCAATGTGCACGCCCACTTCCCACTGGCCCTCGCCCACGGAGCGAATCGACAGCGCGTCGTCGAAGTCCTTGGCATCGTGCGGGTCGATGGTGAAAGTGGTCACCGAGCGCATGTCGATGCGGCGGTCGATCTCCTCCTGCGGGATCGCATCGGGGATTCTGTCGGCTGCCTTCTCCACGGCGGCGGGATATTTGTATGGCAAGCCGTACTCGGCCAAGATGGCGTGCATCTCGGCGTTGTTCTCGCCGGTCTTGCCCAGGATGTCAATCACCCGACCGGTGGGGCAGTTGGCATCCGCCGGCCAGTCCACAATCTCCACCACGGCCTTGTCGCCGGTGGTGCCGCCGTGCAACTTGGCCCGGGGGATGATGATGTCGGTGGCCAAGAATTTGGAGTCGGGGATGAGGGTGGCGATATGGCGCTCCACGCGCAGAGTGCCTATGAAGGTTTGCTCTTTTTTCTCGATGATTTCGTTGACGATGGCTTCTGGTTCGCGGCCTTTGACGTGCGCGGCGATAGTGACGCTGACGCGGTCGCCGTTGAGCGCGTGCATCGAATTGCGTTCGGCCACGAAGATGGCCGAGCCGTCGTCGTCGATAATCACGGAGTTCTTACCATTGCGCAGGCGCACAAAGGTGCCCAGAGCGGTCACCGCACGCGTGGGCGACTTGTACTGGCCGGGCCCCACCTCAAGAAGCTTGCCGTCGAAGGCTAATTCAGCCAAATAGAGCGCCACCGTGCGCAGCTGGCTTTGGTTGTCGATGCTGATGGCCGAGGCCACTTGCTTGTAGTTGAACACGGGCACCGAAGGCGAGGCTACGAAAGCGTCGATGGCGTTGCGGATTTCGGCCAGTCGAGCGGAGGATTGATTTTTGCGAGCCATAGCGTAATGGTAAGTTGTTGAGTGTAAGTTAATTATGCGTCGATATTAGCGTAGGTGGCATGCGCTTCGATGAAGTCGCGGCGGGGTCCCACGTCTTCGCCCATGAGCATGGAGAAGATGCGGTCGGCCTCGGCAGCATCGCTGATGTTCACCTGCTTGAGGATGCGGTGCTCGGGGCTCATGGTGGTGTCGCGCAGCTCCACATCGCTCATCTCACCAAGACCTTTATAGCGGGTGATGGTGGTTTTGCCGGCGTGCGAGTCGATGAACGACTGCACCTGCTGGTCGGTCCAGCAATATTCCTCGGCCTTGCCGCATTTGCACTTGTACAGCGGCGGGGTGGCCAAGTAGAGGTAGCCGTGCTCGATTACGGCACGCATACGGCGGAAGAAGAAGGTCATCAGCAGAGTGGCGATGTGCGAACCGTCCACATCGGCATCGGTCATGATGATGATCTTGTGATAAGCCAACTTGCTCAGGTTCAGCGCCTTGGGGTCGTCCTCGGTGCCGATGGTGACGCGCAAAGCGCGGAACAGGTTGGTGATTTCTTCGTTCTCGAAAATGCGGTGCTCCATGGCTTTCTCCACATTGAGGATCTTACCACGCAGCGGCAGGATGGCTTGGAAGCGACGATCGCGACCTTTCTTGGCGGTACCACCTGCCGAATCACCTTCGACCAGGAAGAGTTCGCAGTCCTCGGCCGTGCGCGATGAGCAGTCGGCCAATTTGCCGGGCAGGCCGCCGCTCCACAGCGGCGATTTGCGCAGCACTTTCTCGCGGGCGTTGCGGGCGGCATGGCGCGCTTGCGCAGCCAATACCACCTTCTCCACGATAATCTTCGCTTCCTTGGGGTGCTCCTCGAGATAGATGCGAAGTGCTTCGCTCACAGCCACTTGCACCGCGCCCATCACCTCGTTGTTGCCCAACTTGGTCTTGGTTTGGCCCTCAAACTGCGGCTCGAGCACCTTCACCGAGATAACGGCGGTGAGGCCTTCGCGGAAGTCGTCGGAAGCGATTTCCACCTTGGCATTCTTCAGCAGATTGTTGTCCTCGGCATACTTCTTCAAAGTCATGGTGAGGCCGCGACGGAAGCCGGTGAGGTGCGTACCGCCCTCGATGGTGTTGATATTGTTGACAAACGAGTAGATGTTCTCGTTGTAAGTATTATTATATGTGAGAGCCACCTCCACCGGGATGCCTTGGCGCTCGGTGTTGAGGTCAATCACATCGTTGATGAGCGATTCCTTGTTGGAGTCGATGTACTCCACGAAGTCGCGCAGGCCACATTCGGAGAAGAACACCTCGCGCATGGGTTCGCCCTGCGAATCGCGGTTGCGCAAGTCGGTCAAACTCAGGCGGATGCCGGCGTTAAGGTAAGCTAAGTGGCGCAGGCGAGTGGCCAGCGTGTTGTAATCATACACCGTGGTGGTGAAGATGCTGCCATCGGGCTTGAAGGTAATCATCGTACCGGTGTGATCGCTTTCGCCGATCACTTGCAACTCGCAAGTGGGCTTACCCTGCGAATACTCCTGCATGTAAGCCTTGCCATTGCGGTGCACCTCGGCGCGCAGATAGGTGGAGAGCGCATTCACACACGACACACCCACACCGTGCAGACCGCCCGACACCTTGTACGAACCCTTGTCGAACTTACCGCCGGCATGCAGCACCGTCAGCACCACCTCGAGAGCACTCTTGTGCTCCTTCTCGTGCATGTCCACCGGAATACCGCGGCCATCATCCACTACGGTGATTGAGTTATCCTCATTAATAGTTACATCAATATTTCTGGCGAAGCCGGCCAAGGCCTCGTCGATAGAATTGTCTACGACTTCATACACCAGATGATGGAGACCCTTCTCGGAGATGTCGCCAATGTACATGGCCGGGCGCTTGCGCACCGCCTCCAAGCCTTCCAGCACCTGGATCTTATTTGCATCGTAATTCTCGGTTGCTTGAGACATTTTTTATTCGTGTTACTTTTAATTTCAGACTACAAAGTTAGTAATTTTCCCCGACATAGGCAAATCTTTTTATATATAATAATGTGAATTTTCGCGAAAAATAAAAAATTCAACTTTTTCGCAATTTTTTTGCCAAAAAATTTGCACAGTCCAAAAAAAGTCCCTAACTTTGCATCGCTTTTGAAAAACAGACGGGGTGTAGCTCAGTTGGTTAGAGTACGCGTCTGGGGGGCGTGAGGTCGCTTGTTCGAGTCAAGTCACCCCGACTAAGCAAAAGCAAGCAAGTAAGCCGCTGTAAATCTTGGATTTATGGCGGCTTGCTCTTTTTATATTAATCCCCCGCAGCTCGCGAAATATTGTCAAATTCTGCGAAATTAAAAACGTCGCTATTGTGTATTTGTTCTATTTTTTGTAACTTTGCAGTAGGTGAGCCTCTGCGGCTTTCTTCAATGATATGAATATTAGTACGCCCCAAGCCAAATATTTTGCCTATTGGTTGACACGCAGTTTGCCTGCAAACGATTTAGGTAAGCTTACGGCATCTCTTCAGGATGCCCAAGTGGATCTTACGCCTCATCAAATCGATGCGGCATTGTTCGCTTTCAAATCACCGTTGTCAAAGGGCGCGATTCTTGCTGATGAGGTAGGATTGGGCAAAACGATTGAGGCCGGCATTATTCTATCGCAGTTTTGGGCTGAGCACAGACGGCACTTGCTTATCATTGCACCGGCTAACATCCGCAAGCAATGGGCCGCCGAACTTTATGAAAAGTTTTTCTTGCCATCACGAATTCTTGAGTCGAAGACATTCAATAGCTATATAGAACGTGGCAATCTCAATCCGTTTGACTGTGCAGAAATCGTAATCTGTTCATATCAATACGCTCGAACCAAAGCGCCTTATCTCAAACAGACCAAATGGGACTTAGTGGTCATTGATGAAGCTCACCGTCTTCGAAATGTTTATAAAGCAAACAACAAAATCGCGAACAGCATTAAATCCGCGCTCGCCGAAAGGAAGAAGATTTTGTTGACTGCCACACCTCTGCAAAACTCGATTTTAGAGTTATTTGGTCTTACAAGTATAATTGACGAATATGCTTTTGGCGATTTGAAAAGTTTTAAATTGCAGTATAATCACAATTTGGAACAAACCGACTACGAGAACTTGCGCCGGCGCCTTACCCCGCTTTGCAAACGAACGCTTCGCCGTCAGGTCTTGGAATATGTTCGGTACACCAAGCGTATCGCTATTTTGCAAGAGTTTTTCCCCACAAAGCAAGAGCAAGAACTCTACGATCTTGTCTCAGACTATCTGCAACGGCCTAAACTATACGCGCTTCCAAATAGCCAGCGCCAGTTGATGACCCTGATTCTGCGTAAGTTGCTTGCATCATCCACTTACGCCATCTATGGCACGCTTTGCGCACTTATCGATAAGCTTTCCGATATGATAAGTTGCCAAAACGAAAATGCAGTTGAAGATAATTCGTTTTGTCTCGATTATGAGGCTTACGAAAGCGAAACCGATGAGTGGCTTGATGAGGAAGAAGATGAAAATCTCGGCACAAAAGAAGATGAACCTCTCACACCGGAAGACATCGAATGTGTAAAACGTGAAATCGCTGACCTCGAAAAATTCCGCGACCTTGCTTTCAAAATTAAACGCAACTCCAAAGCCGAGCAACTATTCGAAGGTTTAAAACAAGGATTTGCACAACTGCAGGAACTCGGCGCACCCAAAAAAGCGCTTATCTTCACCGAATCGCGTCGCACCCAAGATTTCTTGTTTGAACTGCTCGAAAAACGCGGTTACAAAGGTAAAGTGGTGCTATTCAACGGCTCAAACTCCGACAAACTCTCTACCGCCATCTATAAAGCGTGGAAAGAAAAGTACAAAGGCACTACAAAAATCACCGGTTCGACAGCTGCCGACAAACGCGCTGCCATCGTTGAGTACTTCCGCGATGAAGCCACTATAATGCTGGCCACCGAAGCGGCGGCTGAAGGCATCAACTTGCAGTTCTGCTCCCTCGTGGTCAACTATGATATGCCTTGGAACCCTCAACGCATCGAACAGCGCATTGGCCGTTGCCACCGCTACGGCCAGAACTTCGACGTGGTGGTGATTAACTTCCTTAACAAGGATAACGCTGCAGATGTGCGCGTATACGAACTGCTCGACCAAAAATTTCAACTATTTAGTGGTGTGTTTGGCGCCTCCGACGAGGTCCTCGGCGCTATTGGCAATGGCGTTGATTTTGAGAAACGCATCGCACAGATTTATCAGCTCTGCCGCTCGCCAAAAGAAATCCAACAAGCATTTGACAAACTGCAAGAAGAACTTCAGCAACAAATTTCCGACAAGATGCTGAAAGCTCGAACCACTTTGCTCGAAAACTTCGACGAGTTTGTAAAGGAAAAATTACGTTCCGACCTCTTGATTACAAAAGAGAAGCTCAACCTCTTTGAAGATATTTTCTGGCAGCTCACTCGACACTACTTCGCCCGCTCCGCAAAATTTAATGATGAGCAACATTCATTCACCGTCCACAAATGTATTAGCAATGGCACGGTAACGTGGTACAACCAATTCCTCGGACAATACAAACTCATCACCTCCGACCAACGTCGCACCGCTTCGTTATCCGATGGCGAGCGTCCATATCGCATTGGCGATCCTATTGCGCAATATATGCTCACCGACCTGCGCGAATCGCCTGCCACAATCTCAGCCGTTACATTTGACTATACTAATTCACCTTTGAATGTATCGTTCATCAAAAAAATGGTCGGGACAAGCGGCTGGATGACAGTGGATTTGCTCACCATAAACTCTTTTGAGAAAGAAGATATCCTCCTTTATGGATGCATCACCGATAAGGGCGAAATCGTACCGCCCGACATCGCTGAATATATGATGCGCCTTTCCGGAAGCGACCAACCTCTGAATGTGGAATTAGCCGACAAATTTGCCACCGCAATCGCCGATGCTATATCCGCCCAACGAGCCGAAATCGCCCAATCAAACGCTGAACGAAATAATAAATTCTTCGAGGAAGAAATCGACAAGCTCGACAATTGGGCGCACGACATCAAATCCGGCCTTGAAAAAGAATTGCGCGACATCGATGCCGAAATCAAACTGCGCCGAAGCGAAAGCAAAAAAGCCTCGCGCCTGGAAGAGAAAGTTCGCATCCAACGTATTATCAAAGACTTGGAAAAGCGCCGCAGCGAAAAACGCCTCAGCCTCTACCAAGCCCAAGACGAGGTCGACGCCAAAAAAGAATCACTGCTAACAAAAATCGAAGCCATGCTCGCCCAAAAAATCGAGCAAACCAAATTACTAACCTTCCATTGGAATATTGTATGAATACAAATAGCAGCGCCCCATTTACACAAAAGCCATTACTACATCAAATAGATTGGTATGCAAATCATTTTGTATTTAGGCAGTTAGAAGTCATTTATGACTTCTATGATGCGCTATCTACAACATCCCTAAAATACATTAACCATATTATTATAAGCACGAAGCTTATAATCGCACCTGCTATAATCTTTACTTCACTAAGAAACTCAATAAGATCAATTATTTCACTACTCAATTTAGGGCATATCAATGATGCATTTGCATTGGTACGCAAATATAGTGATGCTATCATAATTGATACATATCAGTCAATCATAATACAGAATAATAAAAATAATGAATCACAAAATACGTTATTAGAGAAACTAAAGAAATGGTTTGATTCATCTGAGCAATTAATGCGAGAACATCCACAAAAAGAATTCAATCTCATAAAATCTACTTTTCCTCAAATTGTCAAAATCTTGAAATTAGACTCATCCGAAAAAGATTCTTTAAACAACCGTATTCGAAATTTTTGTAATGACAACCTTCACTACAATACATTTGACAATTTCTCATTTAATAACACCTCGTGCGCTTTAAGAGAACAACGATATACAACAGGATTACTCAATTCAATGTCAAGATGTATGACATTTTTATCTTCTATACATTTTGCATTTCTATACGAGTTGACAACTGAATTCTTTTTAGCTGATGATTATATCGACTACCTCGATTGTGGATTAACACCTCCACAAGGCGCAGAAAGATGGGTCGAACCAGCACTAAATGATTTTTTCTCAAAGATACTATATCCGAATTATCCGGAATTAGGTAAATATCTAATTTCTTTGAATTTTATGGACTTAAAGATTGGCAATGAATAAGACACAGAAATTAGAGTTGACGTGGGTTGGCAAGGGTGAGGACACTCTTGCGGTGGAGCCGCGTATACTGCTTGAGAACCGCGAGTATGGTTTTGGCCAAGTCGAAACCGGTACACTCGCCAACGGTCGCCCTTGGCCGGGCAATATGCTTATCCACGGCGACAACCTGCTCGCCCTCCGTGCCCTCGAACAAGACTTCGCCGGCCAAATCAAATGCATCTACATCGACCCGCCATATAACACAGGTGCAATGTTCGAAAATTATGACGATAATTTGGAACATTCGATATGGATTAATCTGATGTATCAGCGACTTCAATCGCTACACAAACTACTAAGCGATGATGGTGTAATGTGTATGCACTTGGACGATTGCGAAGTCCATTACGCCAAAGTCATCTGCGATGAAGTGTTCGGTCGCGACAATTTCATCGCTACTATAGCGATTCGCTCATCAACGCCAAGTGGCGTTAAAACCAAGAATCGCTATAAAACGATCATCAAGCAAAAAGACTTAATGCTCGTATACAAAAAGTCTGAAAAATTAGAAATATACCCTCAATACGTCAAAAGATCATCCTACGATACCCATTATTCGTATATAATCACCAATCAAGACGGCAGAATCCAGCTTCAAAATCTTCTTACAACGCTCATTGCTAATGGCATTTTACCAAAAGGGTCAACATTAAAAGATTTGTCTATGTCTGACTCAAAGTTTAGACAATTCTATCTGAAGAACAAGGACTTAATATGCACTACGCAATCGCACAAGAACAATGAAGCTAAAGCGTTTTCATTGGCTCATCCTAATGAAGTTGTTAGATTCCCTTCAAAAGATGGTAAGAAAGAAGACCTGTTTTATAATGGTAGGATGCTAACTACTTTAAGTAGCTCCATTCAGTCTGTAGTATGGAATCGCGATATAACTGAAGATATTGGTATGCTTTTGTGTGATTTTTGGGATGATATTGATTTCCAAAATACACAAAACGAAGGAGGTGTGGAATTTCCGACATCGAAAAAACCGGAAGCTCTTATATTTCGCGTGTTATCTTTATTCACAAAGCCTGGCGACATCGTGCTTGATAGCTTTCTTGGTAGCGGCTCTACCGCTGCTGTCGCTCACAAAATGAGGCGTAGATGGATTGGTATTGAATTAGGTAATCATGCATTCACACATTGTTTTGTCCGACTGAAGAATGTTATCTCAGGCTCAGATACAAGTGGTATGACACCTCAACTGAATTGGCGCGGTGGCGGCGGATTTAAGTTCTACGAGTTAGCGCCGAGTTTGCTCAACCACGACAAGTATGGCAACCTCGTTATCAACAAGGAGTATAACGCCGATATGCTTGCCGCTGCTATGGCCAAACACCAAGGCTTCACTTACAAACCTGATGCGGATATGTATTGGAAGCAAGGTCACAGCACCGAACACGATTTTATCTTCACCACCACTCAGCTTATCACCGTGGAGTGGCTGGAATCAATCCATCAGCAAATGGGCGAGGATGAATCTCTACTTATCTGCTGCTCCAAATTCCAATCGGAGTGTCGCAACCGATTTTCAAACATCACCATCAAAAAGATTCCGAAGGTGCTACTGGACACTTGCGAATTCGACCGCGATGACTATTCGCTCAATATAATCTCCGTGCCGGAAATTGATGATGAACCTGAAGAGGTAATCGACGAACTACCACTTCCGACTGCTGATATCCAGCCAAAATCGGCACCACGCTCCAAGTCAACGGATATGCCATCGTTATTTGATTAACTACAATGGATTCTAAAGTAAATTACATACGCCAGCGACTGTCGCTGCGCAAGCCTTTGGCCGAGGCCTTAGACCTGAGTGCTCAATTGGTAGATACACTCTCACTTAAGAAACCATCCACGGAACAAGAGGAGTTTAAAGAGTTCATTGCCAAAGAGCTTGACGGCGTAAAGCGAATTGTGCCTACAGTGAAAGACTTCGAGCGCGATTTCCCTTCATTGGCATTTTCTATTGCTACCGGCATCGGGAAAACTCGCCTGATGGGAGCAATTATCACCTATCTCTATCTGAAGAAAGGTATTCGCCATTTCTTTGTCTTGGCGCCGAACTTAACACTTTACGAAAAGTTAATCCGCGATTTCAGCGACACGTCTTATTCAAAATACGTATTCAAGGGCATCGGTGAATTTGCGGCCAATCCTCCGCACATCGTCACAGGTGAAACATATCTTCAGAACGCCAAAGGTATGTTCGACACTGATGAAGTTGAAATCAATATTTTCAATATCTCAAAATTCAATACCGACAACAAGACTTCAAAGAAAAATGGCGCTACCCTTGCGCCAAGGATGCGTCGCCTGTCGGAATACCTCGGCCAATCTTACTTCGACTACTTGGCTTCGCTACCCGACTTGGTCATTCTAATGGATGAGGCTCACCGTTATCACGGCGATGCATCGAAGAAGGCAATCAACGAACTACGGCCGATTTTAGGCTTTGAGATGACCGCTACGCCTTTCGATGAAAAAGGTAAAGCATTCAAAAACATTGTATTCGAATACAATTTAGCTCAAGCCCTCGATGATGGACTATATGTGAAAAATCCGGCAATCGCCAAGGCTCGAAATTTCAATAAGGAGAACTATACACCCGATGAAATCGAAATTATCAAATTGGAAGATGGAATCACTTGCCATGAACGGACCAAATTAGCTATCGAGTTGTATGCCAAGCAAAATAATCTTCCGGTTGTTAAGCCGTTTATCTTAGTATCCTGCCGCGATATAACGCATGCCAAGAATGTGAAAGACCTGTTGGAGAGCGACCGCATTTACCATGGTGCTTATCGAGGCAAGATCCTCCAGATTGATAGTTCTACAAAGAATGACGACGAAATTTCCAACCAATTTGTAGCGCTTGAATCGCCCGATAATGAGATTGAGATTGTGGTGCATGTAAATATGCTTAAGGAGGGTTGGGATGTAAATAATTTGTATACAATCATACCTCTCAGAGCATCTGATGCCGCCATTCTGATTGAACAAACAATTGGTCGCGGTCTTCGCTTGCCCTACGGTGGACAGCGCACCGGCAATAAGGATGTTGACACCCTCACTGTGATAGCCCACGACAATTTTCAGCGCGTAATCGAGGAGGCTCACAATGGCAATTCCGTTCTCCAACGCGTGTCTTATATTGAGCTTGACGAGCGCGATGAGCGCGACCAAGACAGCAAAGTGGAAATCACCACCACTATCACAGATGTATTATTCAATCAAAGAATCCGGCAAGCCCGTAACGAAGCCGAAAAGAAAGAGGAAACAAATCTAATGTATGCCGGCAAAGCCGTTCAACTCGCTTTGGTAAGCTTTGCTGCTGAAGATGTTGCCGCATTCAGCGATTTAGAAAAGGAAGAGTACCGTAAAAAGATTGAGGAAGAATCGATTAAGCTAATCCAACAGCAACAAACCGATAGCATGTTTGCCGAGGAAGAGAAAGAACAACAAATAGCAGTAGTTCGCAAAGCCGTTGATATGCAATTGCAAAATTTCCGCGACAACGTTATTGCAATTCCACGTATCGCAATGGAACAAGAACCTGCCACGGCTATATTCGATGATTTTGACCTTGACACTTCCGAAGGTTACGACCTTGCCGAACTGAGAAGAGAGATAATCCGTCAAGGGTTGCTCAATGCTTCCGATTTTGAAGTGTTTGCAGGTAAATCAGGCAGCTCGAAACGTCCGGCAATAAAGCAAATAGTGGCGGCGCTGATTGACTTTGATGATGTGGATTATGATGAAGTATCCGATCTACTTTACAAACTTGCCACACAGGCGGTTGATGCTATCCGCAAAAATGCCCCCGGAATCTCCGTAGATGATTTGAACGAGCGCGTACATGCTTTCAAGCAAAGTATTGCAACTAATATCTACGCTCAAATGAAAAAGCATTATAGCTTTATTCCGGGCGAGTTCAGAGTGAAAAAAGTGCTTCCATTCTCCAAAATTGTTGACCAACAAATCATCAAAAACGGATGGGGTACTCGCGACTACCATGAGCCTATAGTTCAGCCCAAATCATTGGTAAAGAAATATGTATATGTAGGATTTCACAAGTCGTATTATACAGAATATCGATTCGACAGCTCCACAGAATTGGATTTCGCTTTTATTCTTGAGAATAATGATGAAGTTCTCAAATGGCTACGTCCGGCACGTAACCAGTTTCACATTTATTGGGCCAACCGCGCAAAACGTTATGAGCCTGACTTCATAGTTGAAACGGATGAAGCTATCTATATGTGCGAAACTAAAGCGGAAAAAGATATGAACGACTCCGATGTTAAAAGTAAAGCCGAAGCCGCAAAAACATTCTGCTGCATAGCATCCGATTTTACCCGTAAACATGGAGGTAAGCCTTGGCGCTATGTAATTATTTCGCATACGTTGGTAGACCGCTCGTATTCGTTCAAATACATACTATCTCAGTCCGAACTGAAATATTAGATGGCGATTTTTTTCGCAGGTGCACAATATTTCCGCACGCCGTTCGTTATAGCTGAAAATTTAAATCTATCGTTATGATTAGTACAAAACTCCAGGACGCTATCAACGCCCAAATCAATGCCGAACTCTGGTCGGCTTACCTCTATCTCTCCATGGCAATGTACTTCGAAAACGAAGGTCACGAAGGCTTCGCCAACTGGTTCAAAGTTCAATTCAAAGAAGAACAAGCCCACGCTGAAATCTTCATGAACTACCTCAACTCGCGCGGCGGTCGCGTGGTACTCTCACCCATCGCCGAAGTCCCCACCGAATGGGACGGCCCGCTGGCTGTGTTCGAAGCCACCTTGGCTCACGAGCAGAAAGTTACCGCTCTGATCAACAACCTCTACGCCCTCGCTGAAGCCGAACACGACTACGCTTCCCGCGGCAAACTCGATTGGTTCGTATCCGAACAAGTCGAAGAGGAAGAAAACGCCGCCCGCCTCATCCACCGCCTCAAACTCATCGGCAACGACGGCCAAGCCCTCTTCGTCCTCGACCAAGAACTTTCCGCCCGCACCTATGTAGTCCCCTCCCCCTTAGCCGCTAAATAAGCCGCCATACCCCACCGAAGCGGACAGCGAGGCCCCCGCCCCGCTGTCCGCTTTCTTTATCCCCCGCCCCACCGCAGCGCTGCAAAAAATGAAAAAATTTCTGCCCTTATTTTGCATATTTCAAAAAAAATACCTACCTTTGCGCCTGCTAGCCATCATATGGCCGGCTGCTACCACTAACCGCGATCAAAAATCTAAGGTACAGCACATAATCATTGTCATTTTTTTAACATTAATTATATAAACTTATACCATAAAACTGTTTCACTTCTAATCAATTCGGCGAGATGCCGATTCTCACTTCATTTTTCTAACAACCAAAAGTAAAACCATATGGATAGTAACAACCCTTCAGGAGAAAAGAAAGCAAAACGTCCTCGCATCGGGTCGCTTCCCACACGTGCGGCTTTCGACGAGGCCGAACGTCGGCGTTCCTTTGACCGCCCCTATCAACGTTTCGATAACGAAAATGGCGGCGACGGCGAGCAACGCCCTTATCAACCACGTCCCTATCAGCAAGGCGGCTACCAGCAAGGCGGCTACC